>JABIWD010000008.1 GCA_018701105.1 Candidatus Uhrbacteria bacterium | reverse complement strand
ATATTTAGTTCATAAGTCAATAGATAACGAAGGTCGAGCAACGCTTGACCGGCACTCGCATAGCGGCCGTGACAGGGCCCTATCTGAGGCGAATGAATAATATTCGAGCCGGATCCAAGTACTTGCAATGGCCCCCAACACATATGGTGCAAAAAAGACGTACCACGACGCATAGCAATTCACGCAATCGTCGTCATATTAAAAAAAGTTCAGGTAGCCCAGCAAAACCTCGAACAAGCAGCGTAGCTAAAGCTGGAACAACTAGTAAGGCGAAAGCTGCAACGAAGCGTCCAACTACCGCTCGCTCAACTTCTGCGCGTTCAAGCGGACGACCGCATACCAAGTCGAAAACAACAACGTACAAAACTCCATCAGGAGATTCTGTTCGAGTGATTGTACTTGGAGGCCTCGAAGAGGTCGGTCGTAACTGTACCCTCATTGAGTACAAGAACGACATTATTATAATCGACATGGGACTCGAGTTCCCAGAAGAAAACATGCCTGGAGTTGATTACATCATCCCAGACATGACATACCTCAAGGGCAAAGAAAAGAATGTCCGAGGAGTTATTATCACCCATGGTCACTACGACCATATCGGGGCAATCCCCCACACTATTCCAAACATCGGGAACCCACCAGTATATGCGCTTCCGATTGCAGCTGGAATTATCAAAAAACGTCAGACAGACTTTAAAACTCCTGCAATCAATCTTAAGCAAATTACAATTGCTGACGAGTTGCAGCTTGGTGTATTTAAAGTTCATTTCTTCCACATCAACCACAACATTCCAGACTCAGCCGGAATCGTGATCGAAACTCCTATGGGAACGATCTGTCACACCGGTGACTGGAAGTTTGATTACCACCCTGTTGGAACTGAACCGTCTGATTTCCACAAGATCGCGCGCGTTGGTGAAGCTGGAGTTGCCCTACTTATGGGAGACTCTACAAATGCCTGCATGCCAGGACACCAAACATCAGAGCGTGTTATTGGTGAGGAAATTAAGGGTATTCTGGAGCGTGCAAAGGGACGAGTAATCGTCGGAACCTTCGCGTCTCTACTTTCACGAGTGAAGCAGATTATTGAAATCTCAGAAACTCTAGGGCGTAAAGTTGCGCTAGACGGATACTCGATGAAAGCCAACGTTGAAATCGCTCGAGAACTTGGATTCATCCACGTGAGCGACAAAACAATGATCACAACAGATCAAATTAAAAACTATTCTGACGACAAAGTTACAGTTATCTGTACTGGAGCTCAGGGAGAAAAACGTGCAGCACTTTCACGAATTGCAACCGATGAACATCGTTCAATCCGCATGAAGCCGACTGACACTGTAATCTTCTCAAGTTCTGTTATTCCAGGTAACGAAGCTTCTGTTCAGCGACTGAAAGATACTTTCTACCGCAAACGAGCAACTGTGATCCATAAAGACATCATGGACGTTCACGCAGGTGGACATGCAAAGCAAGAGGATATTAAGCTCATGCTTTCGCTCTTCAAACCTACGTACTACATGCCAATTGAGGGGAACCACTTCCTACTACGTGAAAACGCAGAGGTCGCCTACTCAATGGGGTGGAAAGAAAAGAACGTTCTCGTTGCCGACAATGGTCAGGTGATCACTCTGTCAAAAGACAAGCGATCCGGAGAGCCTATCGTCAACATGACAAAAGAAAAGGTACCTACAAATTACGTCTTCGTTGACGGACTAGGTGTAGGAGATGTGTCTGAAGTTGTGTTGCGAGATCGTCGAGCGATGTCAGAGGACGGAATGATCGTAGCGATTTTCCAGATCGAGAAAAAGACTGGAAAGCTAGTCGGTAATCCAGACCTTGTGAGTCGAGGATTCATTTACATGAAAGAAAACCGAAAGCTTATCGGTGCTGCAATGACTGTAGTCCGAAAAGCTGTGGCTGATAGCGATCCTAAATCCGCAGCAGATCCACATTACATCAAGGGAAATGTGCGAGATGCTCTTGGAAAATTCCTATACAAACAAACTGAGCGTCGACCTATGATCCTCCCTGTGATGATTGAGGTGTAGGGAGATCTCTTCAGCCAACCGTTGTCCCTACTTCATTTAACCCCTGTCTGGCTACAGCTCGCCCATGACTCGTTGCCTTAGATCCACTAAGACTCCTCGTCCTGAACGCGCTTCGCCAACGACAGTCGTTAAATGACTACGAAACATGGACGATCGGAGAGATCTGGACGAAAAGATCGAAATAACTAGGTATATCGCCTGCCAAACTACCGCCGAAAGGCGGTTTTTT
>JABIWD010000054.1 GCA_018701105.1 Candidatus Uhrbacteria bacterium | reverse complement strand
CTAACCATCACAGACTTGAATGGAAACGCGATCGCTTGGTCGAGTTCCGGACATATGGGCTTCAAGGGTCCTAAGAAGTCAACACCGTTTGCAGCGTCTCAGGTAGCTGAGGATGTAGTAAAGAAAGCAGCGGCGTATGGTGTGAAGGAAGTAAACGTGTTTATTAACGGAATCGGATCAGGTCGAGACTCAGCAGTGCGAACATTGCACGCAGCTGGAATCTCAATCCTGTCAGTAAAGGACATTACGCCAGTACCACACAATGGCTGCCGTCCTCCTAAACCTCGACGACTCTAATATGCCGAAGTTGAAACTAGGAAAATTGAGCCGTCGTGAAGGGATTCCGTTGAGTCCAAGTATTTCTATTGCCAAGGTTATGTCACGACGACCATACGGTCCGGGTGTACATGGTCCAAAGCAAAGACGCGGACGCGTTTCTATTTACGGATTGCAGCTTCGAGAGAAGCAGAAGGCGAAGCTCCTTTACGGTTTGCGAGAGAAGCAGTTTAGAAACTATTACGAGAAGGCTATTCAGAAGCAGGGTGATACTGGTGAATTGCTCATCCAGTCACTCGAGCTACGCCTAGACAATGCTGTACACCGACTTGGTTTCGCCAAGACACGTCAGCAGTCACGTCAGCTCGTTACACACAAGTTCTTTACAGTAAACGGAACAACAGTAAACGTACCTTCGTACGTTGTCCGCCCTGGAGACGTTATTGCTTTCAAGGAAACAAAGAAGGCAAAGCCAATCATGCCAGAGCTGTTGAAGAACGCAGAAGAGGCAAAAATCCCAAGTTGGTTACAGACGGATGCAAAGGCAGGAAGCGGAACGGTTCTTTCAGAGCCGGAGGGGGATGATTTGAATCAACCATTCGATACAAAGCTCATAATTGAGTTCTATTCACGTTAAAAGCTCTTTGCTATGGAACAGAAGTCATTGCTTCTTCCGTCAACTATTAGCTACGCACCTGGAGACGAGCCAAACATGGCCACTCTCACAGTCGAGCCAATGGAACACGGATACGGAACGACAATCGGAAATGCGCTACGTCGCGTTCTCCTTACGTCGCTACCCGGTGGCGCACTCAGCGCTGTAAAAATTACCGGTGCATCGCACGAATTCACTACCGTAGATGGTGTGAAGGAAGATGCAGTAGAGCTCACGCTCAACCTCAAGCAGGTGAACATCAAGGTTCACAGTGAGAATCCAGTGCGCCTAAGCCTTTCAAAAAAGGGATCAGGTGTAGTAACAGCTGGTGACTTCGCAGCGAATGCTGACGTTGAGATCGCAAATCCAGACCAGGTTATTGCAACTATCACAGACGACAAAGTGACGTTTGAAATGGAGGCGCTAGCATCACAGGGTCAAGGATATGTTCCAGTAGAAGAACGAGAGAAAGAAGAACAGGAGGTAGGGTGGATCAAGTTGGATGCACTTTACAGCCCAGTTAAGAGCGTAGCGTTCCGAGTTGAGCCAGTGCGAATTGGTGAAATTACGAACTACGATCGACTTTCAATGGACATCCAGACAGACGGGACCATGACTGCACAAGAGGCAGTTGAGGCGTCCACGGAGATCCTTATGAAGCATTTCCAATTGCTCGCCGGTGGTGAAATTTCAGGAGATGTGGTAGAAGAGGAAGAAGAATTATCAGAATCGGAGGAATAAACTAGAATATGCGACATCGTAATGCAGTAAAAACATTGGGACGGAAGAAAGCTCCTCGGGAAGCTATGCTTCGCAATCTCGCGACAAGTATCATTTTGCACGAGACTGTGAAGACGACGGCGACAAAGGCGAAAGTAGTTCGTCCTATTGTTGAACGTGCAATTACGACTGGTAAAGAGAATACGATTCATGCACGACGGGAGTTGATGAAGACATTGATGACCGAAGGTGCAGTGAACAAAGTACTTGAAGTATTAGGACCAAAGTACGCAACGCGACCAGGTGGTTACACGCGTATCACAAAGCTCGGAGCCCGACAGGGTGACGGAGCTCCTATGGTTGAAATCTCATTTGTATAATATGGAAGCAATCACACGAACAACGCATACGATCGACGCCGCTGGACGGTCACCAGGTCGTATTGCCGCAGAGATTTCACACATCCTTCAAGGAAAGGATCGACCAGATTACAAGCCTCACATCGACATGGGTGGCATCGTAAACGTCGAGAACGCTGGAGAGATGAAGATCACTGGAGACAAGATGGACGGAAAGATTTACTACCGTCACTCAGGTCACCCAGGTGGATTGAAAGAAGAGACCTTGCGAAAGGTATGGGACAAGGATCCTACGGAAGTTTTGAAGCGAGCAGTATTGCGAATGCTTCCAAAGAACCGACTTCGAACAGAGCGTATGAAACGAATGACGATAAAGAAATAATATGGCTGATTCAAAAATAACTTTCGAAGGCGAGTACATTCGTGGACTCGGACGACGAAAAAGTGCTGTAGCGCAAGTACGCGTTTACAAAGCAGGAAAGGGTCAGTTTCAGATCAACGGACGTGAGATGAAGAACTACTTCCCAGTACTAGAATGGCAGCAGCGCGTAATGGCGGCTCTTACAACTGCAGGAATGGCAGAGACAGCAGATGTATCAGTTCGAGTACTCGGTGGTGGAATTGCAGCGCAAGCTGATTCAGTATCACTTGGAATAGCGCGAGCGCTTATCAAGATCGATGCAGATCTACGAGCATCATTGAAGGCAGAAGGATTGCTTTCACGAGACGCTCGAGTGAAGGAACGAAAGAAGCCAGGACTAAAGAAGGCCCGAAAGGCCCCACAATGGTCAAAGCGATAAAAAAGACGCCACCCAGAGATGGGTGGTTTTCGTTTGACGTAAGCGCCTTGCGGCCGCCAGCAACGCCTCATACTCGAGCCATTACTCCGCGTCGTATCTGGACGTGCACGATCAACTCTGCGATCGCTTGAAGCATTACGCCTCCACAGAAGATGGCTCCGAACCAAGGAAGCTCGGCGTAAACGGTGTCGTGCGCACCAATTACGAACATGACGAAAGAGATTGCTGAGAGACCGAGCGCGGACGCACTCAAGATCAGAACAAGTCGAATACTACGCAGCTTTGTTGGCATTTCGTCCTCCTGGTAGGAATATACCATGACATCGCATGAAGACAAAAAAACGCCACCCAGAGTGGGTGGTTTTGTCGTTGTGGGCGCCTTGACGCCTCAGCAGTGCAAGAGTCTACGGATCTCGCTGACTACGGTCTTCATCGTGACCACGGCCACTCCGTTGAGCGCACGCGAGATCTCCTCAAGTACCTTCGCCGCGAACTCAACGCGAACGAGGTACGCTGCGACTGCCGCCAGCATCACGATCCACCCAGCAATCCACATGAATGGTGAGCTTACGAGAACGAGCAGCTTTCCGGCGAACAGGATGCTCTGAGTGAGCACGATCGGGAACACACCTCTACCTACGAAACTTGATGTCTGCATGTCGCTACTCCTTTTCTCGGGCCTCAGACTTCATATTTGTCTGTGTATTTATACTTGGTAGGATGGTTGCTGTAAAAAAACTCACCCAGAGCGGGTGGTTTGCGTTGACTCACTTATGCCTAGCCTGGTCTTTGTCGGCGAGGAAGAATTGCACTGCCTTAACGGCTTCTCCTCGAATCCACATTGCGGCGACCACAAATATCACTGCAGCCACAGCAGAGCCGATAGCTGGGCCGGGCGTTCCTTCGATCGTTGCGCCAACCGAGATGACCCCGAGTGCCAGGCCGATCAGCAGGAACGCTACGAACACCACCGTTCCACCTATTGCGACGACT
>JABIWD010000009.1 GCA_018701105.1 Candidatus Uhrbacteria bacterium | reverse complement strand
TTCTTCATCCACTTCCATTCATCGTGCGCACGAAAAACTCCTCCGGCAATCAAGCCAGAGGCAAGTAACCCAACAATTGTGGCCGTTAAATACGTCAACATGAGGTCAGTTTATCACAATAAGCACTAACTAAAAACCCGGTGAAACCGGGCTTATATCTTCTACTGAAGTGAACAAGAACCATTACGTGCCGGCACTATCGCCTGACCAGGATGAGCACAAACAAGTCCTTTGTCTATATTCGTCTGAGGGATCGCGCGCTCAACCATGAAAGAGATGACATACGAGTCTCCAGAGCTTTCATAGGCGTAGACTCTTAAGTCAGAACTGCTGATTCCAATGCTTGTCTGAGTAGGCACTGGGTTCATGAATATCTGTCCTGTCGGCGGACACGTCGGTGCAAAACCGTCTGAACTCAAACAGCCCGCGCCCTGACTTCCAAGTGCGATAGGTTCTTCTGTTACCGGATATGTATTTTGTTCGTTGAAAAATAGCTCGAGTGACGCCTGAACTCGCGAAACATCTGCAAGACGCTTGTAGTCTCGAACACGTTCTCGCGCAGCAGAAACAGAGATACCAGTTGCGAACAACAAGATAACAATGATTCCACCAACGATCATGCCCTCCATCAATGTTAATCCTCTTGGTTGTTGCATAGGTCTGAATAATTTTGAATCAACTGTAGTCTCTACGCTGCTCTGCTCTCAAGTATTCTATGGACTTTCTCTACAACTTCGCTCGGAACGAAATGCCCTTTCAACAGGTATGCATCAACTCCGTGCCCCATCATCTTCTGGACGGTTGCACGATCCGACGCCTTTGTAAGTACGATAATTGGCATTGTAGCAGTTTTTGGCGATGCTTTCATGCGTGGAATCAACTCCCTGCCATCACCCTCGCTGCTTTCGATATCCATAACTAGCACGTCCATCCCTGCCTCAACGCATTGATCAACGTCATCAGCATGTTCAATCACCGTCGTCTTCCACCCTCTTGCCTCAAATTTTCGAGCAAACAACCCGGCAAAAAATGGATCGTCCTCTAGTATGCAAATATGATATGGGGTGTTCATACTAGGGATTCTAATTCGTGAGACGACCATTGCTCTCCATTCCAAACAGCCACTGGTAGCGCCGACAATCCTGGTGACATCGCCAGTATCCTCCGCGCGACGTGCACGACATCATCGTCACCCTCAATACAACAGCCAACTCGGCGTCCAAGCGACAAGACAGCCACCAAAGGGCGAACCTGTGTATGTATGCTAAACACGGTGATCAACGGCACTTCGCTATTTCTTGTCGTGAACCTGTGCGACTTATCACCCGCGCTCTCGAAAAGAAGATCAGAACCGGGATCATGAACAAGTAGGCCAAGAGGCTCGGGTCGCTGTTTCCATGCCTCTACCATATTACTTCTTGATCTTTTCTTTAGACGCCTTCTTCTTGGAATGCATCGCCAATCCAATCGCAACAGCAAACCTGGGTCCAAGCTCATCAAGCACGGGACGCAACGCAGGGTTAACCTTCACACGCGCCCACGGGTCTCCAACAAAAGTTCGCACGTTCAACTGTTCAGTCAAAAACTGATCAAGTCCTGGCAAAAGCGCAGACCCACCTGTAAGTATCACTTTCTCAACATGTTGATTCTTGGAAATCTCTGATTTTACAAATACCTCCATTGCATAGTTAACCTCATGCACAATTGGCTGGAATAAATCAACAACTGCCTTTGGTATAGCGCTACCGGAAGCATGAAGGTCGTACTTCACCTGCTCAGCCTCTTCGATGCTAATGCTCATCTGAGTTGCAATCGCCTGAGTCACCGAACCACCTCCTACTTTAATACTTCGGTTGATAAACGGGATTCCGTTTTCCACAATGGTCATGTTAGTTCGGAACGCTCCCAAGTCCAGAATCATGATGGGGCTCTTGTCATCTCCAATCATCGAGCGGATCAAAGCAAACGGTTCTGTCTCTAGACTCATGAGGTCTAGCCCGGCGTTCTGGAATATCTTAGTGTACGTGCTCACCATCGTTTTCTGCGCTCCCGTGATCATTACACGCTCATTCTCATCTGCACGCCCTGTAGCCTCACTTTTTTCTGCAACCAATGTTTTCTGCTTCGTCACCGCTCCATCGCTGTCATTACCGTCGCCAATCTTCTTGTCATCAATCAATTGATAATCAATTATCATTTCTGCGAGCGGTAGCGGAAGCAACTTCTCCGCCTGACGCTCCACAAGAGAACGAGTCTCGAGCTCGTCTTTTACTTTTGGAATTGCAATGATTGAGCTGAACACCGAATGAACAGGTAGTGAAGCAATAACATCCCTCCCCTCTACACCCGCCTCTTTAACGAGTTCCTTGAGATGCTTTACCGCAACTTCAGGATTTTCGGTCAGCGATGTTGCGACAACATCAGCATTACGAGATGTTGATCCGTATGTCATCAACTTATAGTGCCCATTCTCAAACAAAAGCTCGACGATTTTCATACCGCCGGCTCCAACGTCTACGCCAATGTAGCGCTCTTCTTTTTTTCCAAACAGTGACATTTAATTCATTATACCACTCATCGAGCGGCCTCATCTAGAGCCTTGTTGACAAGTCCATCGGCATGTTTGTTCTTCTCACGACGCACGTGTTGAAACTCAATCGACTTAAACTGGTGAGTCAAATTGATGACCTGAAGATACAGGCGAGCAAGCGTCTCGTTCTTCACTCTATATTCACCTTTCAACTGCTTCACGGCAAGCTCGGAATCTAGTCTAACCGTAAGCTCGTCTATGTCGTGAGCAATCGCAAGCTCAAGGCCGATAATAATCGCTGTATATTCCGCGTAATTGTTTGTCTGAGTTCCCAGGAAACGATTCGCTTCAGCGATCACCTCATCGTCCTCGTCAAACAAAACTACGCCCGACGCGGCTGGTCCCGGGTTTCCTCGTGATCCACCGTCTCCGTATAAAACTGCCTTCATACTTTTTTGATATCTTTTATTTGCAATTGAAGTTCACGATTTCCGTTCCACTCGTTTACACCAACCTCGTAAACAAGATCCACCATGTCACCCAACGTTAACCGATCGGACCACTTACCGTATCCAAATCCTATACATTGTCGCATAACACGATCCTCCGTTGCAACCGTGAGCCGAAGATGTGTCTTGGTTTTCCCAATGGCCTCTGCTGCAACAACCTGCAACTTACGCGAGACAAACTTTGGCATCTCGTTACCAACGCCATAGGGCTCCATCTTTTGCACAAGGTCAACGAGTTCCCAATCAGCAAGAGCAAGATCGAGCTCTGAGTCTATGTGCAGCTCCGGACCGCGCTCAGGGTCAAGCGTTTTCACAGCATGCTCGTTCATAGCATCAACCCACGATGCGATCGACTTTTCTTCAAGCTTAAACCCACAAGCCTGAGGATGACCGCCACCAGTAATCATATGCTCGCGACAAGTATCCATCGCCTCAACAAAGTGAAACCCACCCGGACCTCTCCCCGATCCAACATAGTTCTCACCCACCTTAGTCATCACGACAGACGGCAGGCCGGTCTCGTTTACGATCTTACCTGCAACGAGGCCCGCTATTCCTATGCGGATAGAGTTATCCACAACTGCGATAAACCGTTTCTCGTCGCCCTCTATCTTCGCCATTGCAACCTTTGTAGCATCACGGGTCAACTTCTGTCGCTCCCTGTTGATCTCATTCAACCGACTCGCCAGGTGCTTTGCAGCAACAGGACCATTCTCAAGTATCACTTTTAGCGCCTCCCCTGCGTGCGCGATGCGACCTGCGGCGTTGATGCGAGGTCCAATCTTGAATCCAATGTCAGTCGTATTGAGCTTCCCAGGCTCGATACCCGCGGCCTCCATGAGTGCGAGCAACCCCGTGCGCTTAGTCTTGTTCATTACAACTAGCCCGTATTTTTCGAGCGTACGGTTCTCGCCTATAAGCGGAACCATGTCCGTTACCGTCGCAATCGCAACGAGATCGAGCAGCCACTTCTCAAGTCCCTCGGGCATGTCGATCCCGCGATCTCGAGCATGCTTGTACAAACCACAGGCGACTTTGAAAGCGACGCCCACAGCCGCAAGTTTCTTAAATGGATACTGCTCACCTGGTACCAACGGATGAATCAACAGTGCCTTATCCGACAAAACATCCGGCATCTGATGATGATCGATAACGATAACATCCATCCCATACTCATACGCCTTCGCGATCTCGTCTGTGTTTGCGATGCCGCAATCAACCGTGATGATCAGATTCACCTTCTTTTCTTTAAACTCCTCAATCGCACCGTAACTCATACCATACCCATCACCTTCGCGATCTGGCAGGTACCACTGAACACGATCCTCATCGAACGCGGTAAACCCACCTCGCTCACAAACTTCTCGCAAAGCAGACAACATCACAGCAGTCCCACAAATCCCATCACCATCATAGTCGCCGTGAATCATAATCAGATCGTCGCCCTCAAGTGCTTTGAAGATCCGCTCCACAACGTCCTGCATTCGAGAGAACAAAAAAGGATCATGGATGTCGTCTCCATAATCCGGATTCAAAAACTGATCAAGCCCGGCTTGATCCTGAATCCCCCTGTTCCACATGAGCTGCACAAGCATGGGGTGCACCTCTACAAATTTATCCGCTATTGCACTTGGAACCTGCTCTTTTATAAGCCAGGTCTTATCTGCCATAGACTAGAACCCAAACGCAACTGTAAACATCACCATGCTGATGATAACGATGAACGATACGAACGCAAACGCTCGCTTGAACCATTTACTTTTATACATAACTCTTACAGCTTACTTTATCGCTTCAAGACTTTCAAGTATGCACTAGATGGAATCTCCACTCTGCCGGCACCTTGCGCCGCCATTCGCTTCTTTCCCTTCTTTTGTTTATCCAACAATTTGCGCTTTCGAGTTACGTCTCCACCATACAATCCCGATGTAACATCCTTACGCATAGCCGAGATACGGTCTCCGGCAACAATCGCCCCTCCTACCGTCGCTTGTAATTTTATCACAAACATCTGTCGAGGGATCTCTTCTTTGAGCGTCTTGATGATCCGCTTCCCGACAGCATGCGCTTCTTCTCGATAAACCAGTGTCGACAATGCCTCCACAGGTTCCTCCGCGACGAGAATATCCATCCGCACAACATCAGCAGGTCGCTCGTCGATTGTCTCGTAACTCATTGATCCATATCCACTCGACACTGTCTTAAGTGCATCGTAAAAATCAACGATCACGGCTGACAACGCCATCTCGTAATGCAAGAGCGCACGTGTCTGGTCGAGGTACTCTGTCGTCGTGTAGATCCCTTTGCGATCTTGCACTAATGTCATCACTGCTCCGACGTAATCGGTTGGCACAACGATATCTACTTTTGCCCACGGTTCGTACACTTGCTCAACGTGTGTAGGTTCTGGTAGATCCAAAGGTCCTTTGATGACGATCTCTTTTCCATCACGCTTTGCAACGCGGTATCGAACACTCGGAGTCGTCACAATCACGTCCACGCCAGACTCTCGCAGCAATCGCTCTTGGACGATCTCGAGATGCAGCATTCCAAGCAACCCAACACGGAAACCGATTCCAAGCGCATTACTCTGGTCTGGCTCCACGGTTAACGAGGAGTCGGATAGCTGCAGTTTCTCCATAGCGTCACGTAACTCACTTACATCTCCACCATCTTTTGGAAATATCCCTGCATACAACATCGGAATAGCTTCTTTGTAACCTGCGAGAGACTCAACTTGCGCTCCTTTGAGCGTCATAGTGTCTCCAACGCGACAACCGGCAATATCTTTCATTCCTGTTACAACGAATCCAATTTGACCCGTCGTAATCTCAGCATCGGCAATACGAGCCGGAGAGATGTGGCCAAGCTCAGTAATTGTACTGTCTGTGTCTGTCGCCATCATGTGTAGTGTCTGCCCTTTCTTTAATACACCGTCAACGAGTCGCACGTAAGCAACGACCCCCTGATAATCATCATAAAAAGAATCGAAAATAAGTGCGCGAGGATCACTCGACTCGTCGCCAGTTGGAGCTGGCACCTTCTCGATCACAGCATCGAGTAATGTCTCCACATTCTCCCCAGTCTTTCCGGAAACAGAAATGATCTCGTCCTCTGCGCAACCAAGTAACTGCACGAGTTCCTTTGTGCGCGATGCGACGTCAGCTGCAGGAAGATCGATCTTGTTCAGCACTGGAATGACCTCGAGCCCATGCTCCATCGCCATGTATAGGTTTGCGAGAGTCTGAGCCTGCACTCCCTGAGTAGCGTCAACGAGCAAAATACATCCCTCAACCGCAGCGAGCGATCGCGAAACCTCATATGCAAAGTCAACGTGACCAGGGGTATCAATCAGATTCAACGTGTGACCTTTGTAAGTCATACGAGCTGGCTGCAATTTGATCGTGATACCACGCTCTTGCTCGAGCTCCATGGTGTCCAGCACCTGAGTCGTCATCTTACGTTTCTCGACTGTTCCGGTAATCTCAAGCAACCGATCAGCAAGAGTAGACTTACCATGATCGATATGCGCAATAATACAAAAGTTCCGGATCTCGCTCTGCTTCATAATGCGCCCACTCTAGCGTAAATACGCGTATTTGTCGATGTTTAGAGGAGTTATCCACAGGGCAAATAAAAAAGGCCGCACCAGCTGGCACGAACCTCGTCGTCTAGTTTGCGGCCGATCGAATATCGCTAACGCACCAGTACCTGCGACCGCCCTCATACACACCGGGTGGCGGGTGGGGGTAGTTGTAGAACCATGCACCTGCTCCGATC
>JABIWD010000034.1 GCA_018701105.1 Candidatus Uhrbacteria bacterium | reverse complement strand
GATCCGTTTTATACTCACGTGCACGGTCCCAAGTCTGACGAGCGGCATCAGCCATAGCGGTCTTCAATTTCGCATCAACGTCAGGTGCCGTCCACTTCTCATCTTTCATGTTCTGCTCCCACTCAAAATAGCTAACCGTCACACCACCTGCATTTGCCAATACATCTGGCACAACATGAATACCTTTTTCAAATAAAATGTCGTCTGCCTCCGGAGTAGTCGGGCCATTTGCAAGCTCCAACACAACCTTTGCCTGGATACGAGGTGCATTCTCTTGCGTAATCACGTTCTCAAGGGCAGCTGGCGCAAGCAGTCCGCACTCAAGCTCCAAGATTGCCTCGTTAGTCATCTCTTGCGCCCCCTCAAATCCAACAACCGATCGAGTCTCATCCTTATGACGCTCTAAAGCCTCAACATCTAGACCCTCTGGATTGTAGACTGCACCTCGAGAGTCTGACACAGCTATAACCTTCCACTCATGACGAGTAGCGATCCGTGCGAATGTTCGACCAGCGTTTCCGAACCCTTGAATTGCAACCGTCTTCATCTCGGGTTCGAGTGAAAGATCCTCAAACAACTCATCTAAAACATAATAACCTCCTTGCGCTGTCGCCTCACCTCGACCTTCCGACCCGCCAGCCTCAATTGGCTTTCCAGTTGTCACAGCCGGGTTACCAAACTCGTCTGCAATCCACACCATCTCCTGTGGTCGTGTATTCACGTCTGGTGCCGGAACATCAACTGTTGGCCCGATCACTCCGTCCATTGCCCGAACCCACGCTCGGGTAACGCGCTCGATCTCCGCTTGCGAATATTCTTTCGGATTAAACGTTACTCCGCCCTTTCCACCACCCATTGGAATGCCCGCGATAGCAGTTTTAAACGTCATCCATGTAGCAAGCGCCTTCACTTCATGAATATCAACGTCCTGATGATACCGAATACCTCCCTTAAACGGACCACGCCAATTATTGTGCTGAACGCGGAAACCTTCGATCATCTCGAGCGATCCATCGTCACGCTTAAGCGGGATAGACACACGAACTTCACGCATAGGATGCGAAAGGATAGAAATCACATCAGCCTTCACATCAGTGACATCGGCTGCACGACGGATTTGGTTTAGTGCATTTTCAAATGGATTTTTCATATGAATTCATATTACCACGCAGTATATTTGGTTGACCAATAACTACAGAATCACCGGTAAGAATCAAAAAGAACCGCGATTTACGCGGCTCTCTTTTTCTATTTCATGTTATTTCTATTCTTTTGCAGCCAAGTAACGTTCAGCCTCAAGCGCTGCCATACATCCGAGTCCCGCAGCCGTAATCGCTTGGCGATACCATGGATCAACTACATCACCTGCAGCGAACACCCCTTCGATGTTTGTCTTTGTAGAATCAGGCGCGTGCTTAATGTAACCCTTCGGATCAAGTTCCAAAATATCTTTAAACAATTCCGTTGTCGGTTTATGTCCGATCGCCGCGAAATATCCTTCGACGTCGAGTGTAGACTCATCTCCGGTTTCGTTATTTTTGATCTTCACTCCTTGCACTCTTTCCTCTCCCAAAAGCTCAACGGCTTCAGTATTAAAGAGTACTTCAATCTTCTCGTTATCCATCACGCGTTTCTGCATGATCTTGGAAGCTCGCATTTCGCCACGCCTTACGAGCAGCGTAACCTTTGACGCGAACTTCGTAAGGAACGTAGCTTCCTCAGCAGCCGAGTCACCTCCACCGATCACAACTACATGCTTATCGCGGAAGAAAAATCCGTCACAAGTAGCACACGCAGATACTCCCTTACCCTGTAATCGATCCTCTCCCGGAATATTCAACCACATAGCACTCGCTCCTGTAGCGATAATCACAGCTTTTGCAGAAAACTCTTTATCTGCGGTCTTAACTATAAACGGTGATGACGAAAAATCAACTTCCGTTACCAAGTCATCGACCATTTCTGTGTCGAATTTCAAAGCCTGCTTCTTCAAGCGCTCCATAAGATCCGGTCCGAGCACTCCGTCAGGCTCGCCGGGCCAATTCTCGACGTCGCTCGTCAACATAAGCTGACCACCAGGCTGTTGCCCTGCGATCATCAAAGGCTTCATGTCAGCACGACCACAATAAATCGCCGCTGTGTACCCAGCAGGACCAGACCCAATAATTATGACGTTGCGTTCTTCCATATAAATTTACGCTGCGTGCTTTTCAAGCTTTTCTTTTAGCGCGTCTTTACTCATCGATCCTGAAAACTGCTCAACAACCTGTCCTGATTTGAAAACAATAAAAGTTGGGATAGATAGAACGTTAAACTGTCGCGCCAATTCAGCGTTGTCGTCAACGTTAACCTTTCCGATCGTAACTCCATCCATTTCACTCGCAAGCTCATCCACGACAGGACTCATAACCTTACAAGGACCACACCATGGAGCCCAGAAGTCTACCAGAACAACATTCTGTGCTTGCAAAACAGTTGCGTCAAAAGAGTCAGCTGTAAGATCCATATAAAGTTATTAAGTCATTAAGTGGCTAAGTCGTTGAGTCGATGAGGACCCTATAGCTGTGGCATTGTAACAAGCGGATGATGGATTGACAAAGTTGCCGAATATTGGTAGAAAAAGGCGGTCTAAAAAGACAGGTCCCATACGTTCCTCCACAAATTTCAAAGAGTATTGTCATGACCACTTCCGGTCTGAAACCTTGTTGGCACGATCCGCGTTACGACCTCTTGAAGCTCGCTACCATGACGGCAGCATGGGGACCGAGACTGCCCGGTATCGCCCTGTACGCACTTCCAAAAACCATCAACGGACTGGATCCGGAAGATGTGCTTGCTGTAGAGAAGGCGTGCTTCAAAGACGGTCTATCGGGAATGAGCGGAATTGAATCGTGCTGGTCAAACAAACCAGGACTCGAGACAATCGTCCCAATCCACGAACTTCAAGGCAGTAGGCGAATCACCATCTTGCGCATTCAAGGAAGGCTCATCCGCATTCCTACATTTTTCAAAATGGGGGGGGCGACGCTGTCCGCTGATCCAATTTGGACGCAATCGTGACCTCATCGATATGGGTATTGATATGAAAACTCCCGAATGTGTGAATTTCATTCACCAGTGGGGCTGGGGATGGCGCAATAAGGCAAACGACGAAATCGCATACCGAGACACAGTACATCCGCTCATTCTTCCCAACTCTTTCACTGTCGACGACGAAGAGCCCACCCGAGAGACAACAATTCCCAGACCTGCGTAATTCACGCTCGTGCCCCGCTCCTCACTCGAGGTGCGGGGCTGCTGCTTATAAGAAAAAAGAGCCCACGCAGGCTCTCTTTCTTTTATACTTTTGCTATAACTCTACGCTCCTGGGACTTCCAGTGTACGAGCGTGTTCTTCCTCAGTATAGATTTCAAGTACATCTCCCTCTTCGATCTTTGCCTTTCCGGTAAACCCGATTCCACATTGCTGACCTTCCAGCACATCCTTCACGTCTACCTTTCCGGCTTGAAGAGAGTTGATCCGTCCTTCGGCAATAACTACATCGTCTCGCACGACACGAGCAGTAGCACCGACGGCAACAGACCCTTTACTTACAGCACCACCCACAACCATTCCCTTAACGAGCTTTTGGAAGATAGCGAGCACCTTTACTGATCCGAGCTCTGTGTAAACCTTCTCAGCAGGAATCAAAATCTTCAACTTTTCTACAACTTCTTCGAATAGCTTGTAGATCACCTTGTACTCATGAATATCAACGTTTTTATCACGTGCTAACCGAGACGCAGCAGACGAGGGCTTAACACCAAAGGCAATAAGCATTGCATCTGTCGCCTCAGCGGACAACACATCTGATTCGTTGATCGTTCCAAGACCCTTAGACACAACCTTCACACCGACGTGAGGGTTATCGATCTTTTCGATCATTCCAAGCAATGCCTCAAGCGAACCTAAAACGTCTGATCGGATAATAAGGTTTAAAATAACTTTCTGTTCGTCACCGCTATCTTCTTCACCATCCTGAACAGCCTTAGTTTTACGAACAGTCATCTCCTGCACACCAACCTTGCGTGATGGCTGAGCCTTCAATTTTTGTAAATCTTTTGCCTTCACTGGAACTTCCAGAATATCCCCGATGGAAGGTGCTGATTTGAATCCTAAAATTCGAACCGGAGTCGACGGGGCAGCCTTTTTTGTATCCTGCCCATCCCAAGTCTTCATGGCACGCACTCGACCGTAGTTCACTCCACGGACACCAAGCACGTCTCCGGTTGAAAGAGATCCGGTCTGCACCAATACGGTAGCTACAGGACCCTGCCCTTTATCAACGTGGGACTCAATAATCGTTCCAATAGCACGACGCTTTGGATTTGCTACGATCTTCGCTTTTTCAATGTCAGCAACGAGTAGAAGCATGTCCAAAAGCTGGTCAATGTTCTCGCCAGTCTTTGCAGACACTCCAACCATCACAGTATCTCCTCCCCATTCCTCTGAAATCAAACCGAGTTCAGAAAGCTGGTTTCGAATCTTATCTAAATTCGCTTCAGGTTTATCAATCTTGTTAATCGCTACAACGAAAGGAAGTTTCGCCGCTTTAACGATGTCGATTGCCTCGCGAGTCTGAGGTTGTACTCCGTCGTCAGCAGCAACTACCAAAATAGCCATGTCAGCAACCTTCGCACCACGCGATCGCATCACTGTGAAGGCTTCATGTCCAGGCGTATCGATAAATGTCATGTCTCGGCCCTTTCGCAAAACCTGATAGGCACCGATATGCTGTGTAATTCCACCAGACTCAGTATCAACGATATTTGTAGATCGAATGGAGTCTAGCAAAAGTGTTTTTCCGTGATCAACGTGTCCCATCACAACGATAACCGGTGGACGGTCCAACAGATCCTTCTTGTCTTCAGCTGCTAACACCTCCGCGAGTCTATCAACCCCCTCGTCAGCTACATCCTCTTCTGTTCCCTCTTTTCGCTCAGCGATGAATCCGAGGTCTTCAGCAATAATTGCCGCTGTGTCAAAATCAATTTGCTCGTTTAGTGACGCTAGGATACCCGCACGCATGAGCTCCTGCATTACCTTGGCGATCGGAAGACTCAATGCCTCTGAAAATTCT
>JABIWD010000011.1 GCA_018701105.1 Candidatus Uhrbacteria bacterium | reverse complement strand
CCTTCAGGCCGAGCGCCTGGAGAGCGCTCAGCAGGAAGATGAAGTGCGCCTGACCGATCTCGCTGCCGATCATGACGTGCTCGATCATCTCCAAGCCGCCGCGATCATTCATGCTGCCACGCATGCTCGTAACGAAGTGCGCGGTGAACTCGTCTCCTTCGAGCTCGGGATTGTAGCTGACGGAGATCTCTTCCATGCCGCCGCGAAAGGCTACTCCGATCATGCCCCACGTGGCTACGATCACGACCTTTTCTTTCTTCTCGCTCATTTCTCATGTCCCTTTCTATATTGGTGGACCGCGCAATATAGCACGAAAAACCGCTTTTGTCAACCCTAATTGGCTAACCTTGGCCATGCATTGACAAATGGGTGGTTCTGGGCTAATATCGACCTACTCAATTAGTCCATAATCTCGCGTTGCGAGGTTTCCAGCGGGGGAGCTCGTTGGACGTAAATATAATACACATGAAGTACGAACTACTGTACATCATCCCTGCTACAAAGACCGACGAGGAGGTCGCTAAGGCAAAGGATGAAGTAACCGCACTTATCGCCAAGTATGGTGAGGAGTGTGTCCGAGACGAGTCTCTCGGAAAGAAGAAGCTCGCGTACCCTATCGAGGGTGTACGCTATGGACATTATGTCCTTGCATGTTTCGCGTCAGCACCTGATCAGGTTCAGGCATTCGACGAGGAGCTCCGTCACTCAAACGACGTCTTACGCCACATGATCACATCAGCGATCGATGGAGCGGAAAAGAAGAAAGTCGAACTTGTTGAGTACGAGGTACCAGACACAACACGAAAGCGACGTCCCGCTAAGAAGGACGCGGCTCCTAAGAAGAAGGAGATGACAGAGGAAGAAGCAAAAAAGAAGACAGAAGATGCTTCTGTGACTGACGAGCAACTAGAAAAGAAGCTCGACAAGATTCTCGAGTCAGACATCGACAAAGCGTAAACTACTAAAACAAACTTCTACAATATGTATAGTCTCAACCGTGCACAGATTATCGGGAACCTCACACGAGACCCCGAGTTGCGAACAACTGCATCTGGTCAGTCCGTTGTAAACTTTGGTGTTGCAACAAATCGTCAGTTCAAGGATGCGAGTGGTGCAAAGCAGGAACAGGTAGAATTCCACAACGTGGTAGCCTGGGGAAAGCTTGCAGACATTTGCTCACAGTACCTTGGAAAAGGCCGAAAGGTTTTCCTAGAAGGACGATTGCAAACACGAGAGTGGGAAGGACAGGACGGAAATAAGCGAAAGTCGACAGAGATTGTTGCAGATAACATGATCATGCTCGACAAGTCAGGTGCACCAGCATCTGGTGGAGGAGAAAGCTTTAGCGCAGCTAGCGCGGGTGCGCCGGCAACAATGCCAGCACCAACGCCTGCACCGATTGATGAGATACAGGTAGAGGATATTCCATTCTAAACTATGCGACCAAGAAATAATAAGGCGAACCGCAAGCCGTTCACATGTCCACCTCCTAACGAGATTGACTACAAGGACGTAAACTTGCTCCGCCGATTCCTCTCAAGTTACGGAAAGATTGTGCCCCGACTGCGCTCAGGAGTTTCTTCTAAGCAGCAGCGCGCGATTGCAAGTGCAATCAAGCGAGCTCGGATCATGGCATTGCTACCGTTCGAGATTAAATAGGATAAAAGACGCGAGCTTGACTCGTGTCTTTTTGTAAAATGAAGTCAGATTCCCGATCGAAAGCTCAATATTGAGAATCGAGCGAAGATGAACAGTGTTGTTCGTCAGTTTTTTGTTGATCGAGAGTACTTGGAGGTCGAGACACCGCGATTTGTGAGGTCGCCAGATATCGAGCCGACGCTTTCGCACTTGGAAACCTCGGTTACGACGCTCGAAGGGCGCAAGCTCGACGGCGCTATGATCACGAGTCCTGAATATGCACTCAAGAAACTGGTGTCGCCAGAGATTTCCAAGGTTTTCGAGATTGCACGTGTGTTTCGCAATGGTGAACCACTCGATAGCCTACATAGTGCCGAGTTTACGATGTTGGAGTGGTACCGCTTAGGCTCGAGTTTCAAGGAAGGGATCGAAGAAACCAAGAAGTTCATTGAATATGTAGCGAACTCATTTGAATACGAGCTTAAGCCATGGCGGATCGTTACTGTTGAGGAGCTGTTTAGAGAACATTGTGGGATTGAATCGTTGGGTGAGCCGAGTGTCGAGCTTTATCAGGGCGCTTTAAAAGCTCACGATCTTGATTTCGATCCAAGCGATACGATATCGGATCTGTTCCAACGATTATTCCTCAACCTCGTCCAAAAACACATCGATTCCTTGCCAAACCCGGTTATTGTGGCATACTACCCGCGACATGAAGCAACGTTAGCAAAGATAAACGATGACGGCTTTGCTGAGCGTTTCGAGATCTATATCAGCGGGGTCGAACTTTGTAACGCATATGGTGAGCTCACCGATGCTGTAGAGCAGAGATCGCGATTCGAGGTAGAGCTTGAGGAGCGGCGTAAACTCGGAAAACGAGAGTTTCCGATCGACGACGAGCTAATTGCTGCACTCGAGAAGATTGATCAGCCGATGTTTGGTATCGCGCTTGGTCTGGACCGGCTTATCATGGTGATGACCGGTGCAAAGAGTTTGGATGACGTCATCCTGTTTAGTACAAATAACCTATTTTAGTATGGCAAACGTATCAGAGATCAAGAAAGGGATGGTTGTAGACTGGAAGAGTCACCTTTGGCTGATATCAGAGTTCCAACACGTGAGCCCAGGGAAAGGTTCTGCGTTTACACGCATCAAACTCAAGAACATCAACACAGGGAAGGTGGTAGAGAACACTTTCAAGTCGAGTGAGACATTAGTGTTCGTTGATGTCAGCAAAAAGAACATGACCTACTTGTTCTCAGATGATTTGGCCCATACGTTCATGGACATGGTCAGCTACGAACAAGTTGGTGTCGATAAGGATTTGATTGGCGACGATGCCAAGTACCTGAAAGAAGGTTTGCAGGTGATCGTTTCTCAGAATGATGAGAAAGCGGTTGCAGTTGAACTTCCAAAGAAGATTGAGTTCGAGGTTGGATACGCTGAGCCTGCAGTGAAGGGCGATACGGCATCTGGAAATGTCATGAAGAACTCCACCATGGAGAACGGATTAGAGGTTCGAGTGCCTTCGTTCATCAAGACAGGAGACAAGATCCTTGTGAACTCAGACACTTGCGAATATTCCGAGCGAGTAAATTAGAAAAAAAATGTCCCGGCCGAGAATCGGCCGGGTTTTTGTTACGCAATGGCGGGCTAGGCTTGTTGCCAGGCGGCCATTCGCTTGTTGTAGTCCTTCCAGTGGCCGATCAGCAGTAGCGTGATGCGCCGCTCCCAGTCTTTCTGATCCTCGTCAGCTCTACGCTTGAGCTCAGACAGTTCTTCTTCGATGAAGTAGAACCGGAAGGTCGAGTCGATCAGCTTGCTCGACTCCCAGAAGCTCCAGATCGCCTTGTTGAGCCCTGCGAACAGGAATACAACGCGTCCTTCGTCCGGCATCGCGTCGATGGTGGCGATGAAGCCACGCATCTGTGGGAAGAGCGAGAGCTTGAGCCAGGACAGGTCGTCTTCGATCCCGTACTGGTCTCGGAGCATCTCGGAGTATCGCACTCGCTGAGCCGCGACCAGACCTTGCTTGGGCCGGCTGCCGTCGGTGTACATCGTGAGCGCTCTCGGGAACCGTGCATAGGTCTCGATCGCACTCTTGATGAGCGCGGCGAGCTCTTCGTGCGCCATCTTCGAGCCACGAGGCAACGGGATGTGGCATCGGATCCAACCGAGCACCATCGCGAACAGCTCAGTCTTGTGGTCCGGGTTGTCTGGGTTGGGCGGCTTCGTGGTCACGAGCAGCCTTCTCGAGAGGTACGTGCAAACCACGTAGTAGTACGGGATCATCAGTAGGTCGGGTGAGTGACCTCCCGGCACGAACATCACGTACTTGCCGTCGTACAGCTCTGGAATCCACATGCCATCGTGCTCAAACTTCATCCCTGCGATCCACCTGTAGCAGACCAGCACCACGACTTCGTGGTAACAGGTCGAGATGTATGCGTACGGGGAATCCATGCCATTCATGAACCTCCTGTGGATCGGCTCGTAGAGCCAACCGGTCAGGAACACGAACAACACGAACACAAGGGTGATTAGCGCACACATTCCGAGCGCTAGCTTTTCTCGAATCCAATTTATGGGTTGCATTAGACCCTCCTAGGCCACGAACATAACAAGTAAAACCTCCTATGTCAACCAAAAACCTCCCCGTTATGGGGAGGTTTTGTTTTATTCTTCGATGTGATCCTCTATTGCTTTCTCTGTAGCCTTTCTTACTGTTGCCAGTAGTTTCGGATCATTTCGCAGGAACTGTCGAGCATTCTCTCGACCAACTCCGAGTCGATCGTCACCGAATGTGTATGTGTTTCCATTCTTCTTCAACGATCCAAACTGCAGGCCAACATCTAGAAGGTCGCCGGCGACCGATATACCTTCGTTGTACATGATGTCGAACTCACAGGTTCTAAACGGAGGCGCGACCTTGTTCTTTACGATCTTACAGCGAACACGGTTACCAATAATCTTCTCTGCCTTCTTGATTTGCGCTGCACGTCGCACCTCGATGCGAATCGAACAGTAAAACTTCAGAGCATTTCCACCAGGTGTCGTTTCAGGGTTACCGAACATCACACCGATCTTCATTCGTATCTGGTTAATGAAGATAACAGTAGTATTACTCTTCGCCACGATGGAAGTGAGCTTTCGCAGCGCCTGACTCATCAGTCGCGCCTGCAATCCCATGTGACTTTGTCCCATGTCACCCTCGATCTCCGCCTTTGGAGTCAAAGCTGCAACGGAGTCGACGACGATAACGTCAACGGCGTTGGAGCGAACGAGCGTTTCTACAATCTCGAGTGCCTGCTCACCAGTGTCTGGTTGCGAGATCAACATCTCGTCGATGTTCACACCAATCTTCTTTGCGTAGTCGGGATCCAGAGCGTGCTCGGCGTCCACGAATGCTGCAATGCCTCCAAGCTTCTGAGTTTCTGCAACAATGTGCTGTGCGAGCGTAGTCTTTCCAGATGACTCTGGCCCGTAAATCTCAATGATTCGTCCTCGTGGAACTCCGCCGACTCCAAGCGCGAGGTCGATACTCAAACAACCGGTTGTTATTGAATCGATTTGCGTTGTGCGTGCGTCCCCAAGCCTCATGATGCTCCCGTCACCAAATCTTTCACGGATTTGAGCGAGCGCTTCCTCTGCTGCTTTCATTTTTGCGTTTGTCTCCGCCTTATCTTTACTTGCTGTAGCCATATTCTTGTTTTTGTCAGTTAAAGGGGAGGTCGTTTTCGCCATCTTACCTCATTCCGCCCAAATCTTCCAAGAAGACAGTGCGCCGAACGATGTTTGGTTGGCCGTATTTCTTTTGAGCTTCTATCGTAATGATATTTAGCCCACGTGTGAGCGTTACATGTGTCGTGAACCGTCCTGTGGGGTCTGTGAGAATCGGTTCGCTGTTAACTTTGATGCTCACCTCCGCATCGGTCTGACCCGATACCGGAAGTGAAGCGGTTGTAGTCTGAATGTCGTCGTGGGGGTCATCGACAATCAGGTTTGGGGGTGAAAGTAATGTGTGGATCTGCATGCCAATGTATACGAGCAATAGCAGTGCGAGTGCCGCTATGCCGAGTTTACCCATTATCGATCGCACTTGCAGCAAAGACTTCCGTCCAATACGCTGCCGTGGGATTTTTAGCTGGGTTACATCGGCCGGACAGGAACCACACTCCTCGTCGTACCTCGCAAGGAAGTACTTTGGGTCTCCATGAAGCACTTCTACGAATTGCTTCAGGAAATGTCGAGCGTAGAGGGGGTCGGGTAACTCGTGATACGCATCTTTTTCAAACGCCTCCAGATACTTCTTGTGAATATGCGTTTGCTCGGACACCATTTGCAGCGATATGCCCTGCCGCTTTCTAAGCGACCGCAGCTTCGCCCCAATACTCTGAGTGTCCAGCTGGCGTATTAGGAACGCCATACTATTCTCGCTGGTCGTCCTCCTCCTCTTCGTATTCCTCCTCTGTGTCTTCTTCGATATCCTCATCTACATCATCTTCCGCCTCGTCATCCGTGTCTTCTTCGTATTCTTCCTCTACGGTTTCATCCTCATCCGGCTCATCCTCGTACTCGTCATCTGAACTTCCATCATCATAGAGTTCGCTGATGGATTCAATCAAGACTTCTCTTGGTTTTGATCCTTGCTGAGGTCCAATCACGTCTCGATCCTCCAACATGTCCATGATGCGAGCGGCGCGAGAGTAACCGATCTTGAGTCGTCGCTGTAATAGGGAGGTCGACGCTTTGCCGGCCGCCAGGATCGCCTCTACAGCATCTTCCATCAACGGATCGTCGTCGTCAGCCTTTCCGAACTCGGTGCTACTGCCTTTTTGATTCTCTGTAACATCGTAATTGTAGTCAGGAGCCTCTTCCGCCTTAAGTGCGTCCACCACATTCTTGATTTCCTTATCTGACAAGAACGCTCCTTGCATTCTGCGAGCCTTTGCTAGGTTTGGACTCATGAAGAGCATATCTCCACGACCCAATAGCTTCTCTGCTCCACCGTGATCAAGAATTGTTCGTGAGTCAGTCTGCGATGCAACCGCGAACGCGATACGTGTTGGAACGTTGGCCTTGATAGTTCCTGTAATCACGTCTACAGATGGTCGCTGTGTTGCAAGGATCAAGTGGATTCCAACGGCACGTGCCATTTGTGCGATTCGTACGATCAGCGACTCTACTTCTCGTGATCCTGTTGCCATCAAGTCGGCCAACTCATCGATAACAAAGACGATATACGGCATTTGCTCTGGGGACTTCTTGTTGTATCCGGCAATGTTTCGAGCACCGGCAGCGCTTAGAACATCGAGCCGTCTTTCCATCTCTCTTACTGTCCACTTCAACGCGTTGATAGCATCGTCGGACTTAGTGATAGGCGGGACAAGCAAGTGGGGGATTCCTTTGTATGCAGGAAGCTCAACACGCTTAGGGTCAACGAGTATCAGCTTTAGCGAGTCTGGGCCGTGTTGGTAGAGCAAACTCACGATGATGTTGTTCAAACAAACAGACTTACCAGATCCTGTGGCACCGGCGACTAGCAAGTGAGGTGTTTTCTCCAATCCCGTCACCCATGACTTACCTCCAACATCCATACCAAGCGCGAACGTGAGCTCAGCATCGCTTTTCTTGAAGGACTTCGCCTCAAGGATCGTGCGAAGAGCAACTGTAGCGATAGTCTTGTTAGGAACTTCGATTCCAACGAGTGATTTTCCAGGGATTGGAGCCTCGATTCGAATCGGATGCGCAGCGAGCGCGAGCGCGAGGTCACTTTGGAGCCCAACGATGCGTGAAAGCTTGATTCCTTGAGCTGGGCGGATTGCGTATTGCGTAATCGTAGGTCCAACGGCAACATCGACCACCTCAGTATCGATACCAAAGTTCTCGAATGTGTTCTGAATGATGTTGCTATTCTTATCTATGTTCCCTGAGTCTGGCGTTAGGGGTCGATCTTCAAGTAGATCCAGTGAGAAGGCGACATGGTTCTTTCGTCTTTTGGTAAGAACTGTCTCTTCTGACGATTTCGCCTTAGAACGCGTCGCGAAATCTCGGATACGGCTCTTCTTCCTCTTTGGCTCTTCGTCTTCCTCCTCGTCTTCTTCAACTTCTTCATCTTCGTCTTCCTCCTCCTCGTCTTCCTCGTCCTCTTCGTCAGGTCGGAGACGTTCAAGTAGGTCTTGGAAGTCGGCGTAAGATCCATGGAATAACAGAACGATGCTGATTGCTATGAAGGCAGCTAGTATTACGAACGTTCCCCAGAAACCGACCGTAGACATTCCGAGCTGTTGGAATACTAGTCCAAGGTAACCTCCGTTTGCTGCGATCAGTCGCTCAGAGAGCTCTTGAGACCTAAAGGCGAATAGGTTGATCAACGCTGTCCCGGACATGAAGCCGAGGACAAGTCCCACGTATGTCCAAACGGTGATCCTCTCTGATCGTGGCGTTACAACTCCAAATGCAAATATAAGCAGAGCCAGAGCTGCTACTAGCCTCGTCCATCCGAAGATGAGCGCCATGAACTGGTCAATGTACACTCCTGCCATTCCTGATAATCCGAAGGCAGATAGAATGATCATTGCACTCGCTGCAATCAGGATGATAAAGAGCAATCCTCTGCGTACTCCGTCAGGTAGCTGTGAGAGCAGACTGTTTTTAGATGACTTCTTGGATCTATTAGATTTCTTACGCTTTTTTCCCATAAATATTGGTTGTTTGCAGAAATGCTGGCACGTTGGAGTGGACGCGAAGAATGGCGTCCCTACGAGCCTTTTGTGTTGTGCATTTTACCATGCGGGGGAATTCCAACAAAAAACCACCCTTGGTGTAGGTGGGGGTTCTACAGCTCACGGCCGCCGCCGTAGAGTTCAACGAGGAAGCGAGTGACCCGAGGGCCAAGATATCGAATATCCTGAGGGATAGTCGAGGAGATGCTTCCATCAGTCAGAGTTTTACGGCAGCGCCTCTGAGTAAGGTAATGCTAGATGTTAAGGAGGAGGATGTCAATTGGTGAATGGGGATATGTGTGGGAGGAGTGAGGGGTCGCATATTTTCAATTCGGCAATTCGGCAATTTTCAATTTTTGGAGATTTCTTTATTAAGTGCTGGATAGTTAAAAAAACTTCATTAAATTGAAAATTGCCGAATTGCAAAATTGAAAATGTTCTAAAAGAAGAATCCCAGGCACGCGTTCGCGCCTGGGATCCGTAGTTTCGTAGGACTTCTAGAGCCGATCAACCCGTTGCAGGGATCGTTGGATGCATCTAGTGTCTACTTCTTGTCCTTCTTGGCAGCCTTGGCTTCCGCCTTCAGCTCCTTCTTGGACTTCTCCTTCTTCTTCGGCTTCGCCGCGCCGTAGCCAGGCTCGGCCACCTTCTTGGCGTGGTCGTCCTGCCGCTCCTCGTGCGACTTCTTCGGCGACTTCCGCTTGTTGTTCGCCCCACCGCTGCTCTTGCGTCGCGGCGTTTCGGACACGATCTCGAGCACCGACTCGGAGAAGCGCTCCGTCACGAAGTCGATCATCCGCCACCTGAGCACCATGTGGTACCCGTACGGCAGCGAGAATCCCTTCTTCGTGACCAGCTCGAAGGTCGTCCGGAGCACCGGTCGGTATGTGGCCTTCATCCGACGACGCTTCGCGTCGCCGTCAGCCGGGACGAAGATCAGGAAGCCATCGGCTTCCGTCATATCCTCGCCCGTCAACGGGTCGACCCCGTCGCCACACATGTCCGCGAAACGGACGAACGGCACACCCGTCTCCGAGTGGGCCGCACCGAGGTGCTGGTTCAGCGAGTACGCCTTGCGGGTACCGCTGACCTCCGGGAACGCCAGGAACCCGTAGGGGTCCTCACGCAGTGCATCCAACTGCACTTCCCGGTCCGACCTCTGCGCCAGCCGCTCCACCTCTCGCGCCGCCCTTCGCTTCGCAGCGATCGCGGACTTGAAAGGCTTGGCGAGCTCGAAGGCGATCTCGCCGTGGAACAGGCACAGCAACCAGGAGTACTCTCCGACGATGATCACCGTCTTCGACACTCCCTTGCAGAGCCCGTCGCTCTTGCACGAGCATCCCTCGTGCAGCGCCGCGATCGCCTCGAACTCGTACTTCCCGTCGACCACGCAGCCCTCGCGGAGCATCTTGGACCCCTTGCGGCGCTGGAAGATCCCCGGGAGGTTCTCCTCGCACCACTGCTTGGCCTTCGCCTTGCTGCGCTCGCGCCCCTTCGCCTTCTGCCGCTCCTCTTCCTCGCGCCGCTCCACCGCCGCCTGACGCTTCTCCTCCTGGATCTGCTTGCCACGCGCCCGCTTGGCGCGCTTCAGCAGCTCCATGTCGGTGAGGGCGATCGGCAGGGGCAACAGGTACCACACGCCGTCGACCTCCTTGCAGGGCATCAGGTTCAGGTTCACGAACCAGTCTCCGCCGGGGAATTCCAGCGTCGGGTGAAGCGGGTGATCCTCCTTCGCGATCACCTTGCTCCACTCCGTGATGACGGTGTCCGCGTCGAGTCCCTTCACCGGCTTCGTGCCGATGCAGGGGACTCCGGATCGGAACTTGATCACGAGCTTGGCGAACTTGTCGCCTTCGCCCTTGACCCGCATCTCGTCCGTGATCTTGAGCCCGATCACTTCTCCGCCGTCTCCGAGGAAACGGAGGATCGCGTCGGTCGCCGGGTCCATCATGGACCGAGCGTGCTCACGGTCGGCCTTCTGCAGGTCCCGGACCACGTCGCCGACCTTGGGGGCTTCGGGAGCCGCGACAGGCGCGACTTCCTCGGCCTCCTCGGCGGCGTTCGTTCCGGACAGCCCGCTCATCTCGGCCGCGATCGCCAGCGCTTCCGCGCTGGGCTGGGGTCCCGCGTCCACGACTTCCGCCGCGACCTTCGGGGCCTCCGCCTCCGTCTTGGCCTCGGGCTCCTCGCGGGGCACCTCGACCTTCTCCACCTTCGACTTCTTGTCGGCGGCGGACTGACGGACCACGATCCAGTTGCCCCTGCGGAAGAGGGTCACACCCGCAGCCTTGCGGGTGGCCTCGCCGATCCCCTGGATCATGAGCGAGAGCTCCATCACGAACGCCAGGAAAACGGCGCCCACGATGGAGACCTTGTACCGGTCTCCCTGCTTGATCTCGATCGCGTCCACGCTGAACGCCATCTCGATCATGTCGGAGATCGGGTGGGTCCCTTCCTTCATGTGCTTGTAGGCCTGGATGCGCTCGACGAGGGCACCGGCCTCCGTCTCGTTCAACCGGACCTCGACGGGCTTCTTCCTGGCCTTCTTCTTCTTGGCCTTCTTGGTCTTCTTGACCTTCTTCGGCGCCGCCGCCTTCCTGGTCTCGTCCCCGGCCTCCAGCTCGGTGGACTCGACCGTCGCCACGTCGTCCTTGACGAGGCTGATTCCGGCCTGCTCACCGCGCTGCGTTCCCGTCATCTGCTCGCCCTCGGTGGGCTCGCTCGTGACCGGGGCCTTCGGCGCTGTCGCCCTCAGACCCTTCAGGAACTCGTTGTCTGCCAGCAGCGCTTCGCCCTGTCCGGGCTTCCGCGCCTTGTTGTCTTCCATCGACATGCCGTTCTCACAATCTCGGGGGTTACCCGACTGTTGGCCCTTTCGGACCGGGGATTGGTTCCGAGTGTTACCTCGGTTTCTCTCTATCTATCTGTGAATCATAATGATGTATAGAACACCACAGGCTTACAGCCTCATTCCAGGCGCACAGTGCTTTATCGGTCGATATATAAAGACCGGGCACTGAAGCTCCTGGAATGAGACGGCAAGACAACTGCAGGTTGGAGGGGACGAACTAGCGGTGTCTCCCGAAGGCGATCCTCTAATTCATGTTACAAGCACTGGTAGGAGTAAGTCGGAACCTAGTCCATCCAGATAAATAACAACCTCTCCTCCAATCTGGAGTTGTCTGGGGTAAATTTCAAATGGGCAATTGGGCAAATTTCAATTTTTGGAAGATCATTTTATTAGGTCAACCTTGGGTTCCGAACATAGTGATATACGAGATTCTGTTATTTGCTTAATTGAGCCTTAAAACTGCGTTGCCCAGCTTGTAAATGCAAGAAGTACAACGCCGGAATATACCAGAAAAAGGCGGTTTTGTCAAGTCTCACTGGTCAGTTCCGATGATTGCAATGAAATATGACTAATGTTAGCCAATATCTCTGTCTAGTAGCACTGTATAAACACCGATTCACAGCTTATGTTTGACTTAAATCGAAAAAGTTCGTATAATCCAGGAGCTCTTGACGGAATTGGCAAATGTTGCTCCTATGCAATATTGGCTAATGTCCGCCACTTTAAACACCTAATCCCCCGAAAAGGTGTGTTATCCCGTAGCGCAGAATCAGTCATCATCGTTTGTGGCGAACATGATGCCTCGATTGCGCACAAGACAAATAGGCAATAGTTAACTGTTCCTCGTTTTTGAGGTGCAGGTTTTTTGTTGTCTGGAGACTTCATCAGTGGTTGTTTTAAGATAAACACCGGAGATTAGTCTCGAACTTGGATCAAACAAGTTCTGGCACTTGGAATAGAGCCTTTATTCCGCCGTAAATAAGCAATGCTAGCTTTTTTATGAAATTCAAGCGACTCCCCCTTAAGGAGAAGGAGCGGCGCACATTCGTTGCGTCCCCTGACGGTATGGTCCTGCCAAACTTGGCAAGCGTCCAGAAAGACTCCTACGAATGGTTCCTTACAGAAGGAATCGGTGAACTATTTCGTGAGATTAACCCAATCACAGACTTTATCGGTCGTGACTTGGAACTCACACTCCTCGATCACTATCTTGACGAGGCAAAGTTTAATGAAGTTGAGTCAAAGGCAAAGAACCTTACGTTCGAAGCGCCTTTACGAGTTCGTGCAGTGCTAAAGAACCTACGAACTGGAGAAGAGAAGGAGCAGGAGATCTATCTTGGAGACCTTCCTGTCATGACAAAGCGCGGAACGTTCATTGTGAACGGAGTTGAGCGAGTAATCGTTTCTCAGCTGGTTCGATCAAGTGGAGTTTTCTTCACATCGAACGTAATTCGAGGACGACGCTACTACGGTGCGAAGATTATTCCTAACCGTGGTGCCTGGCTCGAGTTTGAGACAGATGCAAACAACGTTATTTGGGTAAAGATCGACAGAAAGCGAAAGGTGGCGGTAACGTCTCTTTTGCGAGCGTTCGGTTTGACCGATGACGAAGAGATCATCAAGACTTTCAAGGCTGCAAACAAGCATCCAATGATCGACTACATTGAGTCGACCATCGCGAAAGACGTTGCAAAGAATGAAGAAGAGGGATTGAAGGAAGTTTACAAGCGAATTCGACCGGGCGACCTTGCTACTATCGATAACGCGCGTCAGCTCATCCATTCAATGTTCTTCAACTTCGATCGATACGACTTCGACAAGGTTGGACGCTACAAGTTTAACGTTCGATTTGGAAAGTCAGTTGCAAAGAAGGCAGTTGAGCCGGAAGAAGTTCGTATCTTGTCTTTGAACGACTTGATCGACGTTGTGAACGAGATCATCCGACTTAACATCACACAGGATGCACCAGATGATGTTGACCACCTTGGAAACCGACGTGTTCGTGCGGTGGGAGAGTTGGTGCAAGGACGTTTCCGAATTGGTTTGGCTCGAATGGAGCGAATCGTGAAGGACAGAATGTCTACACACGACATCGACACACTTACACCTGCAAGACTAATCAACGCGCGACCAGTGATTGGTGCGGTGCGAGAGTTTTTCATGTCTTCGCAGCTATCACAGTTCCTTGACCAGGCAAACCCACTTGCAGAATTGGAGCACAAGCGCCGATTGTCTGCCATGGGACCTGGAGGACTATCACGAGAGCGTGCAGGATTCGAAGTTCGAGATGTTCACCCTACTCACTACGGACGAATTTGTCCGATTCATACACCTGAGGGACCAAACATTGGTTTGGTGGGACATCTTGCAAGTTTCGCGCGCATCAACGAGTACGGTTTTGTTGAGACGCCTTACCGACACATTGAGCACGACAGTAAAGGAGCCCATGTTACGAATAAGATTGAATATCTAAACGCCTTCCAAGAAGAGAAGGTGCTTACAACCATCGCCACTACGCCACTTACAGATGATGGTTACATTAAGAACGAGTTTACTGAAGGACGTTGGCACGGGGAGCCTAAAGTGATTCCAGCTAACAAGCTGAATTTCATGGACGTTTCTTCTAAGCAGATCATTTCAATTGGCACTGCTTTGATTCCGTTCCTAGAGCACGACGATGCTACGCGTGCGTTGATGGGAACGAACATGATGCGCCAGGGAGTTGCAACCGTGCGACCAGAGGCGCCTATCATTGGAACAGGAGTAGAGGCACGAGCGGCTCAGGATTCTGGGCACGTGGTCTTGTCCGAGATGAAGGGTGTGGTGAAGGAAGCTGACGGAACACACATCGTTATTGAGGGAGATGACAAGAAGACTGTTACACATACGTTGTCTAAGTTCACAAAGTCGAACTACTCGACAGGATTGAACCAGCGACCGGTTGTGTTGCCAGGAGACAAGGTTAAGAAGGGAACAGTTTTGGCAGACGGAGCATCTACAAAGAACGGTGAGTTGGCAGTTGGCCAGAACCTTCTTGTAGCCTTCATGGCCTGGGACGGATATAACTTTGACGATGCCATCATCATTTCCGAAAGAATGGTGCAGCACGATCGACTTACATCGGTTTACTTGTCTAAGCACACAATGGACGTGCGAGACACAAAGCTGGGACCTGAAGTATTGACTGCAGACATTCCAAACGTGTCCGAGGAGAAGATAAAGAACTTGGACCAAGAGGGAATCGTCCGTGTTGGTGCCGAAGTTAAGTCAGGAGACATCCTTGTTGGAAAGATTACGCCAAAGGGTGAGACTGAATTGTCAGCAGAAGAAAAACTTTTGCGCGCCATCTTCGGTGAGAAGGCTCGAGACGTTCGAGACACTTCTATGTACCTTGAACATGGAGAGCACGGAAAGGTTGTGGCTGTGAAGACATTCTCACGAGAGGATGGAGACAAGCTTTCACCTGGAGTTGTGCGATCAGTTGTTGTGACGGTTGCAAACCTACGAAAGATTCAAGTTGGAGACAAGATGGCCGGACGTCATGGAAACAAAGGAGTTATTTCCCGCGTTGTTCCTATCGCTGACATGCCATTCCTTCCAGACGGTACGCCAGTCGACGTGATCTTGACTCCACTGGGAGTTGTGTCACGAATGAACTTGGGACAGATCATGGAGGTTCACTTGTCGCTTGCTGCGAACGCTCAGGGATATCACGTGGCGACACCGCCGATGAACGGAGTTCCAGAGTCGATCATTCGAGAAGAGCTTACAAAGGCCGGCTTTAACGAGACTGGTCAGGTGACGCTCTACAATGGACGAACCGGTGAAGCGTTTGATCATCCTGTGACGGTTGGATACATGTACATGTTGAAACTCGGACACATGGTGGAAGACAAGATTCACCAACGGTCAATCGGGCCTTACTCGCTTATCACGCAGCAGCCACTTGGAGGAAAGGCTCAGCATGGTGGACAGCGATTCGGAGAGATGGAAGTTTGGGCGCTGGAAGCATATGGTGCCGCTCACACACTTCAAGAGATTCTCACGATTAAGTCCGACGATGTTCCTGGACGATCTAAGGCATACGAGGCTGTGATCAAGGGAGAGGACATTCGAAAGGTGAACATTCCAGAGTCGTTCAACGTGTTGGTTAGAGAGTTGAAGGGATTGTGTCTAGATGTACAGCTCCTCAACGATGGAAAACGTGTGTTGGACCCAAGTGATAAAGACTTCTATAAAGAACGTGAACGGAATCGAGAAGATCGAGGAAGTCACGGTCGCGAATAGCTTTCTATATGGCAATGTTTAGAGAAACCTTAAAAGCTACAGACTTCAACGCGATCCGTTTGCGATTGGCTAGCCCAGACCGAATTCGAGAGTGGTCATACGGTGAGGTCATGAAGCCTGAGACTATCAACTACCGAACGCAGAAGCCTGAAAAGACTGGATTGTTTGCGGAAGAAATTTTTGGACCATCCAAGGACTGGGAGTGTTACTGTGGAAAGTATAAGAAAATTCGATTTAAAGGAATCGTCTGTGACAAATGTGGAGTAGAAGTTACTCACGCACTTGTTCGACGAGAACGAATGGCGCACATCGAGCTTGCGTCGCCTGTATCTCACATTTGGTTCTTGCGAGGAGTACCGTCAAAGATCGGTACGGTGCTCGAGATGTCGGTGCAGCAGTTGGAGAAAGTTATTTACTTCGCAAACTTCATCATCACAGAGGTGAATGAAGAGGCGCGAGACATGGCTATTGCTGACTTGCAGGCAGAGTACAAGAACAAGGGTAAGATGATTGAGGGTGAGTACAAGCGAGACACTGAGCGTGCTCATACGAATCTTGCAGAAGATGCTAAGAAGCTCAAAGAGGAGCTGAAGCGTCTTGATGAGATAAAGGAACACAAAACTGAAGAGTTGGAGAGTGACTTCTTGATGGTGGACAAAGAGTTGAAGGAAATGAAGCCAATGGCATTGATTTCTGAGACTACATACCAGGATTGGTCTATTCGATACGGTCACATTTTCGAGGCCGGCATTGGAGCCGAGGCTATTCAGGGACTTTTGTCACGAATCAAGATGGAGGAGACTGTTGCAGTATTGGAAAAGGAAATGAAGGGTGCGTCAAAAGCGAAGGGTGATCGCATTGTGCGACGCGTGAAGCTCATGAAGTCTCTTATCGCCAACGAGATTCAGCCAGATTGGATGATCTTGCAGGCAGTTCCTGTGACTCCACCAGATTTGCGACCAATGGTTCCTCTAGACGGTGGACGGTTTGCTACATCTGACTTGAACGACCTATACCGACGCGTGATTAACCGAAACAACCGACTGCGACGACTACATGATTTGAACGCGCCGGAGGTGATCACTCGAAACGAGAAACGAATGTTGCAGGAGGCGGTTGATGCGTTGCTGGATAACTCAGCACGACACAGTAAGACTGTGATTGCAGCGACTGGGCGAAAGCGACAGTTGAAGTCACTTGCTGACAACTTGAAGGGAAAGCAGGGACGATTCCGACAGAACCTTCTTGGAAAACGAATCGACTATTCTGGACGATCAGTTATCGTTGTTGGACCGCATCTAAAGCTCGGTGAGTGTGGAATTCCAAAGCGAATGGCATTGGAGCTATTCAAGCCGTTTGTTATTTCGAAGTTGATCAAGCGAGAATTCGTGTACAACATCCGAAGCGCCAACCGTTTTATTGAGGCGGACCGACCAGAGGTGTGGGATATCTTGGAAGAGATCGTTGAGACGAGTTACGTTCTGTTGAACCGTGCTCCAACACTTCACCGTCTTGGAATTCAGGCTTTCCGACCAATCTTGATTGAAGGAAAGGCCATTCAGGTTCACCCATTGGTGTGTGACGCCTTCAACGCCGACTTTGACGGAGACCAGATGGCGGTTCACGTGCCACTTACTCGAGCTGCAAAGCAAGAGGCAAAGCACTTGATGCTTGCAAGTAACAACTTGTTGAAGCCATCTGATGGAGAACCAATCGCACGACCTGGAAAGGATATTGTGTGGGGATGTTTCTACCTTACGATGGTGTTGGATGATGATCAGCGACCAGAGGGAAGTCGAAGGTCTTTCCCAACTCAGCTTGATGCAGAATATGCGTACAGCAACGAGAAGATTGGTATGCGAGAGTTGATTAACGTGCGACTTCCAGAGTTTGGAATTATCGAGACTACAGTTGGCCGGTTGCTTGTGAATGAAATGTTGCCATCAGAACTCGGTTACTTTAACGAGACAATGGGAAAGAAGCAGCTATCAAAGATTGTTCGAGAGGTGCTTGAGAAACTTGGACGTGAACGCACAGTAGAAGTTCTAGATAACTTGAAGGCACTTGGATTCAAGTACTCAACGCTTTCAGGATTTAGCTGGGGAATGAGCGAGCTTCCAACTATTGCAGAAAAGCCTGCGATCATGGAGGCGGGTACGCTACAGGCTCGTCAGGTTGATGAGCACTACGAGCAAGGTCTTCTTACAGTTTCTGAGCGTCATAGCGCGATTGTGAAGATCTGGACAGACGTGAAGGACAAGATTGAGAAACTTTCTCACGATATTCTTCCTAAGTCAGGGTCAGCCTACACAATGATCGAGTCCGGTGCTCGAGGAAGTATTGGACAGTTGACTCAGATGATTGGAATGAAGGGACTTGTGCAGTCTGCATCCGGAGAAGTTATCGAGCTCCCCGTTAAGCGATCGTTTAAAGAGGGAATGGACGTTTTGGAGTTCTTCATCTCTTCTCATGGTGTGCGAAAGGGTCTAACCGATACAGCCTTGAAGACGGCTAACGCCGGTTACCTCACGCGTCGTCTTGTAGACGTTGCGCAGGACGTGGTTGTTGTGAAAGATGACTGTGGAGACGAAGATGGAGTTGTTCTTACAAAGGAAGAGTCAGACGAGATCGGAGAGCCATTGGCCGTTCGAATCCTTGGACGATATACACTGGAAGACATCAAGAAGCCTGGTACACGAAAAGTTGTCGTGAAGGCTGGTGACATCGTGATGGAGGACCACATTCGAGAGATCGATGCGGCAGACGGTGAGTTGCAGTCAGTGCGCGTGCGTTCTGTTGTGACATGTCTGTTGATTCGCGGATTGTGTGAGAAGTGTTACGGATACGACCTTGCATACAATAAGCCAGTGAAGTTTGGAACAGCTGTCGGTATCATTGCCGCTCAGTCAATCGGAGAGCCTGGAACACAGTTGACTATGCGTACCTTCCACATGGGAGGAGTTGCCGGAAAGGACATTACGCAGGGTCTTCCGCGAGTTGAAGAGCTTTTCGAGGCTCGAAGTCCAAAGCATAAAGCTATCATGACTGACATGCCCGGAAAGGTGGACATTGAAGTCGTTGAAAAAGAAGCTGTGCAGGTTGGAACTGGTCGAAAGATCATCGACACCCGTCCAGGACAGAAGATTGTGCGAGTTCGATATGGTGTGATGGACGAGATCGTATACAAATGTGGACGTGGAGGGAAGTTCAAGGTGAAGGAAGGCGATATCGTGCAGGCCGGAGACGTTCTGTGTGAGAAGTCGAACGGAGACAAGCACATCTCGGAGTTCAACGGATCCATCACCATTGAGAAGACTCACGTAAAGGTTGCGTACGAGAAGAATGAGGCGCGAGAGTACGTGATCCCACCTGGATTCTCAGTCTACGTTAAGGACGGAGACGAGGTTGAAGCGGGAGATGCGATTACCGAGGGACACTTGGACCTACAGTTGCTGTTCCAGACAAAGGGACGAAAGGCTGTGGAGCGATACGTGTCTAAGGAAATTCAATTCATCTACGCATCGCAGGGACAGAAGCTAAACAACAAACATATTGAGGTTATTGTGAAGCAGATGTTCTCACGTGTGAGAATTACAGATCCAGGAGCAACAACTTTGCTGCCAGGAGAGATTGTGGAGCGTGCAACATGGATGGAGGCGAACCGAAACCTTAGAAAGAACCAGAAAGCCGCGGTGGCTGATGAGTTGTTCCAGGGAATCACAAAGGTGTCGCTTTCAACAGATTCATGGTTGTCAGCTGCTTCCTTCCAGGAGACATCGCGTGTGTTGATCAACGCAGCGGTTACTGGAAAGGTAGATAAGTTGTCAGGACTTAAGGAGAACGTGATCATTGGTAAGTTGATTCCTGCAGGAACTGGAGTTAACCCACTTGAGTACGATCCTGAGTTTGATCGATCATTGGAAGAAGCCGCTGAAGCGGGAGCAGATGAGGACATTGTCGATGCAGCTGCAGAAGATGCGGAGGCAGTAACTGACGATGCTGAGGCTGTTGCCGATGAAGCCGAGACAAAGGTTGAGGCCGAGGCGGAGGAAGAGAAGAGTTCAGAGGAAGAGAAGCCCGAGGTGGAGGCTGAAGCTGTGTCTGAGGACGTAGTAGAAGCACCAGCAGAGGAATCATCCGAAGAATAAACATAAAGAGACCCGCAAGGGTCTCTTTTGTATTCATGTAGTGAAAAAGTGGGTGGGCTGTGATAAAGTATATGCATTATGAAACCACATTCGAACAATATAGTCTTTGTTGACACAGAGTTTTCGGATCTCGATCCGTACACAGGGGAGATACTATCAATCGGAATCGTTAAACCAAACGGAGACGAGCTTTATGTTGAGCTTGAGTATGATGGCGAGGTTCATCCGTGGGTGAAAGAGAATATCTTACCGAGTTTGACGGAGCCAAAGGTTACTCGAGAGGCGGCACAGAAGCAGATCGCTGCGTTCCTGGGTGACGAGAAGCCTTACATGGTCGCGTTCGTTCCCCAGTACGACATGATTTACATGGTGAAGTTGTTTGGCGTAGGAAACGTTCCTTTCCACTGGATGTCGATTGACTTCGCATCCATGATGTTTGCAAATGACATTAATCCGGAGGGTATGTTGGCCGCGAACAACGATGTGTATCTGAAAGAACTGGGAATCGATCCTACACAGTACCGAGAACATCACGCGCTGGACGATGCGAAGATGTTGCGCGACGTATATCAAATCATTGTTAAGCAATAGATATGTCTGGTCATAATAAATGGTCCAAGATCAAGAATAAGAAGGGGGCGGCTGACGCTAAACGTGGCGCTATCTTTACTAAGCTCGCAAAGGCGATCACTCTTGCTGCTCGCGACGGTGGCGGAGATCCGGGAATGAACTTCAAGCTCCGTATCTCTATCGACGCTGCCAAGGCTGCTAACATGCCGAACGATAATGTTGAGCGTGCTATTAAGCGAGGAACAGGAGAGGGTGAGGGCGGTGAGATGATTGAGGGATTGTTCGAGGCGTATGGCCCATCAGGAGTGGCGCTCGTGATTGAGACATTATCCGATAACAAGAATAGAATCAGTGCCGAGGTGTCGACTACTATCAAGAAGAGCGGCGCTAACCAGGCAGAGTCTGGGAGCGTGCTATTTAACTTTGAGAGAAAGGGAGTGATCTCGTTCTTGGATACAAAAGAAAAGATTGCCGACGTTGATGAGTTTGAGTTGGCCATGATAGACGCCGGAGCCGATGATATCGTGATCGAAGATGAAGGAGCGATGATTACAGGCGAGCTCGCTAGTTTTCAGAAACTAGTAGAGGCTGTAGAGGCAAATGGTATTCAGCCAGACGAGGCGAGTTTGCAGTATGTCGCTAAGATGCCGCTCGAGATCGACGCTTCTACCCAGCAAAAGGTGGATAATATCATTGAGGCGTTGGAGGACCTTGATGATGTACAAAATGTATTCACCAATGTCGCGTAAACCAAAAATTATTCTGGGGATTGATCCTGGTTATGGTCGTATGGGTTATGCTGTGTTGCGATGCGCTGGGCAGGATGCTGAGCTCGTAACCTGTGGTTGCATTGAGACGCCGAAGACGGAGCTTCATGAAAGGCGACTGAGCCAGATTGCGAACGAGATTCGTCAGCTGTTCGATGAACATAAACCGGAGAGGCTCGCAATGGAGAAATTATTCTTTTCAAAAAACCAGACTACGGGAATCGGGGTCGCCGAGTCGCGAGGCGTTGTGTTGGCGATAGCCGGCGCATTCGGCGTGGAGGTTGTTGAGCTGGGACCTAATCAAGTTAAGCAGGCTGTTACTGGATATGGTGCTGCGGATAAGAAGGGTGTACAGGATATGGTGAAGCGAATCCTGAAGCTCGAGACTGTACCGAAGCCTGATGATGCGGCAGATGCGTGTGCGGTTGCATTGGCGGGCGCGCTGTTGTAAAAAAAAGACGCCGGCGACCCCAGACGGGGCGCCGACGGCAGTAACAAGCTAGTCTGGTCTTGCCCGAGCGTTGAGGACGGGGAGCCGTAGCATCAGGCTGACACGGACTCTCGGGGTAGGGCCGAGTGCTTATTGGCGCCACGATACGAAAAATGACGTCCTTTGTCAAGACTATTGCCAAAAAACGGTCAATTTGGTATAGTTCTGTCGAAATAAAGCGAGCCGGAAACGGTTAGCGGAGCTGCGGGTATAATATAACGGCTCATTATGCCAGCCTTCCAAGCTGGATATGCGGGTTCGATTCCCGCTACCCGCTCCAGGAAAATGCATCACGAAAGTGGTGCTTTTTCTTTGCACAAAACACAACGCCACGAGCCCGGAGACCGTCGCGAGGTGCGACGGGCCGGGTCGTGGCGTAGAGGCTAGGGGAACTGCGGGTCGATCGTGAGCGTGCTGGGGTTGTCCTTGCGCGAGAGGTCGTAGATCTGGAGGACGGAGTCGTAGAGCGTCCCGGAGATCAGTGCCCGGAGGCAGTCGTGATCGACGCCCTCGGTCGTCTCGAAGACGATCGCGAGCGTGGCGCCCTTGCCCTCGTCGACCAGTGCGTGGTCCGTTACCCGCGCATTGCAGGTTTCGGCCATCAGGTAGATCAGCGCGACAAGCGACATACGACCGTGCGGGGTGAGCGGGTTCTGAGTTCGATCGAGCATGAGCTCTCCAATCTTGGTTGAACGTTGTTGGTATGCTTATATCACGGAATCGACTGATTGTCAACCCTGATACCAGTGTAGAAAAAGAAAGCCGCCCGCACGAGAGTGAGCACTGCCAGACCCGTGAGGGCAGGTGGCTTTCTCCGTGGGGCGGAAGACCAGGATCAGTACGATCTGGCCCAGTGTCCGGCCGGGTTGCCGATGGACGGAGGGATGAACTTGAGCCCGGTGGCATAGTTCATGCCGAGGATGAATAGCAAGTAGCCGATCCTCCCCAGCCCTGCCGTCACCAGGATCGAGCTCGCCGAGTAGACCTCGAACTGCCGGCTGCTCAGGGTCCAGGTGTCGAGGATGGTGACGTTCCGGGCGAATTCGTCGAGCTCGGTGATCATGTACGTGCTGACGAAGACATCGATCACTGGGAGCGCGAAGGCGATGGCGGCGAACAACAGGAGTCCGCCGATCATCCACATGATGTACCAGGCCCAGTGCCCGGAGTTGCGGTTCTGCTGGACGAGCCAGCGGCGGTAGGTATTCAAGATGTCCATTCGTTCTCCGGAATGAGGTTGATGTTCTGACTTTGTATACTGGAAAATTACGGTTTTGTCAACCCTGGGGCATCTATATTAGCGTGTAGCATGCTTTTTATGGCGATGGGGTGGGTTGACAATATGCAGTTTTTCTGATATGTTCCGAACACGCAAAGATGAACTTTGTGGTAAATACGGAGGCCGAAGTGAAGTCGATCATGGAACAGATGCTCGATATCGGAGTGGTCAGTAAGGATCACTTTGATGAAGTGGCAGCTGCTGATCCTGATGCAGCCAAGCGTCGAGAGAACCTGAAGAGGCTCGACTCGTGGCGTGAATGCGTTGATCGTGCGAAGGCATGGATGGCGCAGAACATGCAGTACAGGGGTGTCGCCTGCTATGCAAGCAAGGAGGCAATGACCTTCGTTCTCTGTGAGGAATTTCTCGCAGGATGGGGTCGCATGTCATCCGACATGACTTTGCAGGGCTGGTGCAGCTTGCAGACACAAGTTGAAATGAGGGATCTGTGGAGATCTCTGCACGAGACTGTCTGAGTCGAAACAAACTGACTTGAAGGGAGAGTGGCGCAAATGCTAACACTCATGAACGATTAAAGAGCCCCGGCTGGGACTCTTTATTTTTGGAAGTGAAACTGTTTGACACGTATACCACATATGGTATACCCTCCCTTCATAATCTATTACTCAATTGCATGTCTAACGAACAAAAAAAGATTGGTGCGTTTATTGCCGAGCTTCGGAAGAAGCGGGGGATGACGCAGAGTGACTTGGCAAAGGTTTTAAAAACTAGTCAGCCTGCTGTTGCTCGGATTGAGCGCGGTGAGCAGAACATGAGCCTTGTGACGCTCAAGAAAATATCTACAGCGCTCCATAGTCCCATCGTAAAGCTCTCTAGCGGTGGGATGAACTTTCAGATTCATGGTGGGCGCGAGTTGAAGGGTGAAGTTGTCATCTCGACCTCCAAGAATGCTGCCGTGGGACTTTTGTGTGCCTCACTTTTGAACAAAGGGAAGACAACACTGAAGCGAGTTCCTAAGATCGAGGAGGTTTATCGAATCATCGAGGTACTTGAGTCTATTGGAGTCTCGGTTAAGTGGTTGAAAGGGAACGATATTGAGATTACGCCGCCAAAGAAGCTTGCAATCAGTAAACTCGACGTAAAGGCAGGTCGCCGAACACGGTCTATCATCATGTTCATGGGACCTCTGATGCATTTGATGAATGAGTTTAAGCTTCCCTACGCTGGAGGGTGTAAACTCGGTACTCGAACTGTGCGACCTCACATGTACGCACTCGAGGAGCTTGGTCTGAAGGTCGACACTAAGGATAACTACTATCACGCGAAGGTTGCCAGGCGTTCTGCGGGTGAGATTGTGATGTATGAGTCGGGAGACACCGCCACAGAGAACGCGATTATGGCCGCGGCGAAGATGGACGGGATCACGACGATCAAATTTGCGAGTGCGAACTACATGGTGCAGGATGTTTGCTTCTTTCTAGAGAAACTAGGAGTCAAGATCGAGGGGATCGGAACCGCGACACTTACAATCCATGGTAAACCTGAGATCAACGAGGATGTTGTGTACGAACCGGCCGAGGATCCGATCGAAGCGATGTCATTTCTTGCTGCGGCAATCGTGACTAAGTCTGAGATTAAGATTAAACGATGTCCGATAGATTTTCTGGAGCTCGAGTTGCTGAAGCTTGAGAAGATGGGATTCAAGTATAAGATGAGCAAGCGATATTATGCGGATAATGCACGCACCGAGCTCGTTGACATCACGACAAAGAAGTCTAAGCTCAAGGCGCTAAAGGAAAAACTCTCGGCACGAGTGTATCCTGGAATTAACATGGACAACCTACCGTTCTTCGTGCCCATCGCAGCTATGGCAGAAGGGCGCACGTTGATTCACGACTACAATTACGAGAACCGCGCGATCTATTACACGGACTTGGCGAAGGTTGGAGCCAACGTACAGCTAATAGACATTCACCGTGCTTACGTTGATGGTCCTACTGAGTGGAAGCCGGTCGAGCATATCTGTCCGCCCGCATTGCGGCCAGCAGTTTTGATCTTGCTTGGAATGTTGGCGGCACCTGGAACATCGTTGTTGCGAAATGTATACTCGATCAACCGTGGGTACGAAGGTTTGGCAGATAAGTTGAACAAGTTGGGGGCTAATATTGAAATACTGAGCGACTTGTAATATGAGCATGGACATTCTCTATCACGCATTCAGCGCAGAGGAGGCAGATAAGAAGTGGGAAGAGTTTGAGTCGGACTATAAGCGTATAAAGGCGTCGGGTTACGATGGATGTAATACGCCCGCTGATGATGCGATATTTAATTTGATTGATTACGTGAGTAAAAAGAATACTCGGGAGATTGGTCATGCGTTTACAACGATAGATGTTGCATACGGTTCAGTTTCATCGGAAATGTTGGAAGATGGCAAGATTGAGTACGATATTGTGGATGATTTAGCTATGGCCTCTGAGCAGCCGCTTGTTGAGGGGATACCCACTGGTGAGTTTCTTGTCACATTATTCACGACACTGAGTAAGGAGATTATAAAGAAAGTAGTCAATTCATTTATGCAGCGCTATGGGTGGGAGCTCAAGGAGGCGCGCGATATAATACTCAGGTATCTAGAATATGTAAGGCCAGTCGCTCTGCGCCTCAAGGAGGATCCGAATAGCGTATTCGTATCTGAGTATAACGGAAGCTATGGTGGAGATGGTGAGGAACTGATAAATGTTCGTTCAGTTGCATATCAGAAGAAGTTCAGTGAATTTTTGAAGACTGTTTAGTGTAGTGAAGAGAATTACGATAAAACAAAAACGCGCCGCGAGGCGTGTTTTTGTTTGTATCCTTACTGTTGTTCGATTTTCGCCTGTTCTTCGGGGCTAAGCGATTCCCACACCTCCGTTCTTTGAGGGTGATCTACACTTGCTACTTGTTCCCATTGCTCTGCTGGCGTTTCATTAGCACGAGCTACTACCACTTCACCTTCTTTCTTTATCTTATCAAGCTCCTTTCCGTATACTTCCAAATATCTTTGAAGTTCAGCTGCGGCGTCCTCTTGTCCTTCGGGGACATCTTGCCCTGCAAACCATTCGAGTGTACCAGTAAGCTTTTCAAGATCCATCTCTGCCTTGACCTGTGAAGCGGCGAAGTGCAGAAGGCCTTCTTTTATGGGTCCGACTGCCAACGGAAGTGATTCCGTCGAAATAATTGAAGGCAATTCAATGCCAGTCGACGTTTCGAATGACTGTCTGTGGAAGATGCTGTCGCCGTGCTTGTCTCCGAGTACTGCAGCCGCGATCTTGTCCCATTCTTTTGGACCGTCGGCAAGGAATGATTCTACGTATTTTCCCTGTGCCTCTCGGGTCGCTTCAACGTCAAGAATCTGTTCACCACTTTTGGCGTCACGGGTAAAGGCTTTTACAGGACCATCAAAAAGATTCTGTAGTTCACTTGCTTCCACCTCTGCATTTGTAGGAAACTCTTGCTTTGAATCTTGCGTTTCTCCAGGCTCGGCAGTCAATTCAACGTCCTCTACGGTAGCTGCTGCTTCGGCGGTTTCTTCTG
>JABIWD010000012.1 GCA_018701105.1 Candidatus Uhrbacteria bacterium | reverse complement strand
TTCTTCGCAAGTCTAAAGCAGTTCATGATGCAGACACCAGTGGTCGGAATGGTCTTTGAAGGCTACGACGCAATCGCTGAGGTCCGCAAAATCGTCGGGTCAACAAACCCACGTGAGGCAGATGCCGGAACAATCCGCGCAGACTTCTCAATGACGGTCCCATCAAACCTCATCCACGCATCGGACGCTCCCGAGACAGCGGCAGACGAGATCAAGCGTTTCTTTACAGAGGAAGAGATCTTTGACTACGAGAAGATTACAGATCGCTACATTTTTGGAGAGGGAGTTTAGGAGCAGTGGAGTTTCAAGAGGTTATTAGGAAAAGGAAAAACACTCGCTTAGTGCGAGTGTTTTTTAGTTTAATGTTTATGGTGCAGTTTATCTTACATTAACAGAGTCTGTTCATGGTTTGACAGTATCGTTATTGCATGGCATGGTCTTGAGTCATTTCGACAAAATCAGTGAATCACAGATCGAATAAGAGGGATGGAAAATGCACTCTATTGTTATGCATTGGAGAGGGAACTCGGTTGAAATTCATCGTTTGGTGATCAATCGAGAGATGGAAGGTGCGGAGGATGTTCGTGATTGTGCAGCAATTGCAGAAATCCACATCGTTGATTGGGTTGAGGGGGAGGTTTCTCTGCAGGTCAATGACTTGTGGGTAGGTGTCTCTCCCGAAGATGGGGAAGAAGCTGAGATCGCATTTCTTCACATTGATGATGCGGACAACGCTGTGCAATGCTTCCGGCTTGCTGATCAGTGATATGCGCAACCACTTAACGAGCTTGTGTATTTGAGTTCGTTAGGACTTCATCAGCGTCGCGTGCGAACAATAGCATTAGGACTAGGAGGTCTACGCAGCACGGTCAACAACGCAAGTTGGCCGTGTTTTTGCATTATTATCTGCGTTACTTAGTTACGTAACTAAGTAACGCAGATAATATTTAAAAACATTAGGCTTTAAGATCCTCTTACATAGGTAACGGTAATACTGTAGGGAACCCGGGACCCGACACCATTGATTTAGATCCTTTGCTTTTGTATTTCGCTACCGGATAGCGAATACATTTAAAAACAAAGAGCGCACCCGACGGACAGCAATGCCAGATGGCTCTTGCTGCCCGCGAATGCGCGAGCTACTCCACAGCGAGGAGTGAGGTGATCGTGTCTTGTAGATGCTGTCTGAATGCAACTTCGTTGAATTCAGACTTGCTGAACTCATGTTCTCCACCAGCGGTTTTCGGAGGGCCGCTCACATGGATGAAGCCTCGTTTACCTACCGCAGCGTCGACTCGGAACTCCTCATCTCCACGCTTGAAGCAGAAGTGGGCGGATGGTTGTTTCCGTGATGGAAGCTGTGTGGCATGGACTTTCACTCCAGCTGCTTCGAGCTGGTCACGTATTTCCTGCGGGAGAAGTTCAAGTAAGTACGCTTTTCCATGCTTGCAACGATCGGGATACAGGCCTTGCATCAGTCCTGCCAGACCACTTCTCTGATCTTGGTGCGAACGGCGAGAAGGAGGAAGGATCGGGCATTCGCTTACGTTGCAGCCGCGGCACAGGTAGTGTTGGAGTCTGCCGAGAGCAGGTTGCTCTTCTCTATGTGCTGCAAGCATATCAGTATCTGTCATCTGTTCGCCAGCTTCATGCATCCTGAATGCTGCATTTGCCGCAGTGCAATCAGCTATGACCTCGCTCAAATTCCCAAGCTTGCACGATCGCGGTCGCAAGTAGCGCCCCAGATTCTTTTTCAGTATCGAGATGGCGTAATCACCAAGCTCGTACTCATCATTGTCAGAGGCTGTCCGCTGACTTTGGAAATCCCGCATGAGTTCGAAGGGGTCTTGGATTGAACTCTCCCAGAATATTTCGAAATGGGTAGGTGGCATCATTGACTGTAGATACATGAAAGCGCTGAGGGCTCCGATATGACCTCCGACACGTTCCGTTATTTGTTCGGTTGAAATCATTCTGTTCCTCACTCTGCGGTTGGTTTGGACGGTTGTTAACGAAAAAGAACAAGATCAGAAGATACTGTGAAAACTCCCTTTTGTCAAGGTAAAGTACATAATACAGCCCATTATAAAGGAGAATTAGATTCTGCTGTGTGCATCTAATCACCGGACCAATCTTGGGGCACAGATCTACTTATATACATTGACGATCCCCAAAACTCCTGATAGCTTAGGTAGGTGCCAAAAAGTCACATGTTACAAAGACGGAGACAGAAGTGAATCAGTTTGCTCAACAGCTCAATCAAATCTGGAGAGGTATCTCGCGCGCGGCGAGAGCT
>JABIWD010000024.1 GCA_018701105.1 Candidatus Uhrbacteria bacterium | reverse complement strand
GACAACCACTCGCCGGTCGACCCGGTCTCGGGAGCCGCAAGTCCTCCTGCTGCGAGTATTACCTTGTCGGAATGAAATACACCGGAACTCGTCTCGACTCCCTTCATCTCGCCGTCAGTGATCAAAAAGTTTACGAACTCAGTGTTGAGTTCAACATCAACAGTAGGAGAGTCCTCGATGTACTCAACGAGCACCTTGCATACATCCTCGGCCTTCTCGGATTTAGGAAAAGCCCGCTTGCGATCTTCAACGATCAATGGAAGTCCACGGCCTTCAAAGAAGTCGAATGTATCGTGTACGTTGAACTTTTTGAACGAGGTCTCTAGATACTGTTTTGCATCGGGAAAGTTGCCAAGAAAAACGTCGTCATCGAACTCGGCGTTCGTGATGTTGCATCGTCGGCCGCCGGTGATACTGAGTTTCTTTCCAAGTCGATTGTTCTTTTCAATCAAAAGAACGCTGGCTCCAAGCTCGCCAGCGCGTCCTGCGGCCATCATTCCAGATGGTCCGCCTCCTATCACAATAATGTCGTACTTCTTATTGCTCATGTGACGTATCGATACCAGTTTATCAGGGAAAAGTCAATGTGTCATAGTCAAAATCGCCCCGCTCCATATGAAGAGCGGGGTGATTTTTGTTAATCGAGGAATTTTAGTGTTGATCTTGATTTCTTGCGTCTCCAGATAAAGTATCCAACAGGGATCAGGATCCAGAATGTTGCGGTGAAGAATGTGATTGCTGTTGATAGTACGAAGATGAACATGATCAGCACCGTCTGGATCAGCGCCGGTTTCTCGTACCCAGCGACAACACGTCTGATGTCGTACGGGCTACTTGACCATAGCGATGGCAAGATATCTAGCGTCACGACCACGTCCACGAAATCTACGTTGTCCTGAATCTTTTGCCTAGCCTCGTCGGTCGGAGCCTTCATAAGATCCTGCGTTCTAGACTGACCAGTGTTGTTCATGGAGAAGTACTTCTCGTGTGCTGCAAGTTTCTCGATACGATCTTGGAAGCTCTGAATATCTTCCTGCGGGATCGTTCCCGTGATCGTGAACCGGTTCATTGTATCGCTGACTTTGGTAACGCTACCATCGTACAGTTTGAACAGATCTTGAACCTGCGTCTTTTCGTCGAGGTCCTTGGAGAGTACGCTGTACCTTCGTGCTTCCTCTAGAGCCGTACCGTATGTGTCTTGGTATTCTGCTATGTCTTTTTTGTTTAGGAATCTATTCCATGGACGACTTGGAATATATGACCCGGAGCTCATCCCAGCCTCGCTGCTAAGCGTAGAAGCGCTGTCCATCGTACCCATGACATCGCCACTTAGCGAGTTGCCACTAAAATCGTCAATCGCGTATTGAGGTTGCCGCCCATTCACAATAACCATGAGAACGAATACTGCCATGACTCCTGCTAACGGCGCTAGTATCCACTGCCATTTCCGTGGCTGGATCCTTACATGTATTGGTGCTGGTTCTATCAGTTGCTCGCGAAGGGAAGCTTTGTGAGTTGGATTGGATGCCTGAAGCTTTGACCCAATCTCTTTGAGTTGAGCCTTCGTTGCTCGCCCCTTGTCGGAAAGTTGATTTGTCATAAAGCTTTTTGGCATTTCTTAAGTGCACGTCGCAACAATTGCGCGAGTGTGTTTGGTTTAACTCCAGTCAGTGCGGAGATGTCTTTGTATGAAAGTCCGGCGATGTATTTGAGCCGTATTACTTCTTGCTCCTCTTTAGTGAGAGTGTCGATCGTCTTCCACATGCGTACGATCTCTTCTTTGATCACTGCATCGTCCTCAAGCTCGATCAGTATATCGAGCGCACTGTCGATGCTAGGTGCGAGGTGCTCCAGCGCTGAGTCTTCGACGAGACTCACTTTTACAATCTTCTTTTGCTCATCTAAGAACGTATGCTTGGCAATCGTAAACAACCACGAGCCGATAGTAGCGCCTCGTTTCGCCTTGTATGAGTGAAAATGCTGCATCGCTTTAACAAACGTTTGCTGCACTATGTCCTCAGCTCGTTCTCTATGTCGAACACGAGCCAATATGTAGGCGTAGAGCTTTGGGTAGTACTCATCGTAAATTTGTAGGAATCCGATATGTTTAGGTCTTGAATTCATATGCGTTTCTACAAGTATAACGATCTAACAAGAAAATATGACAAATAGCAAGCGTAAACCAAAACCACCGAGGTTAATCGGTGGTTTTTGCTTATCTTTCGAATCGCACGAACAAAGTGACGTCTATGTCCATGACCGTAGTCGCCCAGTCGTCTCCAAACAGTTCTGCTGCCTGTTCTTCGTCGTTAAGCGCTACCAACTTTCCATTTTCACCGTTGTCTTCGATTTGATATACCGTGTTGATCGAAGTGATCTTCACGAGCCGGTTACTTGGTTTTGGCAACATCGGCGCACCGAGAGGAATGGTTACCAGAGTCGCGTCTGTGACTGACTTGATCTCAGTCTGCTGATCGAACCAAGTATAGTAAATTGCTTCATTGAGGAATACCCGTCTTGTACCATCTTTGATCAAGTAGACAGCATCAAAGTTCTCGCTCATGACAAGTTCCATTTCCTTGACAGGTGTTATCGGCTCAACTGACCCATCAAAAGGGGATAGACCAACTGTTGGAGTCAGGATCTCTATTTCATCCTCGATCATCTCTTCTTCTTCTTCTTCTTCTTCTTCTTATTCTTCTTCGATTGCGATATCTTCGACTGGGTGCGAGCAGGATTGTGCATAGATATCAAGCGCACGCAATGTACTCAAGTTGCCGAAGCTACTCTTAAACATGTAATAGATCTCAGTATCGATATCTGCAACTTCCCAGTCAACATTAACCCAACCGCTTTCCATGTCCACCCATTGAGCGGCATTAAGTGATTGGTCATTGGAAATAAGATAGTGTCTGACGTTCTCGGCGTAGAGTGAGATATTTGCTATCGAAGGGGAGCCGCATGTTACTACAACTTCAGGAGCGTGCTCTTCGGTCTCTATTATAAATTCAAATTGCTTATTTGCCTGAGACGTTCCGCCGGTCGTAGCGATACTTGTAAAGTTCCATGTGGTTGACCCAGTGATTCCTGCATAGCTGTTTGAAGCAGCGTCATCAAAAGCTGTGGCATCGATCTCAACGTAGTAGTCGATACCGTTTGCAAGATCAGATGTAGGGTCGATGGTAATAATACTAGTTCCAGTTCCGGTAACTAGGCCTCCCGTTACGTCGATGGCTTCAATCGTCGAATCATCCGAGACTAGCTTTAGAGTAATGTTTCCCGATTCAACATCCACGTTCTCATCGAATGTAATAACAAGATTCTCGTCTAGCGCAACAGATGATTCTTCGTCAGCGGGTGCCAACGTAGATACCGAAGGTGCCGTAATGTCTCCTGGGTTAGCTGTGTATCTATAGACCTTGTTGTTCGTAGCTCCAGTTAAGAATAGCTTGGAACCATCTGCTTTAAGCGCGATTCCATAAGAGTTACTGTCCTTTGAGTTGAAGGAATAGCTCTTGCTTGCATACGCCGCTGTAGAGACGTCCCATGCTGAAGACAGGTTGTATTGGTACAGCACATCAGAAGGTCCGACACCGTATAGTCGAGTCCCGGTATCGTTAAACGTTGTTGCATATGTATTGCTCGTTTCTGAAAGCATCGAAAATGACACGCTGTCATAAGAAGCAGACGTCACATCCCATGCTGACGATAGTGTGTACTGGTAAACTCTGCCGTTGATGAATCCAGTTATATACATTTTTGTTCCATCACCACTGAAATGCACCTTGACGGATGTATTGTCGTTACCGCTATTTGATACAGACACTCCTGTGTATGAGGCTGTCGACAAATCCCACGCTGATGAGAGTGTGTATTGATTAACATCGTCGCCAGATATTCCAATAACATACATCTCTGTACCATCTGGCTTGAAGAACATTCCTTCCGGCACAGACTCTTGGGTGTTAACGGAAAAGCTTACGGAATCATATGTCGCCGAAGACACGTCCCAAGCAGAAGAGAGCGAATATTGGTAGACGGTGTCGTTGTCGTAACCCAAAACGTACATCTTTGTACCGTCTGATTTGAACTGTGTCTCGAAAGGTGTGCCGTCTTGTGATCCTACTGATATTTCGTTGCTATCGTCCGCGATAGTATCGAGCTCCCATGCTGTAACAGCAAGGTTTGTAGCTGCGATGCCAACTACAACAAACGAAAAAACAATCAGGCTCCTGTAAGTATTTTTCATATCATTAATATGTTGTACACATTGTATCAGAGAAAACGATTAAGCATTGTCATTTAGATTCTTTTCGAGGCCCGACAGAGCCTGCTTCAATGCTTTTTTGACTTTCGGATCAAACGGTACAAAGTAATATTTCTTTCCGCTTGCAAGTTTAAAGTTCGTTTTAGATATGAACCTGGATATTTTGACGACTTCCTCTACGGGGAGTCGTATGTAATCTGTTACTCCTTCAAGTCTATCCAGAAGACCGTCATCTAGCCCGTCCTTGATGTCGCCGCTGTCGATTTCAATTCTATTCTCCACACGGTTGAAGAGCTTCCTTTGTACTTTGCTCGCTACCCATGCGCCCGCACCTACCATACCTACACCGGCAGCACCTCCTGCAGCTGCACCGGCATCTAGCGCGTTACTTACAACCGGATTGTTGTCCGTGCTGCTATTTAGAAAGAAGTACAAAGCATTATCTTTGATTATGATCCCTCCTGGATACGCACCCACGCTCACGCTGATCATTCCTGCAAAGTATTGTGGTTTCATATAGTGATGTTAGAAATTGTACCAGTCAAAGTCGTCTGTTCCGGCATAGATCGCTCCGGTGGAGTATGACTCGAGTAGGTTGTCTGCAGCGTCTGTGAAAGTCTCGAACGCGTTATACGAGACTATGTGTGCACTTTGTATTCCGTGAACTGCAAGGTCAGTTTCTGGCACCTGACGTCGTACGCCGTCTCTTACGTGCCAAACTACGAGGTTGTCGTCTCGAACCACGAACTCATCCGGATGCGCACTCGATGAAAGATCGTCTCCAAGTGTATAGCGTGGCCAGTCGGTTGGCGATATGTCACGAACTCGATCTGCCCAGTCGGCGCCGTAGAAGAGTTCTGCCGTCGCCTCGTCTGGGATTCTTCGTAAGACTCCACCGCGTTCAACTGCATATACATCGTTCACACTTTGAATCTTAACGAGCCATGTACCATGGTGCATCGGCATAGTTGCACCAAGAGAATATGCTGCCATTGCAGATGGGCTCAGCTCGACGACCTCATCAAAATCCTCGAACCATGAGAAATACGTTGACTCACCAGAGAACGGTCGTCGTTTTCCTTGGTCGTCAATTGCATAGACAGCGGTATCGTATTGCGTTGATGGATCACCATCGCTTTCGAGCTTCACGAGCACTGGGTATGTTGAGTGTCGCGTAGAGGTCTCGGAATGCGAGGTCTCCTCGATCGTCTCGTTGATCACGACAGGATCGTCATCGACAGCATCGGGCTCATCTGGGAGGTCGACAGGCGTTGCATCAGCCGGCGTAGAGTCGACAGGTTCATCGGCTGCGATATCGATCCAAACAGAATCTACACCGAACAACGGTTCATCGGGCATTATGCGTATGCGGTCGAACGTCACGCCGTTGATGTTTGAGATCGTTTCAGTTCCTGTTGGCGACGTACCGAGGAATGCTACGAGCGCAGTGTGCTCGATACTTCCACCATTCATGAACCAAACGGTCATAGAGTAGAAGTCTGTTGAGTCGGCAGTATATTGCATTACAACGTCCCCAGACGAGGTCTGAGGAAATCCAGGCTCAGCCCAGCCGCTGGTTGAAGCGAAGGTTGTTGCTGAACCGTCGGGTGCTCCGGTGATATTACCGGGGTTTACCGTTCCTGATGTAACGGCGACGTTGCTGTATATGCTCACGGCTGATCCTGCTGCAGGGAGTAGTAGGAGGGATAGAATAAAAAGGGGGAGGAGTTTTTTCATATTACTCTAGTTCTTTTGTCCAGTAATGAGTAACCGCAAGTATTGAGAGCCCTATTACAATAGAAAGTGCTGAACTTAATGTGTAGTTATTCGGAAGAAAGTAGATGTCCAAGAGTCCCCAGGCTCCACGCCAGAAGATTATAACTGAGAATGCTATCAAGAGTGAGAATAGCGCTCGTTTGATTGGCTTCATTTTTCTTGTTCTATGAAACATATATTGGTTTTAATTACCTTCAGTGTATCAAAAAACCACCAAGAAATCTTGGTGGTTTTCATTCTCTTAAATTCGGCCAGAACCATTCGGATTGTATCCGTTATGAATCTCAATTCCGTCTGAGTAACCGTCGTTGTCTGAGTCTGAGTTGAACCGGTCTGTATTCCAGATAAACATTTCGTCGTGATCACTCACGCCGTCGTTATCTGTATCCAACTGACCCGATCCCATTGGGTTGTATAGATATTTAATCTCTATGTCGTCCGTGTATCCATCGCGGTCAGAATCGGCGAGGTATCGGTTTGTGTGCCATATGAACATCTCATCATGGTCACCAATGCTATCACCGTCTGTGTCCAACTGACCCGAGCTGATAGGGTTGTACCCATTTCGCACCTCTACCCCATCGGAGTGTCCGTCACCATCGGAGTCAGGATTGTTTGGATCAGAGCCGTATCGCTCCTCCTGGATGTTGACTAGACCATCGCCGTCATCGTCACTGTAAAGTGACTCCACATGCTCAACAAAGTCGATAGCGTTTGTTGGCTCAGAGATGTTTAGGTCCTCGTTAAAGCTAATAAAGTTAATCGTGAACCCGACAGAGCCGTATAGGTCGTTCTCTGGGTCATTTACGATAGCGCTCATTGAAATCACGTGTGGAAGCATGTCGTCCGTATTAATCCAGATCGAACCATGCTGGGTAACATTGCTATTCAAATAATTCTCCATGTCAATAACATCTGACTCGGATAGCTCGTTACTATCCTGCAGCATTTTCGCAAGCTCGGCTGGGTCAACTTCGAACGAGTAATGGTCAAAAGTAACTCCCTCAGAGCTAGTAATACCTGTTCGCCTCTCCGTGATCTTAATTGAATCGTAAGAGAAATTCGGTATTACGTTTTCAATCTCATCAACAATTCGATCGTCTTCGTCGGACTCCTCGAGGTCCATGAAGTACCACTCGCTTTTCGAGTTATCGTTAAAGTAAACACGCTCCTGCGTAAGTACGGCAGAACCAGCGTTGTCAGTATACTCACCATCGATATTAATAGTGTAGTCACCGTTTGCAGCAATTACAGTATCATCACTCTGCATATCCTCAATTTTCACATTGAGGTCAGAGGTTAAGCTATGCTTTTGCTTATAATCGTAATTGATAGATCCTCGCGGCTCTTCTGTTGTCGCACCAAAAAAGTGTACACCAAACTCAATAGAATCAGCGCTAGTAACATTCTCAATAATCTGGTCTACGTATGCTTGCTCAAAAGAAGATGCGGCAAATACAACGTTTGCGGGCATCAACATCGTCAAAATAAGTACGAATATACTAATGAATTTCACAGATTTCTGTTAATAGTAACTGAGGAAAATACCACAAAATACCCGTTTTGTCAAGGTATTGGGGCAATTACTGTAGTAACCGCATAATAATCCATCGTATTGTGGCTATTAGGTTGATTCTAAGGTAAGATACACCCATAATAAGTACTATTCATATTTATGGGATTTTTAGACAAAGTTAAAGGGGCGAAGACCGATCAGTCGTGTGTCGGGGGTCATCACAATTCCCTTCGTTGGGGGGGGGTGAGGTTTCTGTAGAGAACTTACATGAAAAAATACCTCTTTGTCAAGGTATAATAGATCAACTCTATGAACTACGTAATATACGCAAGAAAATCTACTGAATCAGAAGATAGACAGGTACTATCTATTGAATCTCAGGTTGATGAGTTGAAGCAGACCGCTGCTCATTTAGGTATAAAGGTTTCAAAAATTTATAGAGAGTCGCAGTCAGCCAGTAAACTTGGTCGGCCAGTCTTCGCTGAGATGTTGCAGGAGATAATAGACGGGAAGATCAACGGTATTCTATGTTGGAAGTTAGATCGTCTTGCACGCAATCCAAAGGATGGCGGTGATGTAATGTGGGCGATAAAGCAATACAATCTGGTCATTCAAACCCCTTCACAGATATACAGTGCTGAACAGGAGAACGCTTTGATGACTTACATGATGTTTGGCATGGCTCAGCAATACACAGATGATCTTTCGAAGAATGTTAAGCGCGGAAACGTGGCAAAGTTGAAGCAGGGAGGTTGGTGCAACGTCGCTCCAATGGGTTATTTGAATAAGCTTGATGATCACACGATCGTTCCAGATCCAGAAAGGTTTCCATTGTTACGTAAGTTTTGGGAACTGCTATTGGCTGGACATACACCGGTAGAGGTACGTAATAAACTCAACAATGATTGGGGCTTTAGAACCATTAAAAGAAAACGCAGTGGTGGTAAACCGCTTTCGAAAACTGGGATGTACAACATGATAAGGAGCACCATGTATTACGGAACTATTACCAGAAAGGTAGATGGTGAGACTTTGCAATTCAAAGGTACTCACGAGCCGATGATAACCGAAGACGAATACTGGCGCATTCAGAAGCTGCTTGGAAACCCAGTACCTAGGCCACAGACAAAGAACTTTGCTTATACTGGGCTCATAAGGTGTGGGGAGTGTAATGGAATGTATACTGCGTATGAAAAGATCAATCTGTATGGAAGATACGCATACTACAAGTGCACAAAGAGAAATAACCAACAGTGTAAGCAAAAGCAGTTGAATCTAGCTAAGATTGAGGACCAGGTTCAGATTATCCTTGAAGACATGGCAATCCCAGAAGACTGGGCTGCTTGGGCTCTGAAATGGTTGCGTCATGTGAATGAAGAACAGACAGGGGATCGTAACGTCACGCGCTCTTCTCTTCAGAGCACATATAATGAAACACGTTCTCAGATCGATCGGCTCACTGATATGATGATTCGTGATCTTATTACAGAAGACGAGTACAAGAAAAAGAAGCAGAAATTGATATTGGAACGAGATGGACTCAATGCAAAACTGCAGGACGAGGAACAGGAATCTGATAACTGGATAGAGCGGGTAGAACAGGTTCTTGATTTTGCAAAATCGGCTAAAGCAAAGTTTGAAAATGGTGACGTTGATGCTCGTAAACTCATAGTTCGCAATCTCGGGTCGAACTTTGTGCTGCAGGATGGAATACTCCAGCTAGAGCTGAATGATGTGTGGAAACTCTTTTCTAAGCACTCAAAACAGCTGCATGCTGACATGGATCGGGTCGAACTAGATGAAAATAGCCAACCTAAAGAAAAAACCACAGCAACTAAGTCTGTGATTCTTTCTTGGCAGGGGTAGGAGGGATTGAACCTCCGACTAGGGTTTTGGAGACCCGCGTGATACCACTTCACCATACCCCTCTGCCGCCAGATCATAGCATGATTTGGGCTGGCTGGCAAGGCACTGTGGTGCAGGGGAGTTTGTGATAAAATTGAATCAATATGAAAGTAAAAGGAAAACCATGGAAGGAGTGTGAGCGGTGTTTAAGGATCGCTAACAAGGTCTCTGTGAACATGCTAGATAAGGAGGGTCCTGGTATCAGCAAAGAGATTAAAGCTTTGCGAGGTATGAAGGCCGTGGACTACGGGGTAAATTATCAACAGTGGATGTTGATGTGTGAGATCTGTGGTTCAGACTATTTTGTGACGATCGACAATGAGGACGGCGCCTGGGAGTTTAATATAGAAAGAAGGAAGAACGATAACCCTGTAATTTATAAAGCTCCTGTTACAAAAGACGATTTTACAGATGAGTATGATTTTGAAGCTCTAGGAAAGGCGAGTGAGTTGAAGATTTTTATGAAGAGCGGGGAGGTCCACCATATTGCCGTAATGGACTATTGGCCATGTGGTGATCGTACAGGAGACTATCTAAACGGCATTGGTCTCACTAAGGCGCCTATCGAAAGGACGAAGTACGGTGGAAATAATAGTAGAACCGAGTTCATGATCCCGAGCCCCGAGATTGATCATATCGAGATTCTGGCCGCTGGAGACACGCCGAATCACGGATCGCACCCAGAATACCCCTTCAGTCCCGACAGTTTAGATGATCTTTATATAAAGGAGTGAAATTAGCGATAGATAGGCTTAAATGCGATACACAGGTCCATGGCTTGACAGAATCCAGATATTCAGCTAGTATTCGCGAGTTATCTCAACACAGGTGGCAAAGTGCTACTTGACTTAATACGAGAACTTGAGCCCTATTTCAGTCGATTACGTGCGCGTGATCAGCAATGTGGTTTGAGTTCACTCAAACTACAATATGAAAGAAGACTCTCAGAAGCGCGAAAAGCGTTTCACAGATCTTGGTTTGTCTCCGGACTTGATCGAGATTTTGAACAGACTTAAATTTACTATCCCAACACCTATCCAGGAAAAGGCTATCCCTCTTGGGCTAGAAGGAAAGGACGTTGTTGGTATCGCGCAGACAGGAACAGGTAAGACTCTTGCCTTCTTTTTGCCAATGTTGCAGAACTTGAAGAAGAAGGATGGAATGGGACTCATCGTTGTTCCTACACGTGAGCTTGCTTATCAGGTGAGTGGCGAGATTGATAAGGTTGGAAACCGTCTAGGATTTAGAACAGTTATCCTTGTTGGTGGAGCAAACATCTCTCACCAGATGCGCGCAATGCGAAAGAAGCCACACATCATTGTTGCAACTCCAGGGCGATTGAATGACCACATTGAACGAAAGACTGTACGTCTTGATCGTGTGAAGGTTGTTGTTTTGGACGAGGCTGACCGAATGTTGGACATGGGATTCGCGCCACAGATCAACCAGATCTTGAAGTCGGTTCCTGAGAAACATCAGACGATGTTGTTCTCTGCGACTATGCCACCTGCTGTTGCTAAGATTGGACACGGGTACATGCAGGACCCTGTTACCGTTAAGGTAGAGTCAGAAGGAATGAGTGCGAAGAACGTCGATCAGGGTGTTTACTTTGTTGAGTCTTCAAACAAGTTCCGTCTATTGCAGGACCTTTTGCGAGAATACAAGAAGGGACCAGTGCTAGTTTTCTGCCGTACAAAGCACGGAACAAAGAAGATGGCGATGGTATTGAACCGAGAAGGATTCCCATCAGAGGAGCTACACTCAAACCGAACGCTTTCACAGCGACGACGTGCGCTTGATAACTTTAAGCGTGGAAAGAGTCGAGTGATGGTAGCGACGGATGTTGCGGCTCGAGGAATCGATGTTAAAGAAATTGAACTTGTTATAAACTACGACCTTCCAGATCAGCACGAAGACTACGTTCACCGTATTGGGCGAACTGGTCGTGCCGGTCATAAGGGAAAGGCTGTGTCATTCGTAATGCCTGACCAGTATCGAGACATGCAGCAGATCCAGGCCCTAGTTGGAAAGGAGATCAAGATTTTGGAGGCTCCTGGAACAATCGGCGCAGCTGAGATTGGAAAGATCGCTCATCGTTACTCAAAGCCTTCAAAGAAGGGTGGAAGAGGTGGACGAGGAGGACGACGTCCAGGTATCAACCGCGGACGATCGGGAAACCGAGGAGGCTCACGTCGACCAAGTGGTGGAGGACGACCACGAAGTTCTGGCGGTAGCGGCGGTGGAGCTCGACGATCAGGCGGCGGAGGAGGAGGTGCTCGACGATCTGGTGGAGGCGGAGGCGGAGCCCGACGATCCGGAGGTGGAGGCGGAAGACGAAAATAAACTAGTACTGAATAACAGATATGGATTACCGAAATATTGCGATTATTGCCCACGTTGACCATGGTAAGACCACGTTGGTCGATGCCATGTTGAAGCAGTCAGGAACGTTTTCTGAACGTGAGATTGTGGAAGAGCGTGTGATGGATAGTAACGACCTAGAGCGAGAGCGTGGAATTACTATCTACGCAAAGAATACTGCGATTGAGCTTGGTGAGCATAAGATCAACATCATGGACACACCGGGACACGCTGACTTTGGGTCAGAGGTGGAGCGAGTGTTGCGAATGGTTGATTCTGTTTTGTTGCTAGTGGACGCATATGAGGGTCCAATGCCACAGACAAAGTTTGTTTTGCGAAAGTCACTTGAGCTTGGGCTTAAGCCTATTGTTGTGATCAACAAGATCGACAAGCCATCTGCACGACCAGACGAGGTTGTGGACATGGTGTTCGATTTGTTTTCAGAACTTGGAGCTACAGATGAGCAGCTTGATTTTAAATATATTTACACAAACGCGAAAGACGGTTTTGCGATCACAGACCCTACAGCAACTCCAAAAGATCTAACACCTTTGTTTGATCTGATCATGGAGACTGTTACCCCTGCGGTGAATGATGCTACGAAGCCACTTCGAATGCAGCCAGTTAACCTTGCTTACGATAACTTTGTTGGACGTATGGCGATGGGACGAATTCACGCGGGAACAATGAAGGCAGGATCTACGATTCAGGTTGTGAAGCTTGATGGCTCTGTTGAAAAGCAGAAGATTTCAAAGCTATACACTACGCACGGATTGGTGAAGATTGATGTGCAGGAAGCGTATGCAGGAGACGTTGTGTCTATTGCAGGAATCCCTAACATCAACGTGGGTGAAACTATTGGAGAGACTGCAGATGTTGAGCCTTTGCCAGCTATCACGATCGACCCACCTACACTTACAATGAACTTCTACGCAAACAGCTCTCCATTCGTCGGTAAGGAAGGAAAGCTTGTGACTTCACGACAGATTCGAGAGCGATTGGAGCGTGAGTTGGAGACAAACGTTGGATTGCAGGTGAACTTTCCCGAGAATGCTGAGTTCTTTGAAGTTAGCGGACGAGGAGAGATGCACCTTTCTGTATTGATCGAGACTATGGTGCGTGAGGGTTACGAGGTTCAGGTAAGTCAGCCGCAAGCCATCATGCGAATGGTAGACGGAAAGAAGGAGGAGCCTTACGAGGCATTAACAGTTGATGTGCCAGATGCAATGGCAGGTGCTGTTATTGAAGCGTTGGGATCAAGAAAGGGTGAGATGACAAATATGTCGTCTGACGGAATTACAACACGTCTTGATTACACTATCCCCACACGAGGTTTGCTTGGATACCGAATGCAGTTCGTTACAGCAACCAAGGGAGAGGGAACTCTTTCACATGTATTTTCAGAATACGGTCCTCACAAGGGACCAATTGAGCGACGTTCTACAGGATCAATGATCTCAGGAGTTAACGGAAAGACTTCTGCGTTCTCACTGTTTAACCTTCAGGAGAGAGGAACATTGTTCCTAGGTGCTGGTGTGGAGGTTTATGAGGGAATGGTTATTGGAGCGAGTGCAAAGGAGACCATGACCGTGAACCCTATCAAGGGTAAGCAGCTTTCAAACATGCGATCGTCTGGAGCAGATGAGGCCATTAACCTCACGCCTCCAATCGACATGACACTTGAGCGAGCGCTTGAGTACATCGAAGATGACGAGTTTGTTGAAGCTACACCTCAGTCAGTACGAATTCGAAAGAAATGGTTGACAGAGACTGACAGAAAGCGAAACGGAGTGAAGAAATAAAGTATCAAAAAACCGCGAGCTCAAGCTCGCGGTTTTTGTTTGTAAATTTATTAAGCAGCGGGTGGTGCTGCTGGTGGTGCCTGTGGAGGCTGTGCTGCAGCTGGTGCTGCAGGCGCTCCTGCTGCTGGCGCTGTTGGAAGCACGTAGAACACTAGTAATACGATAGCTCCGATGAAAGGTACTAGACCAATAAGTAGCCACCAACCACTTCGGTTTGTATCGTGAAGACGTCGGATAGCAATTGCGATGCTAGGTACGAGCGCTGCTAGTCCGTAAAGTCCTGAAAGAATGTTTAGGTTCTCTCCTCCGATGAAAGAGTCGATAAACGATAGTACTGCGAATACAATTACGTGGAACAAGACGAACATCCAAAACTCCTTTCGTGTTGCGCGGCCGCTGAATTCTGCGTACTTCTTAAATGCCTCAATATAGTAGTTCATAGTGTTGACTAGAATCTGTATTATTATTGGCTTAATTGTATCACAGGCCTGATATTTTGGTAGCATTGGCTATATTTTGTTATGTATAATCTTTGTGAAAGGCCCCTTACAGTTGACAGGGGCCTAAATTCATGGTATAAGTAGATGTCGCTGCAATGAAAGGAAGACGACACGCCTTGGGTCCAGTTTGAAACAGACTGCAGGAGCAATTGTGCTCCAGAGCGGCAACGCTCGGCCATGACAATACGGAGGACCCATGGCAAACGGTACGGGAATTCTCACCGCCCTAAAGGGTGAGGAAGTCGACGAGTTCGGAGACGACCACCATTACTGTCATCACTGCGAGAGCGAGCAAGCTTCCGCAGAGTACGACAGGTGGTGTGTGATGATGGATCTTGAAGCGCGAGTTCACGCGATTCAGGATCAGAAGGTTGAGCGGCGACAAAGGCGTCTTCAGGCGCTCGCAACCTCCAAAAATCATCGCATCGACGGCCGGAACCGGCGAGACCAGAAGCTGCGACGTCAGCTGAAGGCCTTTACACCGGATCCATAACGGCTACGCCTCGGGTACTCCCCGGGGCGTTGTTATATTCAAAATTAAATAGAAAAACGCTGCGAGCAAGCTCACAGCGTTTTTCTGATTATACGGAAGGAATTACTCCTTCGGCTTAGCGACGTTGACAATGACTGGGCGTCCCATGAAATCTGTTTCATTAAGGGCCTCAATCGCTGCCTGCGCTTCATCGTCGTTTGACATCTCTACGAATCCGAATCCTCGGCTTCGTCCAGAAAACTTGTCCATCACGATACGTGCTGAGACAACTTCTCCATAGGCTGCGAAGAGAGTCTGTAGATCCTCTTCCGAAGCATCCCATGAGATGTTTCCAACGAACAACTTGTTCTGCATAACAGGAACTAATGTTCTAGTGAATAATGCACCAATCCTATTAATCTAACAGGTTCTGGTTGGCGTGAATATAACACGGATTATGCCACTTGTCAAGAGTTCGGCACTGACTGAAACAATAAAGTATAAACAACTTCCATAAATTGAAATTTGCCCAATTGCCCAATTGAAATTACGTTCCATGTAACACTTCTAGCGCCCTCGTGTATACACTGGCAGAAATGCATGCATAACTTATACTTGAATATAATCTATGACAACACAAACACGATCAAACCTATTCTTGGGTAGCATCATCGTATTGGCCGCAGTTGCAGCCATTGGTGCGCTTTCAGTGAGTGCTCATGAGGCACCTGAGAATTCAGCCGAGTGGGATGCTCAAAGAACAGCATTCTTGGAGACAATACCAGAGGATGTCCGAACAGAATTCGAGGCATTGAAGGAGGATGGTGACAGAGAGGCGATGCGTACGTTTTTTGAGGAGAACGACATTACGCCACCTAAGCACAAGAAGGGTGACAAGGTACGTCGCGCATTCATGAAGAATGTACCCGAGGACTTGCGTGAAGAGTTGAAGGCTTTGCATGAGGCCGGAGACCGAGAAGCAGTGAAGGCTTTCTTTGAAGAGAACGGGATCGAGGTTCCGGTGAAGGCAAAACGAGCGCATGCTCGACGAGGATTCATGAAGGATCTTCCAGAAGACATTCGTGAAGAGCTTAAAGCCTTTCACGAGGCAGGTGATCGTGAAGGTGCTCAAGACTTTCTAGAGGAGAACGGTTACGAGCGACCAGTACGACACGACAAGCAGGTGAATGAAAATATTCAGTAAAGCAAAACGCCTCCATTCCGGAGGCGTTTTTAGTCCACAGTTTTGAGCGGATCGTGAAGGTGCTGTGATAGAATGGATGTACTCAATAAACACATTATGGCGGAAACGGCACCGGAACATAAACCACCTGAGGCGCACGAAAGTGAGGCGCCCGTTGTTGATGTGGCCGAGCAAGCTGGTGCGAACGAGGCTCCGGCTATCGATGTAGACGTCGCGAATAAAGAGATCGTCGAAGAGTCAAACGGCATAGAAGCCTCAACCCAAGAATTTCTTGATCCGGCCGATGATGAGTCAGCTCTTGGGCAAGCGGAGCGTCAGGTTCAGGAACTTTCGGAAGTATTGCAGGAATCTGGGTTAGAGAAGACCAAAATGTTCAGAGAGTTGTCCGAACAGCAGGAGAGTTTGAGAGGGCTATCAGCATCCATCACAGAGAGCGTTACGGAGGTGGGTGAGCTGATGCGTCAGATAGATGCTGGAGGGATGGTGGACGATGAGGTTAGAAGCAAGCTTCAGGAAAGAAGTGATGAACTAGCCGAAGCAAGCGCTCGCGTAAGAGCTCTGGAGGAGGATGTGGGTTCCGTGATAGGCCGGATGGAATGGAAGATGGATGACATGAACAATGACAGGATAGTCTCAGATGAGGCTATGGAGGACGTGATTAACGCGGCGAGAGAAGCTCGTAGATCCGTAGAAGAGATGGCGCAGCAAACCAGTGCGCTCGATCAAAAATTACAACAATATACAGAAGATACAATTTCTAAACTAAATGATATGGCTGAAGCTGCACGCAAAGAGACAGAGGTCCCTAGTGGCGAAACTCCGGTTTCCGTTGCTTCTCGAGAGGTGAAGGGGTTCAATGAGGAGAGAGAGCGAGAGTTGGAGAACCTGAGAGAAACTGTGGAGAAGATCGTGCAAACGATTCAGTGGCTTGAAGCCGGTGCACCTTTTGTTGGGGTTCAGGAAGCAGGTCTTGATACTAGTGACGTGCGGTACAGTGATTTGCCAAAGCTTGTTGGCGAGCACGCCATCGACTGGGAGGACGATCTTGAAGCCGCAGCAGCAAGGGCGGAGAACGACGCTAAGGACGAAGCTGAGCAAGATAGGTTGCTCGATCTTCTGGATGAAGAGGAGGAACAAGGACGTGAGGCCATTGATTCACTTTTTGATGCTGTAGAAGCGAGCCATGAGGGCGAGCCTTCACCTGAGGTAAGCGCAATGGTTGATGCTAAGACCGACGCATTGATCGAAGAGACTGGTCCTGGAGCGCGGTCGGCTGAAGATACCGCACAATGGTGGAAGGATGCTTTGGCTGAGCAGGAAGCCGAGAACGCTGCGAAAGAAGCTGGAGAGCCAAAGTCGGATGAAGATATTGTTGAAGATGCAGCAGCGGAGGCTGCAAAACGCCATGCTGAAAGAATGGAGTATTTTGATGAGGAGAATGAAGAGAGCGAGGCCGAGAAGGATGCTGCGGACAAAGAAGCGGCTGCGAAGGAACAAGGGGAGGCCATGGAGGCTTTCATCGCTCGAGAAGACGGTACGGAAGCTAAGGGTGAGGCTACTGCGGATTCTGAACCTGAAGTTGATGGAGCAGACACAGAACCAGAGGTGACAGGCGGTGTTGAGAATGGAGACGAGGACGAGCTAGAGTTGGATGACGATGATGAAGAGGGTACGAGCGCAGAATCTGAGACGGGCGGCGCTGATAGCGAAGAGGGACTTGAGGAGTTGGATGTTGATGAAGATGAAGATGACACCGAATCTGCAACAGAAGTTGACGATGCCGATTCCGAAGAAGCAAATGTCGGCGGAGACGATTCTGGTGCGGAAACAGGAGGGGAAACTGGTCCTGAAGATGGTCCAGAAGAAGCCGAGGCGGCGCCAGAGGGCGAGCCTTTGCCGCAGGAGGCGCAAGAGCAGGTTGTGACGGCTATGGAAGAAGAGGTTTTGCGCGATGAGCCAGAACGTACTGGATGGAGGAAGACTGTTGGGTGGTTCGCTGGGCGAGCGGCCGGGCTTCTGACGGCTGGTTTCACTGAATCATTCCAAGCTGACCGTTTTGCAAATGCAACAAAAGAGGAGGCGGAACGTCTAGAGGACGTGATGAACAGCCTAGAGGGGCTTGGACCAATGGCACAGGAGTTCCGCGATGGTCAGAACAATAACGAGTCTCTACTCGATATATACACAAGAAACTCCGAGATCATTGGGCGTGAAGTAGAGCAGAGTGTTGCAAACCTTGACGCGGCTCTTCTTGAAAGCAAAAAGATGTTTAAGCTATTCCCAGTTGGACCGTATCGTGATCAGTTTTCTCAGAAGGTCATGTTGATGGAGAAGCGTGTGCAAGACTTTAAGGATCGTATGTTGACCCAGTTTAAGTCCGAGATGCAGGCCGACGCAGCACTCACTGAGCACACCGTATATCAGGGAATTGATAGAGACGGCAAGCCTTACGAGAGGCCCAATGAGGTGCTGGTTACAAAGAAAGAGTTCCGTGGAGAGATGAGGAAGGCTCTGGACAAGACCTGGTGGTCAAGAAAGGTATACTCGGCAGTTGAGAGGATCCCATGGCTAGTAGGAGTAAAGGTTCTTGGAGGCGCGTTGCTCTCAACTATGTCTGGATCAGAGACGGCGGCGTCGGAAGCGGCAG
>JABIWD010000048.1 GCA_018701105.1 Candidatus Uhrbacteria bacterium | reverse complement strand
TCACACTGAAGTTCCAACATCACACCAAGCTTTCCTGTTCCATGGATGTAACTGTAGATCAAACCTTCTCCTGTTGATCGTCCTGAACGCTTAGCAGCTTTAGCCGCTCCGCTCTTCTTCAAGATCTCGATCGCTGCGTCCATGTCTCCGTTCGACTCTGTAAGTGCTTTTTTCGCTGCCATCATTCCTGCACCTGTTCGGTCTCGGAGTTCTCCAACTGTCTTTGCGTCAATTCCCATAGTACTAATTTATTTTATTGCTACTTTTTTTGCTACTGGCTTCTTTGCTCCAGGCTTCACAGCACCTTTCACTGGTGCATTCTTCTTTCCTTCCAGTACAGCTTCTGCGAACTGGTTTGTCATCAACTCGATAGATCGAACTGCGTCGTCGTTTGAAGGAACAACGTAGTCGATAGGTCGTGGGTTAATGTTAGTGTCGCACAAAGCAACCACCTTAACACCAGACCGACTCGCCTCTTTAACCGCAGTCAACTCGTTTCGAACGTCGAATACGATAACTGCTTCGGGAAGTTTTGAAAGTGTTGCGATTCCACCGACCTTCTCTTCAAGGTCTTCGATCTCTCGCGCAAACATCAACTGCTCCTTCTTCTTGTACTTCTTCAAGTCTCCAGTCTCTTTTCGGCGCTTCAAATCTGCCAATCGCTTAATAAGCTTATGGATCTCCTCGAAGTTCGTAATTGTCCCTCCAAGCCATCGCTCTGTAACGTAGGGCATTCCACAACTCTTTGCAGCTGCTTCAACGTACCCCTTTGTCTGAGCTTTGGTTCCCAAGAACATCACGTATCCTCCTCGGCTCACGATTCCAGCAACGAAAGTCTTAGCTTTCTCCAACTGAGACTGAGTCTTCTCGAGGTCGATGATATGAACTCCTCCACGCTTTCCAAAAATAAACTCACCCATTTTTGGGTGCCATCGTGATGACTGATGTCCAAAATGGACACCCGCCTCTAGTAATTCCTCCAATGTAGGTACTTTTGACATAATTTCCTTGTTTTCGTCGTTTTCTGCCGTCTAAGGATCGAGATAAACCCGACAGGCCCTTAGTACGTGGCACAGAAAACTGTGTGATTAAGATAGCGCGAGTATACGGAAATAGGCGTTTTTTGTCAATCATAAATGGCCGATGTAAGCGATATTGACAAAATTCCTATGTATTGGTACGATCGCGGCACATTAACGAACCGTATACAAGCGGTCATTGAGTTTTATGAAAAATATTCATCCACAATATAACGTCAAAGCAGCTGTGAAGTGTGCTTGCGGAAATACCTTCGAAACAGGGTCGACATCCGAGGCAATCTTAACTGAGCTTTGCAACAAGTGTCACCCGTTCTACACGGGAACACAGAAGATTCTTGACTCAGCTCGACGAGTTGAGAAATTCCAGACACGTATCGGGAAGAAGGCCGGAGAAGTCCGATCAAAGAAGGACAAAGAGGCCAAGCGACGTGCTGAGCGAGAAGAGAAAAAGAAGGCTGAAATGGAGCCTGAAAAGAAATAAGCAAAACGCTCGCCATTGTGGCGAGCGTTTTTGTGCTAATATACCGCTATGACAATCCCAGAATTCAACAATAAAAAGGACGAACTAGAGAAGCTCCTGTCCGATCCCTCTGTAATCAGCGACCAGAAACGGTACGCAGAAATATCGAGAGAATATAAGCATGTAAATGCTGTTGTTGAAGCTGCCAAGGAGATCGCCCTACTCGAAGCACAGCTTGTGAGCGCGAAGGAAATGCTCGACGACGCAGAGATGGGAGAAATTGCGCAGCAGGAGGTTGATGGACTTGAGCCCGAGATCGCAGAACAGAAAGAAGCGCTCAGTTTGATAATGCTTCCACCAGATCCACTCGACGCCAACGACGCCATCATGGAGTTCCGCGCAGGAACAGGTGGAGACGAAGCCGCGTTGTTTGCCGGAGAGCTTATGCGCATGTACTTGCGATACGCAGAAGAGACAGGATGGAAAACATCTATCATAAGCTCGAGCGGAACCGAGCTCGGCGGACTCAAGGAAGCTTTTGTGGAGGTATCAGGAGAGAACGTATACGGCTCACTCCGTTATGAGTCTGGCGTGCACCGCGTGCAACGAGTTCCGGAAACCGAAAAAGCTGGACGAGTCCACACATCCGCAGCTTCGGTGGCCGTTTTACCTAAAATTGAAGAAGAAGACTTTGAACTCGACTTGAACGAGCTCGACATCCAGGCAACAACATCAACAGGGGCCGGTGGTCAGAGCGTTAATACAACGTACTCTGCAATCCGCATCATCCACAAGCCAACTGGACTAATCGTCTACTGTCAGGACGAGCGATCGCAGACACAAAACAAGATAAAAGCATTAGCCGTGATGCGTGCGCGACTTTTCCAGGCAAGAGAGGACGAGAAGCAGAAAGAACTCGACGACCAACGTCGTTCACAGATTGGAACTGGTGACCGGTCAGAGAAAATTCGAACATACAACTTCCCACAGGATCGAGTGACCGATCACAGAATCAAAGAGAGCTGGAACAACCTCCCTTCAATCATGGATGGCAATATCCAAGACCTCGTGACAGCACTGAAGAAGGCTGCGCGAGAAGAGTAACAAAGAGACGGCCGTGCGCCGTCTCTTGACGTATTCGGTAGCGTGTGTTAGAAAGTGATCAACACTGGACAGCACGAGGGCCATAACGGTGCGGTAGTCCCCAATGCCGCATTAGAGGCACCCGCCTCAGCTCAAGCGTTCGCTCCAGTCACCTTGACAGCAAAGATGTTGCCGATCCCCCTCCTCCTAGGCAGCGGAAATTGAAGTCGAGACTGCGGCCCCCCGTGCACTGTACGGTGGGGCCCTTTTCTTTGATAAACTATATTTATGACACGCAAGGAACTTCTAAAAGAGCTCACTTCACACATCGTACCCCGTGACCATGCCGGTGACGATGCACGACAACTTCTTACGCATGTTCTGAATATCAGCCATGCAGATCTTTTGGCGCATGACGATGAGGACGTTAGTTCATTTCAAAAATCTCGCTCTATCAGAATGGCTAAAGCACGATCGCGCAACACACCGATGGCGTATATACTCCGATCGCGATCATTCTTTGGTCGTCAGTTCGCGGTGAACGATCACTCGCTTATTCCAAGACCGGAAACCGAGATCATGGTGGAAGAGGCAGTCGCTCTGTGCAATGATAGCTCGATGTTTATCGATGTCGGCGTGGGATCCGGAGCGATAGCGGTAACTCTGAATCTTGAGACCAACCGTCCGATCATCGGAACGGACATCTCAAAACGAGCGCTCAAGATTGCAAAAAAGAACGCACGCAAACTCGAGGCGCAGGTAAGCCTCCACGAAGGCAGCCTCCTGGAACCAATTTGGCCTAACGAACTAAAGCGTCATGAACGCGTGATCATCACGGCCAACCTTCCGTACCTTAGTGAAGATATGTGGAACACGTCACCCGACGAAGTGAAAAACTACGAGCCAAAGATAGCGCTCGTATCAGACGCCTCCGACGGACTCGATCTTTATCGTGAGCTGCTGATGCAAATCAACTCGAGACGAGAAGAGCTACCTAAAGACCTGTTCGTATTGCTCGAGATCGACCCTCGGCAGAATGACCTCATCGAACCAATGCTCGACGAAGTTGCTCCTGGCATTTCCTTTGAAATCAAAAACGACCTCGCGGGAAAACCACGGGTCGTTATCTTAACTTTCTAAAACTTCGTTTCGATCCTCGTCCACTACCTCAACCCATGTCTTGCCAACATTCCATACGATCTCGTCACCTGCATCATCATAGAATCGCATAATAGTTGACCGCAGATCTTTCTCCCAAGTTCCATCTATCACCTGACCATCCATATGTATTTGAGCGTCACCTCCTCCAACGGTGGTGATTTTTTGCCGCCCAATATTATCGATTACGCTCGTCTGAGTTTTCATGATAGCAACGTTCTGTACGGCGATACCAGCCCCTGATCGCAACTTGTACTCGCTACCAGCTTGATGTCGAACATACGCGTTCTGTTCAGGATCATATACCCAAGTAACATCGTAACCATACCCATTAAACTCTACCTCAACCTCGTACTCCTCTGGTGGCTCGTCTTCGATCTTGCTCTTCTTAAACAAACGAGTTTCGTATTCCTGCTCGTCTTCGATAACGCGATCCCACCCAGCAATTAAACGTGAAGTTTCTGTATAAACATTATGCGGAGCTGACCGCCGACGTGAACGCCAAAAAGATCCACCATTAAAGAACTCATTCAGGTCGTTCACTCCGCGTTCCTTAATAAGATCGAGTGCCTCTGGGCTCCCGCCTACATGCGCATACAACGCATCCCAACCAAGAACCAAATCAACATAGTACGGACGAGCACTTCTTACAGGGCCAATCTCATCCACATCCTGATCATCGCTGTACATCGCCATAAATCGTGTGATATTCCCCTCAACCGGTGCCTCGAACACTAGGTACGAGTCCTCGATCCCTGAAAGCGGCCACGCATCTTGCGAGTTCTCTACCATTACGGCAAACAACTTGAACGTCTCGTCGTCATCAACACGCTCACCGGACAACGGATGTCTTGCGCCCTCGTAAGCAATGTTCAAGTCGATAGGTTCATGCACGATCTCATCTATCTGGTTACCGCCGGTTCCCAACACGAACCACAACGACGCAGCTACTGCGACGATTCCAAGAAAAGCAAGAAGAAAAAACGGAGCGCTGAAAGCGTATCCGTTTTTCCCCTGTTTCTCCCCCTGTGATTGTTTTTTCTTATTTGGCATTTTCTTCTGCTGGTGCGTCGGCCTTTGCCTCGCCACCTTCTGCTGGAGCAGCCTCTCCATCTGCTGGCGTCTCGCCTTCTTCTCCCTCTTCGCCACCAGTAACTGTTGGAGCTGCCTCTGCATCTGCTGCGGCCTCTGCGGCTTCTTCAGCTGCAATCTCTTCCTTAGACTTAGGCTTCTGAACGATGGCAACTGATGCTGTGATTTCGTCCAATAGCTCAATTCCTTCTGGAAGCTCTAGATCTTTAATTGAAATAGATGTTTCAAAATCTGCAATAGTTGATAGATCCACTGAAACCATGCTTACAAGGTTCTCTGGAGCTGCAGACACCTTGATGCGGTCTCGGTTAATAACCAAGGTTCCACCGAGTGTCTTAACTGCTGTTGACTCTCCAACGAATTCAAGACCGATCTTAGTCTTCACAGGAACTCCCTGCTCAACCTGTCGAAAATCCATGTGTACGATCTCGTCTGTAACAGCGTGTCGCTGAATCTCTCCTACCAACGCCATTGACTTCTTACCGTCAATCTCGACGTCGATAACTGTACTTTGCGTAATCTTCTTCAAAACCTTCAATGTCTCACTTCGATCCGTTGAAAGTGATGTAGCCTCTTTTCGTGTACCACCGTAAATAACCGCAGGAATGCGGCTTTCTGCTCGTACATCCGCAGGATCTGTAGATGCCTCACGTGGCATGGCGTTCAATGTCAGTCGTTCCATATATATAGTTCAAAAATATGGCCGAATTATGCCAATAATGGCGGAAACTGTCAATAGCGCTCCAACGCTCGGCCGCATCGGGCTATATAGGTAGCGTTTTGCTGGTATCTTTCTCTGTAGTGGAAATCGACGGTCTATCGCTAAAATGTGACAAAAACCCATCAGAACTAAGCGATTCGTGGGTCATGAGCACATCGTCAATGTTCACCTCGGACCCATCTAGCAGCAAGCCAGTGTCTTCTTTGGACAAGTCCGTCATTATCCCAACGCAGCTCACGCCAACATCTTGCATGTTCAAAACAGCCATAATCGCATGACCACAATGCCCACAAGTTACGTGAACTAGACAACGATCATCACTGGCTTCGATAATGTGCGGATCCGTTGAATGCTCCTTTTTGCAAAGCGGACACGTTGAAACGAGTTTAAGACCTTGGGTCAAAAAATTGGATGAAGATGTATCCATGAAGCTATTCTACCACTACCTCTCACGGAGCGCTACGCTCTCAATTAATCCGAATATCACCAAACTCGATAGCAACGAAGACCCTCCGTAACTAACGAATGGCAATGGCAATCCAGTCACCGGCATCATCCCTAAATTCATCGCAATGTTCACTGTCATCTGGATAAACAAGAGCGTACCGAGCCCGATGAGCAAGTACCCTGTAAAGTCGTCGCGCGTCTTGTTAATCAGTCGCCAAATCCTCCAGAAGAAAAGTCCAAACGCCGCCACTACAAGCAACACACCCAAGAATCCAAGCTCCTCAGCGATGGCTGCAAAAATAAAGTCGGTTTGCGCCTCGGGCAAAAACTGCAGCTGACTCTGCGACCCAAATCCAAGCCCGCGTCCAAAGAACCTCCCTGCCCCAATGGCAATCTTTGCCTGTGTCACGTTGTAGCCAACACCGAGCGGATCAAGCTCAGGATTCAAGAACGTGAGGATACGGTTCCTCTGGAAGGTCTCAAAGAAAAAAAACCACGCACCGGCAACCATGGCAGACCCCGTGGCGATCAAGCTCAACAGCACCTTCTTATCCAATCCAGCAAACAGCAACATCACGATCCAAGCGCCGATCATCAGCGCAGCCGACCCAAAGTCTGGCTGCATCATGACCAGAATCGAATAGATACCAACAGGAATCGCGGTTGCAATAAACTCTTTCCACCTGACGATGCGACGAGTACGACTGGCAAGTATCGCCGCTATGGCAACAACTAGAATAATCTTTACAAACTCAACCGGCTGAACGTCGAAAAAACCAAAGCTGAACCAACCAGTTGTCCCACGTCGATTCACTCCAAAGATAAGAAGCGCCGTAAGCACCACACCGCCAGTTGCATACAAGGTGCCAGCGTAGGATCGCAACAATCGGAAGTTCGACAAGGCCAACAACAAAGCAACAACCAGCCCGATGGACAGGGCGACGATCTGTTTGATCACGTTCGTGAAATCTGGAGGCGCTGAGGACAGTCCGATCCCATACAGTGCGGAGATCCCCAAAACGAGCAGCACAAAGACGGACAGTGCCAAGAGCCAGTCGAAGGAGGATAATAAGCGCGAGTATTTATGCATACACGCATCTTACCAAAAATCACAGTAACTAAAACCCCGCATTGCTGCGGGGGTCTGTTTATCGTCTAATTTGTATGTCACGTCTATCCAACTCGTCATCTGCACCCGCTGGAATAAAGTTGGCCTCATCAAACAGGTTCAACTCCGGATGGATCTCCACTACCGACGCAGATGGCGCTGTATCGAACCAATCCACCTGAATCGTCCTCTCCTCAAGACCTCGCAAATTGCTCAGCGTAGTTCTGTTGACCCCCACCAATGTATTTCCTCTCTTGAGAATCACCGTTACCGGAACCTCATAATACCCGAACCCGGTCTTGTTCTTTATAGTGAAGTTCGTACGTCCAAACGCACGGTCCCCTATCTCAATGTCCGTATCATGCGTAATCTCGCTCACCTCAAAGTTCCATCGCTCAGTTTTCCACAATATGGGATCTGGAATCGCGTGCGCGTTAATTCTTTGCCAACGTATATTGTCGATCGTTATCCTCGGCGTCCTATCACGCGCACCATCGAGCCCCAACTTTGTTAACGCTAACCTTGTCTGTTGGTTCACAACAACCACTTCTTGCTCAGACTGAGTGTCGCCATACTCAAAGTGATACGTCACCTCTGCAATCCAATCAACGTTCGCGTTCTCAACAAATGCAAGTATGTCGTATCGCTGCCCACTCTGAATAGAGACGGCGTCTTCAAAACGTAACTCCGTTGGTTGCTGACGAGTATTGATTGCCTGCAAATCTCCAGTTCCTTCAAAAAATGTTGATACTAACTGTTGTTCCTCTACGTAATCAATCAAGTAGTAGTCTGCAAATGCATATAGTCCAATCAAACCAAACACAGCTTCAACGCCAATCAAAAAGATGACCACGCCCTTACGCAATCCTGTCTTGTGCTCCAACCACCACACCTCCCTCTTATAAATTTTGTCTGCCTCTTTTTCCGCCTTAAGCAAGACAGGTTTATCCCCCTGTTTCATTTCCTCCATCACAGGAGCCGTCTTATCCTCGCTAGAAAAAATTGAGAACGGCCATATTGCCATAGTGAAGACATTATATCATGTCTACCCTCGTCGATGGAGTTCACGATAAAAGGCTCAGCTCTGCAAATCGAAAACCGCCCACCAAGTGAACATCACCTCCTTTCTGGAGGGCGTTTCTCGATAGGCGGCTAGTAGAGCCGACTATTGGGTCTCAATCAAATACGGCGACCATCCAGGGTGTGTCCCCGAACATGTAGTCGAACACCATCTGGTCCGTGGTCACGTCTCGCCAGAGCGTCATGCTCAGGAAGAAGTCGACCTCGGATCCTACAGGCACACCGAGCGTGGCATCGAAAACGAAGTCCAGCGACACCGTCTCCCCCGCAGGGATCACGACGACATCCATGTCGCCGGCCCACTCAGGACCCATGTCCTGCCACGACTCCCAGCCGCCCGTGTACCAGGTGTAGTGGAGCTCGTCACCCTGCGAGACGTTCATGTTGAACGGCACAAAGGGATCGAAGGCGAAGTCGCTGTCCATGGTCATCGGCACCTCCTCGTCGAACACGTCGACGAGCCACTCGGGGTTCGCCACATCCTGGACGACCTCGGCGACGTAGTGGAGCTCGATCGCACCGCAAGGATGCGCCTCGGCATCCACCTTGAAG
>JABIWD010000013.1 GCA_018701105.1 Candidatus Uhrbacteria bacterium | reverse complement strand
CAGGACTTGCGAATGAGCGACGGTACTGCCCGGATGGCCATCACATTGAAGACGGCTACAAACAGCATCGTCCCAAACGCCGGATTCGGGAACTCGTCGAGCATCAGGTTCGCAATCATGAGGGTGTCTGTACAGACGATTGCAGCGATCGATCCAAGGCTCATAGCCTTGGTAGTATCAATTTCCACAGAAAACTCCAACTACCACTGTCAGCACCGGAAGGGTGCTGCCGAAAACTGAATCTCGATTCTATCCGCACAATGTTGCGAACAAAGTCCAAACTCCGTTCTATGGTAGGTGTCTTATGTATATACGGCACTTAGCGCAAATCATTACATACCGAGTGAAATAGAATGACTGGCAGTGTTATGGAGATGAAAGTCTCATGTGGCGGCCCGACCGAGAAGATCGGGCCACGTGATGAGGGTTTCAGGAGTCTTCTGCTGCGAGCGTGGCGAATGCCTTGCCGGTAACAACGTGCCAGGGCACGAGGACCGTCAGGCTCATCGCGATGCACAGCGTAGAGGCGTCAGCAAAGTTGCTGTTGGCCATCGTGAAGGCGATCGACAGGTCGATCAGCACCAGCAGGGCCAGGCTAATCAGACACATGTTCTTGAAGCTAAAGGTGGGCATGTTCGTACTCCGAATGATCTGTAAGAGTCCCTAGAACAGGGTCTCAATGTCATCCGCAGAGGAGTGCGGACAACATTCAAACTCTCTTCTTTTGTATTGAACAACAGCAGAATATAACACAAAAAAGGGGTTTTGTCAAGCCCTAAGGGCAATTATTGGGCTAATCTTAGCGCTATATCGAAAACTCGAAATATACACAAATCCACCCTGCACCCCGTACAAATACCAGCCCCAAAACCCTTGACCAAATCACCTATTTCCCTTAATATGCGCAGGTATCCTTAATAACTGATCCCAGCCAGGGGTCGCTAAAATAACATTTAATATGGCTACAACTGTAGAATCAAAGATGGAGGCCCTTTTGGAGAGCAACGAAGCTTCTCTATTGGTCCCTAAAGAACGAGACACCGTCACTGGAACGGTTGTTTTTGCATCACGACGTGAAGTACGTTTGGATATTGGTGGACTTACAACTGGTGTCGTTCGCGGACGAGAGTTATTCGCAGAAAGTGAGATCTACGCCGACCTACAGATTGGTGAAAAGATCGAAGCTACTGTGATCGACCTTGAGAACGAGAACGGAGAGATGGAGTTGTCATTCAAGTACGCTGGTGAAGCTAAGGCTTGGGAGACAGCACGAACATTGTTCACAACAGGTGAAGCAATTTCAGTTAAGATTTTGGACGCTAACAAGGGTGGACTTATCGTTAAGGTGGATCACCTTCAGGGATTCCTTCCTGTTTCACAGTTGGCACCAGAGCACTACCCTCGCGTTTCCGGTGGATCAAAGACGCGCATCCTCGAGAAACTAAAGGAGTACGTTGGAATGAAGTTTAAAGTTAAAGTTTTGGACGTGCTTGAAGGAGACAACAAGTTGATTGTTTCAGAGAAAGCTATCTGGGAAGAGGAGCAGGAGAATGTTATCGCGCAGTACAACGCCGGCGACACAGTTGAAGGAAAGGTTACAGCTATCGCAGACTTTGGAGTCTTCGTTAAGTTCCCTCTTGATGCTGACGACGAGGCCGCTTACCTAGAAGGACTAGTACATATTTCAGAAATCGCATGGCAGCGAATCGACCACCCACGAGATTTCGTGAAGGTGAACGACGTAGTTAGCGCACAGATCATTGGAATCGAAGGAAGTAAGATCTTCTTGTCGATGAAGAAGCTAGTTACAAACCCATGGGAAGGTGTAGAGAAGAAGTACAAGGTTGGAGAGGTTGTTGAAGGAACTATTCTCAAGGTGAACCCATTTGGATTCTTCGTTGAGTTGGATCGAGACATCCACGGACTTGCTCATATTTCTGAGCTTGATTCACGACCTGTTACAGACATCAACGCGCTTGGAAAGGCCGGTGAGAAGATGAAGTTCATGGTTGTATCTGTTGAGCCCGAGAAGCACCGACTTGGATTGTCATTGAAGGCAATGAAGAAAGGTGCAGAAAAGAAAGAGAAAGTAGTGGAGGCCGCTGAAGCGGTTGAAGCTCCTGAAGCTGAGCCAAAGAAAGAGGAAGACGCGCCAGCTGAGGAAGCACCTAAAGCTGAAGAAACACCGGAAGCTCCTGAAGTAGCTGAGAAGCCAACAGAGGAGGCTGCCGAATAACTATGACAAAACGAAAACAAAAACCTTTCAAGCCAAGAAACCTACTCTACATATTTGTTATCGTCCTATTGCTTGGAAGTCTTCTAAGCGCGATCGACGTTGGAGGTGACAAACCAGAAGAGGTAGGGCTTTCTTCCTTTGTTGAACGCGTGAAAGCGGGTGAGATCAAGGAGATTGAGGTTGAAAACGAGATTGTGCGAATCGTGACGTCTGACGATGTCGAGCTCGTGACTCGTAAAGAAGGATCAGAGTCGCTATCAGAGCTGTTTTCTAACTATGACGTACCGACAGAGACAGTTCAGGCAATAGCCATAACGATAAAAGACACGACGACAAAAGAAGTGATGGCGCGGATCATCCCTACACTTGTCATGGCGCTAGTACTTGGTTTGCTTGCGTGGTTCATGATCAAGCAGATCTCTGGTACTCAGAACAAGGCCATGAGCTTTGGAAAGAGTGCTACTAAGGATCCTGCCACTACAAAGGAACATAAGACCACATTTGCAGATGTCGCCGGAGCCTACGAGGCAAAGGAAGAGCTCATAGAAGTCGTAAGCTTCCTCAAGGAGCCAAAGAAATACGACGCAGTTGGAGCCAAGATTCCAAAGGGTGTCCTATTGATGGGACGACCAGGAACTGGAAAGACATTGCTTGCTCGTGCGGTTGCAGGAGAGGCAAAGGTTCCCTTCTTCCACATTAGTGGATCAGAGTTCGTAGAGATGTTCGTAGGAGTTGGAGCTTCACGTGTACGAGACTTGTTCGCACGCGCAAAGAAGGCCGCTCCATGTATCATCTTCATCGATGAGATCGACGCCGTTGGACGACAGCGAGGGGCTGGAGTCGGCGGAGGTCACGACGAGCGAGAGCAGACACTGAACCAGATACTGGTGGAGATGGATGGTTTTGAAGAAAACAGTGGTGTGATTGTAATGGCAGCGACTAACCGACCAGACGTTCTGGACCCAGCGCTTTTGCGCCCAGGACGATTTGACCGACGCGTTACTATCGACCTTCCAGATAAAAAGGAGCGAGGAGAGATCCTTGCGATTCACGCAAAGGGCAAGCCATTTTCAGAAGACGTAGACATGAAGGTTATTGCTCAAAGAACTTCAGGGTTCTCTGGTGCCGATCTTTCAAACGTGTTAAATGAAGCGGCGATCCTTACTGTGCGAGAAGAAAAGAAAGAAATCAGTAACGACATTATCCGAGAGTCTATCGAGAAGGTAATGATCGGACCTGCGAGACGTAATCGAGTCATCTCAGAGAAAGAGAAAAAGATTACTGCGTACCACGAAGCCGGTCACGCTATCGTTGGTCACTACTTAGGATCAAGAGACGAAGTGCACAAGATTTCCATCATCTCCCGAGGACGAGCAGCGGGATACACATGGAAGCTTCCACATGATGACAACCGAATGGAAAGCAAGCAGGACTTCGTGTCAGATCTTGCGATGATGCTCGGTGGACGTATTGCGGAAGACATCGTAATCGGCGACATCACAACCGGAGCCAGCGACGACCTTAAAAAGGCGACGGCACTAGCATCGGCTATGGTGAAGCGCTACGGAATGCACGACGACCTTGGACCGCGAACATACGGTAAAGCTCATGAGCAGGTTTTCCTTGGACGAAACATCCAGGAAGAACGAGACTACTCAGAGGCTACAGCGGCAAAGATCGACAACGCTGTGCAGAAGCTTGTTGCTGATGCTCAAGATACAGCTCGGAAAGTGTTCAATGAACATCGCCCTGAAGTTGAAGAAATTGTTAAGAAGCTTCTTGAAAACGAAGCTATTGAAAAAGAGGAATTTGCAGCTATTGTTGGCAAAGGACCAAAGCCACATACAGCATAAGATAATAAGACAGGGCGCGAGCCCTGTCTTATTATTGACATAATCACCAATCTAGGGTAGGTTAAATTGTCCCTCAAGGACAGAAAGGAAAACCCGTGGATGCAGCACTACAGCACATTCCACGAGATCAACCTCACTACCCGCAGCTAGCTACTAGAACGCGAGCTGTGAACGGTGAGCAGTCGGTCTCAACCGCACTCATCTACCAGATCCGGATCTGGATCAAAACAGGAGCAAAGATCGGAAGAGAGGCTCTCGAACAGGGTCTCGCTGCAACAGAGGTTGCGCTAAAGAACGTCACGGTACCCGTTTTCGATCCTGCCAATCAGGATCAGCACACCGCAAACCACTTTCACAGGGCAGCCGTGGCACTTGGCTGCGGCTTCGAAATGAAGCATCTCCAAGGACTGGACTCGGAACTTAAGAGTCTCATGTACCGACAGCTGACGCTGGCGTCCATCGCACTGGCCGAGGCCATGCTTCAACTGAGCTACGCAGCAGCCAATGTTGTGTGGAAGCTCGACGGAGGCTCGCGCCCCGAGATCAGAATCGACGAGCAGCAACTCGCAGAATGGCGGACTACATGCGTCGGTGCCGCCGCCGTCGTGCAGATCATCAAAACCCTGGAGATGATCGGAACGTTCGATGTCTTCTTCCCAACGGTGGAAGAGGACGGGAAAGGCAAGATCGACCTGATCGCCCGCGGCAAGGGAAAGGACTTTGGGTTTCTGATCCAGATCAAGTCCCGGCGGGGTCAGCGGACATCGTGCGAAGTAGTCAGGAAAGACTCCGAACGCTCACGAGGCGACGAACTCTCGAAGTTCCTGAAAGGAGTCAAGAAGTTCAGTCGCAGGGTAGGCGGCTTCTGGATTCCTGTGTACCTCGTCATCAACAGCGATCTACTGAACAAAGATCGCGGCATACTCTTTGTCGCGAGCGCCATCGTGGAGATGGTAAGAGGGGAGTAACAACGAGCGGCCCGCAACTGTGGGTCGTGTTTTTTTGTTATAATGAAATCACTATGAATCACAATTGGCATACAAAACATTTTGCGGGAGCTTTTAAGACATTAAGACGATCAGGAACCCTATTGGCAATCGCCCCACTCGGCATCATCGTGGGCATGGGCGCGCTCATTGATTCCACCATCGTGATGCTTCAAATAGTCTTCACTTCTCCCCCGTTTCCACATATCCTCAGCAACCTACCAACCGTAGGTCTAGTTATTGTGATCGCGCTACTGTCGATGGTTGCGCAGAACACAATCATCATCAACACATACAAACGAGCAACGATGAAGCGCATGCCAGGACTCGCAGCAATCCCTGCGGCGGCAAACCTGATGTTACCTACAGCAGCAATTCACATCTCGACGATATCGGTGGCGGGACTCATCGTGTTCGGACTTTCCGCTCTATATTCAGCAACCAATGGTGCAGCTCATCCGATGATGCAAGTCCTCATCTCGATAGTGGGCGGAGGGCTCCTGATGACCCTCTTCACGATCAAGACGCTTATACTGCATAGCGTGGTCGGCGCAGGAAAGTCACTCGCAGAGTCCGCACGATCAACCATGAACATGCTCCGAAACTCGTTGGGTCTCATAGTCGAGCATAACATCGTGCTTTTCATCATCAACATATTCGCGTTGATCATAATCTTCACGATCACGTCGATCGTGCTCTTCGTTCTCTCAGGAATCGGCATCAGCGCATCGCAATTCTTTGGCGGAACATCGAGCCTCTTCCTGAGCACGGCAATTGCAACGTTTATCCACCTGATTATGATGGGGGCTTTGATGCTGTACAACATGGCAGCGTGGTCAGAGCTCACACGCAACCTAAGACGCAGAGCACTTCCGTCCGCAATGAGACATTTAGCAAAAACTTACCTTCCCTTTTAACATATGGCAGATAACAAGATGGGGTCCATTGAAGATTTGATGGGAGGCGACAGTAAACCCGTTGAAACCGATGCGGCGAAAATGAGTCCAGGGCAAAAACTCCAAAACAAGATGGGGTCTATTAGATTAAGTCAGCTCGAAAAGTCTGTTGAGCAACGAGCCGCGCAGAGCGGGGTTCCGTATATCGACCTCAAGGGTTTCCCCGTGAGTCCCGAGGCTCTACGCCTACTACCTGAAGAAAAAGCACGTGAACTCAGCATGCTACCTTTCTTGATGCATGGCGACGAGTTGCGTATTGCCGCCATAAGCCCAGAGAACGAGGCTGTTAAGGACCTGGCTTATCAGATTGGAGAACGCAATAAATTAAACGCACAAGTTTACCTCATTTCCGACCAGAGCCTGGAGCAAGGTCTAAAGCTGTACGCTACTTTGCCTAAAATCATCAAGATTGAGAAAGGTGTCCAGATTGAGGAGGCTAAGCTAAAGGAATTACGCTCAAAGGTGAAGCAGCTCTCCGATGTTGAGCCACTTCTCAAGGGTGTCAACGTAACTGACATGATCGCCGCTGTCCTCGCGGCTGCGATTGAGATCGGAACATCTGATATTCACATTGAGGCGGAGGAGAAAGACGTTGCGATCCGTTATCGAATCGACGGCGTGCTACAAGATGTTGCGAAGGTGCCGCGCGAGCTCTGGGGAAAGCTGATAAGTCGTATCAAACTGGTCGCAGGACTTAAACTCAATGTTACTTCTAACCCACAAGACGGACGATTTACGATTTTGATCGATGGAGCAAAGGTGGACGTTCGTACTTCCACCCTCCCAACGAACTGGGGAGAGTCAGTGGTTATGCGACTGTTGAAACCAAGTGCAATTGGACTCAAATTCGAGGAACTCGGGTTTAGACCAGCGGCATACAAGAAACTACAAGCCGAGGTTGTGAAGCCGAACGGTATGATCGTGACTACGGGGCCAACTGGTTCTGGTAAAACTACGACCCTGTACTCTATCCTGAGCTTCTTGAACAAATCTGACGTGAAGATCATCACCTTGGAAGATCCTATCGAGTACAAACTCGCTGGAATCAACCAGTCACAGATCGATCACTCAAAAGAATACACGTTCAACAAAGGACTTCGGTCGATTCTGCGTCAGGACCCAGACATCGTGATGGTTGGAGAGATCCGCGACAAGGAAACAGCGGACACAGCCGTGCAAGCTGCGCTTACCGGTCACTTGCTTCTCTCAACAGTGCATACAAATGATGCAGCTGGAGCGATCCCACGATTCTTGTCGATGGGTGTAGAAGCTTCCCTGCTGGCACCCGCACTTAGGATCATCATGGGTCAGCGATTGCTACGAAGACTGTGTAAAGAATGTGTCGCACCGCATGAACTGACACCAGAAGAGACCGTGAAGGTGAACGAGATCATTGACGCGATTCCTGAAAACTCAGGAGAGGCTCCGGATCTTGCTACCGCAAAGTTCATGAAGCCAGGTGAGTCGTCCGCAACATGTCCAGCGTGTACCAACGGGTTCAAAGGTCGTGTTGGAATCTATGAGGTGCTCGTTGTTAACCCTTCGGTGGAAACTGTGATCCGAGCGGGACAGGTTTCAGACCAAGACATGCGTAAAATTGCATCAGAGCAAGGAATGGTTACGATGCTTCAAGATGGTATGTTGAAAGCGATGGAAGGATTAACATCTGTAGACGAAGTTCTGAGAGTTGCAGCTGTCTAGTATGATAAATAATTCTCGACAGTTTCATATTAACCCATCGCAAATGAATAGCGATGCGGTTACCATAAAAGTCGGCGAGCTTTACAAGCAGATGACATCAGTGTTGAGACTTCACACCGGAGATCAGGTTCGATTCTTCGATGGAGTTGGCAACGTGTCCGATTGTACTATCGCCCATGTAGGAAAGGATGGCATTATCGCAAAAGTGAACACGCAACGGATTCAGCCACGTGGGCGCGACATGACACTTGCAGTTGGTATACTCAAAAAGGACAGAATGCGCTGGGTGTTAGAGAAAGCGACGGAGCTTGGCGTGTGGAATATCATACCGATGATCTCTGAGCGAGTTATAAAGAGACCAAGCACCGTTCCCCCACGATGGAACCACATCGTGAAAGAGGCTGCAGAACAGGCTGGCCGTGCATGGCTTCCACAGATTGAAAGCGTTCAGAGTTTTCACGATGTATTGCAGGCACGAGACAATATCGTCCTCTGCGATGTTGAAACTCAATTTCAAATCGGTGAATGTCCCAAAGGTGTCAGCACCCTCATGATCGGTCCCGAGGGAGGTTTCACAAAAGACGAGGTCAATGCGGCTGAATCGGGCGGAGCATGTATCGCTTCCCTGGGTGAACATCAGCTAAGAGCTGATACGGCGGTAGTCGTAGCACTTTCAAGGCTCTAGTACAGATCAACTTTGAATCAAAGCAAACAGGATTGACAATAATCCTGTTTTTTGATAGGAAGTGCTTATGAAATTTCTCCACCCACTAGCAATGCGCATCCTTGTGGCGCTTATCACACTGGCAGCCCTAGGCTCGCTTATCGCACCTTTGCGAAACCTCAGCTAACAGCCAGATACACCAAAACAGGCTTGACATAAGCCTGTTTTTTGTATAGCTTGATAGCACCTGAAGCTGAAGGAGAACGCTGATGTTGAATACAGACATGCCCTCAAGACGATGTGTACTAGTGATCACTTCCCTGCGACGCCTGGAACGGCGCCTGTTGGCCAAGCCTAGGGACCGGGTGATCCCAATATCGAGCAAGCCTGCGAGCATTGGGTACGATTACCCTGCGCAGCAAGAGTGCGGTGACACTGGGCTCCTGGATCGCCAGTTCCATGAAGCGCGTGAGATCGCGCTCGAACTCGAGATGACGACGGGGCCGGTGGCACAGTTCCCACGCAGGCTCGCCTGCTAAACGATGAGCCGACCCCCTGGGTCGGCTCAGTTTTTTTCTAAAATATGTGTCTCGCCTTCAATCGTGAACACGAGCTCTAGCCCTCCGAGCTCGATCTCGGCTCGCTCAGGCCATTCAACCAGTACGAGCGACCGCGGATCGTTCAAGAAAACCTCAAGCCCCAGATTTCTAGACTCCGCAGCATCAAGCTTCTCGAGTCGGTACAAATCAACGTGTACGATGCGATCGATCTTGTCGTGATGCACCGGATACTCGTTAACCAAAGTGAATGTTGGACTCCTCACAGGCTTCTCCTCTCCAAATGCCATCGCAACCCCCTGCGCAAATGTCGTTTTGCCAGAACCGAGGTCACCTTTCAGTAAGACGATGTGCGCATCCATAAGCTCGCCGACCAGAGACATCGCAACCTCATGCATCTCGTGAACCGAATTAGTTTCAAAACGCTTTTTCTCAGAAGAACCAGGATCGCGTACTGTAGAGCTCGATCGTGAACTTGGTCGATCAACAGCTTCGTCAGTTTTTTTCTCCCACTTCCATGGACCTCCAAGAGTTTTCCCTGGATCTGCGTCGATCAAGAAGGGGTCGACCTTGGACCGACCGTCTTTCAACGTTTGTAAACCTGAGGCACCGATCATTGCAGCATTGTCTGTCGTGTATTTCATGTTCGGCATCAACACTCCAACCTCAGTATCCGCAAAAACCTCTGCCAACTGCGCCCGTAGCTCCTTACTCGCCGACACTCCCCCGCACAAGAGCACTGATCGTACTCCAAGGTCCATCGCGGCCTTATAAGTCTTCTTTATGAGAACGTCGATAACGGCCTGTTGGAAACTCGCTGCAACATCTGCCACGTCCTGCTCACTCATCTTCTCTTGTTTCACTATGTGGTATCGAACCGCGGTCTTTAAACCTGAGAATGAAAAATCAGAATCCCCTGAATGCAGCATAGGTCGCGGAAAATCAATCGCATCACGACGGCCATGCAATGCAGCCTTGTCTATACTGGGACCTCCAGGATAAGGGAGTCCGAGTTGAGCTGCCGTTTTGTCGTACGCCTCCCCCGCCGCATCGTCACGTGTCTGCCCAATAAGCTCATAGTCTCCATGCCCTTTCATAAGCACGAGCTCGGTGTGACCACCAGACACGATCAAACACAGAATCGGAAAAGCAGAACTGGAAACAGATGTCTCAAGAAAGTTTGCGTAAATATGTCCCTCAATATGGTCCACCGGGATCAACGGAATCTCCCAAGTCACGGCAAGCGCCTTCGCAGTCTCAACACCGACACGCAACGCGGTCGACAATCCCGGCCCAGTCGTAACTGCGATCGCATCAATATCTCCCCGCTTCCACATTGTCATCGCCTCAATCATCTTTGGTAGAACCGGAACGTGTAATCGTGCAGCAACCTCAGGGATCACTCCACCGAACTCACGATGAGTTGCAATCTGTGATGCTACAACATGCTCGTTCACAACAAACAAACCGTCGCGATCTTCTACGATAGCGACAGCCGTCTCATCACAACTAGATTCAATTGCCAAAACTTTCATAACTAACCTCTCCAAATGGCGAATGCGATAAATAGACAGTATGCGAACACGGAAGCGGCGCCTTCCCAGCGTTCAAGTAACCCAGCTTTACCACGAGCGCTCCTGTTAAACAAGAATGGGAAGAGCATGAACGTTGCTGCGAGTGCGATGATGATATCAACGGACGCCCCCTCGCTTATTGGCAGTGGGTTGATGGTAGATGACAGACCCAGGATCCAAAACACGTTAAAGATGTTTGATCCCACAATGTTTCCAACAGCAAGATCTGTATCACCCCTGTAGGCGGCGACTCCAGATGCGGCGAGTTCTGGTAACGAGGTTCCGATCGCAACTATTGTAACTGCGATCAAAGCTTCACTCACACCGAATCCCTTAGCAATAGCAATAGCGCTCTCAACGATCAGCTGTCCACCAACGGTAAGACCAATCAACCCCCCAAGGACCATCACGACTGCAAGCCATGTCTTGTACTCTTTCACTCCTTCGCCATTCTTCTTTGCTTTCTTTGCTTTCGCCAAATTTTCACTTCGTCCATGACGTGCTGTTAAGAACGTCGAGTAAAGGAAGATGGAAAAGAACCCTATCAACGCGATACCGTCTCCTCTGCTCAGCACATCCTGAATTCCAGAGTCACCAGCCAAGAATTTATCCGAAACCATCGCGATCAAAACTAACATCCCAAGAATCGCAAACGGAATCTCTCTAAAAATCGTCGCCCTCTTAACTCGAAGCGGACGTATCATTGCTGCAATACCGAGGATCAAAAGTATGTTTGCGATATTAGACCCCATCACGTTTCCAAGCGCGACATCATACGAACCTTTGAGCGATGCAAAGATGTTCACGACTAGCTCTGGAGCAGATGAACCGAAGGCGACAACGGTCAAACCAATCATCAAACTTGAGAAGCCAAATTTAGACGCGATCGACGACGCTCCTTTAACTAGCTGGTCAGCAGAAGTGATCAAAACAATCAGGCCAGCGATCAATATTAGTGTAGGTATCAACATAGTGGTTTTATTATACCAAGGCTTGACATTTTCTCAGAATTTGGTAACGTCAACCTGTCATTCGACAAACGACTGGAGGGAGAAACCCATGAACAAGAGAGCAATTCTGGTGGCTCTGGCGGCGTTGTTGCTGCCTATGAGCGCGCTCGGAGCGGAGCTGGTTGTCTACGACGGGGATCTGGACACGGCGAAGAGCGTGATGGAGAGCAGAGAGGACATCTCGATCGGTCGAGATTACAGGCGCCTGGGAGACTTCGTGTTCCCCGGGATCAACGACCTGTGGGTCGCCGGTGCGACTTCGTCCCGAGAGTGCAAGATCGGCGAGGGCCTGACGAACGATGACCTGGAGAAGCTGCTCGAGAGGACAGCTCAGACCATCGATGGCCTGGACGTCGACGGCATGCCCAACATCGTGAAGGAGCTGGACGCCGCGCTTCCGTGTATTCGCGAAGCGGTGTTCTCGGGGCAGCTCGCAAGGCTGCACTTCTTCAAGGGAATCATCGCGGACTTCCTGGGGGAAGACGCGAAGAAAACAGAGGCCGCCTTCCGGGACGCTCTCGCTGTGCACGACATGCAGTGGGACGAGAGCTACAGACCGGACATCCTCGTCAGCTTCCACAAGGCGAAGCGGACGGTGGACAGGTGGCGCGCAGCGGAGAGTTCGCAACAGATCGCGGTCAACTACCGCTTCCTGTACGACGACCTGATGATTGACGGTCGCCGCGACGCCGCATCGATCCTCCCCGGCACGCACCTCGTGCAGTGGAGCGTCGGCGAGAAGTGGTACGGACGAGTGTTCGTCGTTCCGCAGAGCCGCGTGACAGAGATCACGCTCGTGTCCGAAGCGGGGTGGCACAGTGTCATCTTGCACGGGCCCGCCGCTGAAGATGCGGGAGATCTGCGGATCGTGAAGGCGTTCTTTGCCGGGATGCAGGACATGGAGATGACGACGGTGTTGTCTCTGGCCGGTGAGTTCCCGTCCGGGTACGTCTTCTACCCCAGCTCGATGGATCCGATCATGAAGCTGGACGTGGTGATCCAGGAGGAGACTCCGGATCCGACGCCAACCGCAAAGAAGCAGAAGGTCGGAGGCTCGATCGGAGTCTTCGGAACCTACGGTCTGCTGAATCTGCACAGCTACGGCGGTCTCTCGATCATCGGGCACATCAACCCCATCGCAGGACTCGAGATCGGGTTCGGTGGGCAGGTGATGTTCTCGCGGTTCAAGCTGGTGGACTACGTGCTGCCAACGGGGATCGTCGGAGTTCGGTACGTGTTCGACACGCCGAGCATCGTCGGTCCGTTCGTCGGCGTGTACGGGCTCTTCCACGTGCAAGAGCCCGTGGTCGCGAGCGTTCAGGGATGTGGTGGCGTTCAGCTGGGCCTTCCCAGCGTTCGACCCACGATCATGGCCTGCGGAGGCGTCGACAGCCTCAGCACCGGCCACCTGATGGTCCGAGTTGGAGCGTCTTTCTGAAACAAGCGGTCGTCCTCGTCTGAGGGCGGCCCGTTTTTTTATATTAGTCAATATTCAAAGGGTTTGGTAAGATCTGCGAGTACCCCCAACCGCAAAGGAGAGGACGATGGACTATCCCATCTTGAGGATGACGTACGAGGAGCTCGTTCAGGAGCTGCTGATGGGTGCGTCACGGACGGTCCGTCGACGTGCAGAGAGATTTGTGAGCAAGTACCGCGAGCCCATGCGGATGCTCCAGGAATCCGGCTACATGCAGTTCCTGAAGCTGCAGACCCAGCATGGCTACAAGCCGATCATGAGCGCCAGGAATCGCCAGGACATTCCGGTCATTCCCTACGACAAGATCCCGCGTGAGTACTCTCGGTACTTCCACGTGATTCTGGTAGCAGCGCTCAACACGGTCATGGCAGCGGTCATCGGTCTCAGCGCACACAACACGCGCCGACTCGTTGTGGCGGGATTCTGTCACGACCTGGGACACAGCAAGTTCGGACACACCGGCGAGCGCCTGCTCGTCCAGTTGTACCCCAAGCACAAGAAGTACAAGAAGCACGAAGAGCGAACGATCTTGATCCTTCAGGAACCCGAGATGCAGAAGCTCCTCGAAGCGTTCGGCCTGACTTGGCGGAACGTTGAGAGCGTGGTGGATGAGCGTGGCCATGTTGGTGCCATTCAGAGGTTCACGGACAGTGCGGCGTGGACGACGCTCGATGTGCACATGTCTGAGTTCTTCGGAGAGTCGACTAGCGACGACGCGTTCAGTGATCTTCGCTTCATCATCGGCAAGTTCCGTGGGATGAGTCGAGGTGCGTTCATCGTGAGCGATATCGACGGTATCCAGAAGGTCGTGGACAGACGCGCTTTCCTGTTCCGAGACTGGTTTCGCTCGCACCTTGCAGAGCAGACTCAGTGGGGCATGATCGCGGCAATGGGCATGATCTTCAAGAAGGGGTGGATCGACCCGGACGCCCTCTACAGCGACGGCATCCACGAGCAGGACTTGGTGCACACGCTACGACAGCGAGCGCACCTCACGTCGGGGTTCGAAGCCCAGTGGATCTACGACCTGCTGGCTCTCCCCATCTACCTGGAGCTCCCCAAGGAGCGATGGCACGTGGAGAGTTTCGCAGATGGTGGAATGGAAGCGTGGATCGTGAAAAACGTAGATCCGCAGATGCTTCCCTACATCATCAGGGTCCCCAAACAGAACGGAAGAAGGCTCATCAAGGAGTTCTCCGTACTGATCGAAGGCGGATCCGGCGAGCTGGTAGTTGTCACTACGCACCCAGGGATCCTGGAAGTCGCGAAGGATGACGACCTCAGCTTCGTCATGGTCCCTATCTAACAACCTCCCCCGCCGGCAAGCCGAGCGGGGGCGTTTTTTATTGACAACAAGGCCACCCCGTGCTAGGGTGGCTTGAAGCTGAAAGGAGGCTTTCATGGCAGATTCACCAGTTAGTTTCCTCGTGCCGCGTCAGTTGGCATTGGAGATTGGAGACGCTCTGTACGGAGCCGCACCTCGAGTGATTCGACGAACACAGGAGCTTCACGTCAGCACGACGATGCTGGAACGAGAGGCCGCCGATGAGATCCTCACCCGGCTTTCAGGGAGAGATCAGCTCACGCTACCGCTTGACTGAGCTTCTCGACATTCTTACGTAGCTGAGCATCAAGCTCAGAACCACTTCTCAACGCCCGCACGTCGCTCGGGCGTGTTTTTGTATTTTCTAAGACATTGCTCAGCTGGTTTGTAACCATCCGGTAGCAACCATTCCAATTTTTCCACTTGAGACTCTTTGCTTCATCAAATACCGCGCCTACGACCTCTGCTCCAGATGCAAATATCTCATCAATAACCTCTGCCACCGCTTCCGCGTCACCGATTGCTGCTGTGTATCGTAACAAAAGCGCATCAATCTCTTCGGGCAGCTCAGACTTTACTCGAACCAGTCGCTTCGTTATACGCGCAGCTTCTTCTCTCACCAACAACCCAAGCTGTAACTTTGCCTGCTCAAGTAGAACTATCTGTAATGGATGATCCACATATGCCCGCCTGCCGACGACCTCGACTTCCACCTCTCCGACAACATCCGGGTGCGGATTCTCTATAAACTTTGTGCTCTTGTTATCGAGCCCCGCTCTTGCGACATCAGGTAACAAAGATGCATCGATCCCTAGGACAACGCGAGGAACATGTGTCAATTCCTGGATCGGCTCATCCTCATCAAAATCAGAAATATAATAATCAACCGTAGCGCCGCCACGTGAGCTACCAAACTTGTGGTCGACGACCTCTGGGCTCACTGCCGTAGTGAAATCTACCGCGAGCTGGTACGGAGGGTCCCCCTCGTCTGGATCCCACTCCAAAACTGCGTCAACGCCTCGAGTATAATCATCAATATCCGACGTTGCAAAAACAGAAGCATTGAACCAGTCCGCATTCTCTATCTCAACCGTCAACATGTTCTCTAGAGCAAGACCTGCTTTACCTGCAGTCTTATCGTGTTTTTCACGTATCGCTGCAGCGCGTCTCTCATCCTTGTCCCAGTTCGACTTAAACTTCGCCCTCTGAAATTGTGCATCGTCACCTTCAATTAGCTCAAGATAATCAGCAAGCTCTGCATGCTTCCTTCGGCGGCCATATACATCGTGCAGAAAAGATTCCGCTCTAGTTGACGAAACTCTGTAGTCTGATGCGGCAGAAGCCACGCCTGGTGATAAGTCTGGATGTCTTTTCATATAAGATCATTTTATCAGCCATTGAACCAAAGCTCAATTCGTGATATCAATAGTCACATAATATGCAGCGCTCAACGGAACATGTCCTTTGGATCTTGATCCCTACCCTCATCGTAGTGACGATGGCTCTATTTGCCACCGTTGCACTTAGCTTTGCATCATCACACGACTCGGCCATTTTTGCAGAGCCATTAAAAGTCATCGAACGAACCTTCCCACTGAGCAAGAACAAGCCGAACGACCCGGAGACCGTTATCTTTACTGGCGATGTCATGTTGGGGCGATATGTGGAGACGTTGATGGCGACTCATAACTCCGACTATCCGTTTTTTTACGTAAGTGACCTTCTGCAGAGTTCGGATCTGACTTTTGTGAATCTTGAGGGCCCTGTTTCCATCAGCCACGTTCAGACACCAGACGAATCAACGTCATTTTCTTTCGATCAAAGCATTCCGAGCCTCTTACGATCGCATGGGATCGACGCCGTTGCGCTGGGAAACAATCATGCGTCCGATCGCGGACAGGATGACTACGAGAATACAGTATCCGCGCTATCAGCAGTCGGGATCGCATCTGTCGGTCATAGCATCGACGCGTCCGGACCAATCGAGATCGAAGTCGGTGACGAGACCCTACGGTTCTTCTCCTTCAATGACACATTCCCGTTCAATGACGCGAACTCGTACGTGCAAATGGTGGAGGACCAATCAACCGATGACATGATCGACATCGTAAACATCCACTGGGGCGCTGAATACCAATTGAGCTCAAACTTGGACCAACAGGAGCTGGCCCATTCACTCGTGGACGCCGGTGCCGATCTCATCATTGGTCATCATCCTCACGTTGTTCAAGAGATCGAGCAGTATAACGACGTGATGATCTTCTACTCATTGGGGAACTTTATCTTTGATCAATATTTTTCAAACGATGTCCAGCAAGGGCTCGTAGTTCAACTTACGATAGATGACAACAATCTCGAGTATTCGCTCGTGCCGATCAAGTCGATCATGAGTCGACCGCAGACTATGAGCGAGGATGAGCGTGTAGCGTTTCTCAAAGCGCTTGCAGCGAGGTCTGATGACGATCTTGAGCGGAATATTCTTGACGCTCTGTTAGACTAATTTCCCCACAAATAAAAACGCCGCCCGCCGAGAGAACTCGGGGGCGGTATTCGTTTGTCATCCCATGACGCGCATCTCGTACGAGAAGCATTCGTCCGCAGACTTCCTGGCCTCCTTGGCCTCGCCAAGCGCTGCGTCAGCAACCTCTCGGATGTCCTCGGTCAGCTGATCGCCACAGCCAACCGCGACGCCGATTGAAGCCTTCAACGGGATCAGCGTTCCTCTCCCCTTGCCCACGCGGACAAAGGCGTCTTCCACGGCACGACGGACTCGTCCAATCACCGCGGCGGCGACTGTCTCATCTGCATGACGCAGGAGCAGGCCGTACTCGTCACCACCCCAGCGAACCAGGGTCTCATCACGAGCGTCTCCAGCAACTCCATCGTCCTCTGCGGACACACGTGCGACCGTATCAGAACCACGAATCGAGTCCTCCAGAATCTTGGCCAACCGGACCAACATCCTGTCTCCACCGGGGATGTGACCGTACTCCTTGTTCACATCACCCAGTCCCCCGAGATCGACCATCATGACCGTCATGTACGTGCCGTCACGAAGGCATTCCGCGACCTGTGCCGCGAGTCGCTCCTCGAATACCACACGCGTATGCAGCTTCGTCAGGAAGTCGACACGAGCTTTGTCCAGCTTGTGCTTCATGCTGATCAGGTCTCGATCGCGGTCAACAACCGCAGACAATGCCTGTTCGAGCTCCCCTTCAAGGCGCTCAATCCTGGCCCTCAACTGTTGTAGCTCTCCAGCTTCTCTCACACAAGACTCCGCTTCGGTTCTCACCGATGCTAAGGTTGATGTCAAAGCCAGTTAATCAGAAAAGTGGTGTTCTGTCAACCATTCGCAGCGTCTCGCCTCACAAGAAACCCATGGTACACATCAACTGCCCGATTAAGCTGTTCTCGAGACACTCGCTCATTATCGGTATGCGCATCAGCGATTGACCCCGGACCGCAAACAACACTGTTAGAAAGAAACGCCATCTCGGTAAAGTACGGGGCCCAGCATGGCTCATCTCCCTCCAAAGAATGATCCACCGGCGCGATTGACTTCACCACCCTACTAGCGTGCTCTGTGTTAGATTTACTTACATGCTCGGTCACGATGTCGGCGATATTTGGATGCGCTGAGCGAAACACGATGGTGGCAGAGGCGTTCGGAGCAATGACGTTCTCCGCTACGCCGCCGGTAATATGTGAAATATGGAATGTGGTGTCTGTAAGACTGAGATCAAGCATGTGACTCAACAGTTTGGTTAGATTATGAATGGCAGAGTTAGGAGAAAACGTCGACGAGTGCTCCGCGGTGCCAGTGCAGCTCACCTCGATACAAAATATCCCGAACTGCGCGTTGACGATCTCGAGCTCTGTCGGCTCCCCGATCATGATTCGCTCTGGTTCGATCTCGTTTTTCTTAAAATGATCACGAGCTGCAATCGCACCATCGAACGTAGACTCTTCACCTATAGTGAAAAGTAACCCAAAGTCTTCAAGACCCTCCTCGTGAGCCTTTAGCGCTGCGATGATCATTGCCGAAGCCGCCCCTTTGTTGTCACAACTACCTCGACCGAAAATAAACTCGTCATCAATGCGCTGCTCCACCTCCCCCGTTACGGTATCTACGTGCGCGACCAACAGGATCCTCGGCGATCCTTTCACACACAGTAGGTTTGAACGATGTTCATCGACGGGAATGTTAGTAATATCAAAAACCGATGACAGCCTCTTGTCTAATTCTTCGATGATGGCGATTTCGTTCCCTGTAACCGATGAGATAGCGATCAATTCTTGTAATAATTTTTCAACTTTTGTCATATGATGAAATAAATCCTGCTACCTGCTCCGGGATTCCGGAGCAGGTAGCGATTAGTGAGTGAGAGCGTGCCACACGATGTCGTGAATCAGCTTGAGCCGATGCACGAGGACGTGGAACTTGGTCGGCGGCAGTGGAGAGTCGCGCTCAGCTGTCAGGATCCTGAGGATCTCTTCCAGACGACCATGATCCGCGTCCCTGATGAGGTTCGGCTTCCCCAACGGGTTACCGATTGCACCAAGTTCGCGCGCATCCTCGAGCGTGAAGTGTGGCAGCGAAGCATTATCGTAAAAGATAATGTCCCACCAAACACCGTTTACACGTTTGAGCGTCCCGATACCGGCAAAGCGCAGCAAGAGTTCACTTTCGCAAATCCACTGAGACGACCCGTGCGCCTGAGTGCATTCAACGTGGACCCTTTTCCCCTTCGCACTCTTGAGCGCCTCCTTGCACAGCAGAGTCACCGCCCCCTTTGGAGCATCGGCGAACGCTACCCAGCGCCCAAGCTCGAAGTGGTCCCAGCCCTTCCGCACGAGCGCCGCATGTGCCACGATCCTGCCGTCCAGAACCATGACCCATGACCGCAACTCGTCACGTTGCCACTGAGTAGCCACCTCATTGCGCCAGAATTCCGCACTGCACAGTGGCCTGTACGGAAAATGGCAAACTCCGTCTGGTCCAGTCCACGCGACTCGTGTAAGAGTCGCGAGCTGAACCGGCCAGTCAGCCACGGCCTGAATCGAACCGTCGACTGAAGACAAGATTGCATGCCTAGTCATGACACGCTCCTTTCGTTAGCCCTTGGCATAAATACCAAAAACCCGACGTTAATCGCCGGGTTCAAGACTGTATAGTTGTAATACAATCCTCTACTCGACAATCAACGTCGAGCTCCAATAGCTGTTCAAGTTGTGAAAAAAGCTATTCATAAGATAAAAGCACTATGTCACAGAGTGCGGAAAAGTGTCAACTTTATCTTGCCTCTTTAGTAATACCTGCTGAGTCTCTTGATCTTTCTCAGTATCGCCGCATGCCTAGTTGGACGGTAAACATCCAACTCAACTAACACACCATGACCACTGAGCACATTTTGTAATGCGACGAGACGGCCGTTCCCTTCGAATACAATATAACCATCCTTTGCCGGTATCGCTCGCATATACGTCACCGACGGCATGAGCTCTGCCACGTCTTCTTTTGAAAGACGCTTCTTTTTTATCAATGCTTTTCGTTTACGCTCGATCGTCTTTGACCTCAGCTCAGTCGATGCAATAGTGTCTTCCCTGTTATCGACCGGGTGCAGCTGCCTCAGTGAATCTAACGGGAGATACTCAAACCCATTACCGTCGTTCACGTTCATGATCTCCATCACAATCTGCGCCATCAACAAATCACGATACTGCAATTGAGCAACCTCGTTACGCTTGGAGTAAAGCCATTTCCAAATATTGTTGATCATGGTGAACATATTGTGTTCGTTGTTTCGTATATGGATTCAATGATAAATGTATCTTATCATGATCTTGTTAGTCTGGTGTATGACTTGACAGATCAAGCAATCCATGATAGGTTCCTTTTACGACAACCCGAACAGAACAAGAGTACGGATGCGTGGCAGGTAAACGCGTTCGGAGGGTAGTTCTGGAGATAAGGAGGAAATAAGAAAATATAACGCCGCAAGTCGACCCTGTAATCGACTAGCACCCCACGGCTTCCACCAGGTAATGTCTGGAGGTAGGACCGCCGAGCAGGCCTTGGCTCAAGCTCGATGAGGGGGATTCGTGACCACAAGATACTCGAGAGATAGCGATATCCCGAGGGTCACCCAACCTCGACTGTTGTGCGGGTCCCGGGCATGTCCCGGGGCCCGCAAAGCAGGCCTCCGCGTATGCCCATCGAATCTACTTCGGTGGGCTTCTTTGTTTATTAGAAATAAAATAGCGCGTCCCGTAGGACACGCCGAGTCTCACGTCGTAGCTTCTCTGAGAGCGTCGATCAGTTGTTCACGCCCCAGTCCGTCGTCTTCCCAGGCGAAAGAGTAGCTCTCTCGCGGGTCCACCCGCATCAGGTGACCGTTGTAGAAGATGGGAACGCCGAGAGCCGCGCACGTGCGCACTACAACGCTACGCGAGTCGGGCTTTGGTCGCCCCCTGCCCTGGGAACCCATGTCCGAAGAGACAGGTGCACTCATGTAGTTGCTCGCACGCACGGCGAACTTCTCACCACGCATAGCAGCCTGGATGAGCGTGTCGACACGACCGTCCCATTGCATCTCGCGCAGCTCAACGCCCTCTTCGTCCAGCCAGCCGAACAGGCTCGACTCTCGCTCTGCTCGAGTTCTCCGCAGCCAATTCTCTTCCGGAATCAGCGCCAGAATGTAAACAGTCAATGTCGTCATGGCACCTCCTTCTTACCAGCACCTTATCAGTAGTTACCCGTGGTTGCAATGCCATTCCCTCTATTGACACTCCCCCGCTTTCGTGATACTCCTACTACCAACAAGACTCCCAATACCGGGCGTCTTACGGAGACAGATCATGAACCCATTCTCAATCGTCCTTGTGGCAGGCGCTGCCCTTGCTGCGTTCATGCTCACGTACGCAGTTAAGCGAGCCCGATTCAAGGGTGTCGTGGCGACCTGTCCTGGCCGCGATTGGAAGCACCGCGTCCTCTGTGACGCTAACCGGGTTCCGCTGCGATTCAAGAGCGACTACGCTGCTGGTGAGGTGCTCAGCGACTACGGAAACCTCAGGTTCGACCCTCCCAGCCAGTTTCGCTGCGAGGGTGGGCGTGGACCCACGAAGTTCTACTCCAAGCCCAAGGAGATCGCACTCGCACTCGCGGCGATCAAGCCGGATCACTTCCTGGTGCTCAGAGAGGGAATGACGATCCCGCCTGAGTACCTGCTCTAAACACAAGCAAGGGAGAGGAGTCAATGGAGCCAGTACTATTGATCGTCGGGGCTCTCGTAGTCGCCTTTCTCGTTGTACAGGAATTTCGTGATCGAGGCGTTGAAGAGAACATCCTTGTCACACTTCACAGTGTGCCAAGAAGAAGCTCTATGAACGGAGAGGTGCTACTCAGGATGCCGCTGCTCAAGAAGGCAGATCGGTACCAGGTAAAGCGAGTCCTTGAGGACATGGAGCTGAAGGGCTACCTCACTTCGCATCTAGAGCCATTTCCAGAACGGCCGGGTATGCTGACAATGATCCGTGTCCGCCTGACGTACTCCGGTCGTAACAAGGCCAGGAAGATCGCTGCCCGAGAAGCGCGTAAGCGCACAGGGCAGTGACGAT
>JABIWD010000035.1 GCA_018701105.1 Candidatus Uhrbacteria bacterium | reverse complement strand
CTGTACCCAATATATAAAAGACCACCAACTCCGAGCCAAAAGAATAGTTGCTCGGTCGATGGAGACGTCCAATAGCTGAGCGTTCCCCACATCGAACTTGGCAATAACGCGAACGTAGAAACTCCAAACAATATAAACAACAAAACTGTGGCGATCCCAGCCACTATCGTAATGAGCTTGTTCACTCGATCACGAGCAGTGCGGAGATTGCGCGACGCGATATCTAGTCGTGCGTCCCAGTACAAAAACTGGTCATCAACAAGCACGCCAAAGTCGTGAGGTCGCTCAACAGACGTTGGGATAAAAGGTAGGTTCGACAGGATGTCGCTCTCGGAAGGTTTTTCGATCTTCTCTTCCATATTAGAAAATTCCACCAATAGAATGATACAAAATCATACCTATCACGATGATCGGCACTATCAGGTACGCAGCAAACAGCAAGATCGTGATGATCACCAAGAACACCCAACCAAATGATCGCACGACAATCATTGCCAACCGGACAAAGAAACTGATGAATCTACCCGCGATGTCGTAGCTACCATACATTGGAACAAACAAGTTTTTGACCCAAACGCCAACGCCCAATACGCCACGATATCCGTTAAAGAACCTCTTCAAGCCCTTGACCCAACGAACGAGTCCTTTCGTGTACCACCAAACAGGAAAGCCAATAAGACCTCCGATGAGGTCTACAAAGAAAATCCGGATACCTTGTGTTGCAATGGACTGCGCCATAATGTGTACTCATTGTACCAAAAACGAGCCCTGAAGGCTCGCTTTATATAACATCGTTTTCCACACCCTCTCGTATCGTCTCCATCAACTTCATATAAAATCGGACGTTATGCTCTGTAGCGAGGCGTTCAGCCAACGGTTCCTTCATGTCGAACAGGTGATGAATGTACGCTTTTGAGTGATTTGTACACAGTGTACAGTCACAATTTGGATCCACCGGTTCGTCGCTATCCTCAAACTCAGCGTTCTGGATGATGATCTTTTTGTAAAAGTCAGGCTCGTTCAAAAGCTCGGGCGTAACCTCACCTCCCCAAACAAACAACGACCCATGCCGTGCATGTCGAGTTGGGATCACGCAATCAAACATATCGATTCCCATTTTCACGTATGCGACGATCTCCTCAGGCTTCCCTCCGCCCATGAAGTATCGCACCTTATCGCTTGGCATGAGATCGGCCGTATACGCTGCGACACGCAAGTTATCCTCGGGGTTCTCTCCAACAGACAAACCTCCAATCGCATATCCGTCGAGCTCAAGGTCAGTCAGACCCTTCACCGACATCGCACGCAAATCCTCGTGAATACCTCCCTGTACGATACCGAATAGCTTCTGATCCTTTGTCATCGACTGCTCACGATTCAAATTCAAGTAGTCTTTACATCGCTTGGCCCACCGGATCGACTGCTCCATAGCATCGCGCGCAATAATCCGTGGAACATCTGGTGCCAAAACAACATCCATCTGCATCATGATGTCCGATCCTATCGCCTGCTGCATCTCGATCGACTGCTCAGGTGAAAGCTCGACGATCGCACCGTCAATGTGAGATCGAAAAGTAACACTCTGCTCAGTAATCTTTCGCATCTTCCCGAGCGAGAATACCTGGTAGCCTCCACTGTCAGTCAACATCGGCCCATCCCATCCCATGAACTTATGCAAACCTCCACGACGTCGCATTGCCTCAAGTCCCGGTCGAACAAGTAGATGGTAAGTATTTGAAAGTATGATCGGTACACGATTCCGTTCAAGATCGCTCACATCAAGAGACTTAACCGCACCCTTGGTAGCGATGGTCATAAAGAAAGGAGTCTGCAGCTCGCCATGACTCGTACTCAAAGCTCCCCGTCGAGCCTTTGATGCAGAAGATTGTTTCCTTAGTTCAAACATAAATATAACGTGACCATGCCACAAAAAGACGAGTTTGGCAAGGGTTTAGCCTACTTTTTGGATAACCAGATCAAACTTCCTCCGTAAGCAACTAATGATATCAGAACGCCGACCCATGCGCCGAGAGCGCCGCGAGCCTCCCATCCGATTAAACCTCGAAACTCTAACGGCTCGTAACCTGTACACTCACTTTGTACCTCGACACAATCCTCAAACCCAAGAGCCCCTTCGCCACAAGTGTACTCGTACGCAGCATTCTCACATGCAGGCGCAAAATTCACCGACTCAAGACCTGCCATGAAACCGACGATCAAACCGCCCAACATAAACGCTGGCAGCATGAATCCGATCATCATCGCTCTCTTGGCCTTTGGTAGTTTTTGACAGAATTTTTTCATACGGGGATTGTACCAGACGGCAGGCTCGACAACTAGCTAGAGAGATCCTTCGACTCAGCGATGCTTCGCTCAGGGCACGTCGCTCGCGAGCGACGTGCCAGGATGACGCTCAAAAAGAAAACTGTGGGGTAACCACAGTTTCTTTTGAGCGTCACTTCTCACAACAGAAGGGCATGCTTGTCCCATTCTGATGACGGCCCACAGTTATATTATCTGCGAGCTCACATCAGAGCGCGATGCAATTTTGTGTGCAATCAATATACTGAACAGTATAAGGTGCCGTGCGTTTAGTATCGAGTACTGATATACGCTCATATTATCGAATAGCCACGGAATCGAGGCCGGAGATGTAAGTTATTTCACTAGGCTCAGTGAATCCGAGTATCTTCATTCGCTCGGAAACATTAGCCAAACTAGTTGATTCTGCTACGTTGACTTTCAACTGCTCGCCCTCCAACTCAAGGTCTTCAACCGCAAGTTCGAGTTCGCGCATTTGATAGCCACGCTGCGTCACCGATGACATCTGAAAAACATACGCTGTGCCGATTATAAGCAAAGCTAACACGCAAACTCCATTCCAAAGAGAGATGGACTTAGACTCACGTCTTTTTTTGTTCTTGGTTGTCATTAGATTTTTGTTTTATTGCCACACGAAACTTCGCACTTCTTGCGCGTGGGTTTGTTTTTTGTTCTTCCTCTGTTGGCGTGACTGGTTTTTTGGTCACTACCTGGAGGTCTGAAGATCGCCGTAAGAATTTTTTTACGATGCGGTCCTCGAGTGAATGGAAAGATATCACGCAAAGGCGACCACCTTCCTTCAGAACTGATTCCGCCTGAGGCAATACTGCCTTGAGCGAACCAAGTTCATCGTTCACAACTATGCGTAGCGCCTGGAAGACGCGGGTTGCGGGATGAATTCTCCCACGCCTCCCGATGGCTGACGCAATAGTTTCTGAAAGATCCGTAGTTGTACGAAAGATCTTCTCGCGACGCCGTTGCACGATTAATCGAGCAATTTTTGGCGCTTGCTTCTCCTCTCCGTAAAGGAGGAATGCTTCAGCGAGTTGAGCCTCCGACCATGAGTTCACAACCTCTGCCGCTGTGAGTTCCTGGTCGAAGTCGTACCGCATGTCTAACGGTCCCTCATTCATGAAACTAAATCCACGGGTTGGATCATCAACGTGGGATGAGCTAAAGCCAACATCCAAGAGGATGCCGTCCACTTTTTCTATTCCCAAGTCATCAAGATGTCGTGCAAGGTCGCTATAGCTCCCCTGAACAAACAGCACTCGATCACCAAATGACTGCAAACGTTTATTTGCAATCTCCATGTTGCGGGAGTCGAGCTCTATCCCAACGACCACACCGTCCGGTGCTGAATCATTCAGCATCGCCTCAGTATGACCGCCATGCCCTAGCGTCCCATCAACATAAACCCCACCTGATTCAGCGTGTATATAATGACGCACCTCCTCCAAGAGGACTGGAATATGTTGAACATGATCCATATGCGAAATTAAATACCAAGTTCTCCAAGTTGCTCCGCAATATCAGAGCTCTTTGATTCTGTCTTTTTCTTGTATGTGTTCCAAGTTGCCTCGTCCCAGAGTTCGAGCCGGTTATACAAACCAGCGAACACGAGATTCTTTTTGATACCTGCGTACTTTCGCAGATACTCAGGAATAGCGATGCGTCCTTGCTTATCAACTTTCACATCCATTGCACCCGCAAGCATGAGCCGGGCGAACGCGCGTGAGTTTTGTTGAGAGATCGGTAAGCTCGAAAGCTTTTCTGCGAGAACCTTCCACTCACCTGGAGTGTAAAGAACCAACGCGTTATCTAAACCGCGAGTAACAACTGCACCACTTTTGATAGCAGCACGAAACTTCACCGGGATAGACACCCGACCTTTATCATCAAGAGCATGTTTGTATTCACCGAGGAACATGTTTTGAGAACCACAGAGACGTTAGACCGTCTCAAAAAAAACAGGGAGAACAGGAAGAACGCGGAAACATGACCTAAGCCATTTCCCACTTCTTACCACTTCTTACCCTTCACAACCCATTCTATCCCCCAGCACCCCATGCTGCCTACGGAACAAACACCGAACAAAGTCCACAGCACTCCACATGTTATCCACAGCAAAATGCAAAACGCTAGGCTTTTGCATAAAAAAACAGCGCCCAGAAGGGGCGCTATCGCGTGATTTCGACTTGGCGACAGAACGCCAGGCCTTTTCCTCTCATGGATTTCGGGAGATCCGTGTCGCGGATCATCTCGACTCCAGACAACTTCCTCCCTACTGCTCGGACCATCTCCGTGAAGAAATCCTGAGCCAGGACCAGCGGACTACCTGCCCAACCAGCGACATCGCCGTCCGGAATCTTCAGCTCGGACTCGGCAAGTCGAATCGTGACTTGCAAGCCGTCCGCATCAACCCAGTGTTCCAACACGAGCGGACGCGGTGCCAATCCTCCGAACCGTCCCGCGACGTATTCGGCGATTGCATCATCACTCCTCGCGTCGCAAAGCATCCTCGGGGTCAACACCTGGTCACGCCAGGTATGAACGCCAACGCCGCTCAGAAGACCACTTTCCCAATTCGCTACATCGACATCAGCCGAGTACTTCCACTGCCCCTGGTCCGGTTGACCAAGGACTACCACTTCAGATAACAGCTGCAAACTCCACCTCCGTCAAGATCCACAAAGTATACGAAAATCACAAAATTGTCAAAGAAAGCCATCCCCCATTGACAATCCGCCCTCTAAAACGTAAGTTGGCCTTGTGCAAACCCCTATGGAGGGCCCATGACTAGACACAAACTGTTTCCTGATGCAGAGGCGCGAGGGCAGGTAGCTGCCAAGCGCGTGACGTGGATGTGTGAAGACAGGCAGCAAATGGTATTTCAGGTACCGAGGCTGGCCGTGATCTTCACGGCGGGCCTGGAGTCCGAGCTACCTTGGGACGACGAGCCCGTGGTTATCCCGTTCTCCAGGATCCCTGGGTTCGAGGATCTGGAAGGTAGCGATTACCCCCAGATCAAGGGACACAAGCGCGAGTTCCAGTACGGATTCATCGGTGGGAAGCCGTTCATCGCGATCCTGGGTCGGATCCACCTCTACGAAGGTGAAGACGAGATCAAGACGCGCCGGATGGTGCGGCTCATGTCGGACATGCTCACGCACCTCGGCGTTGGTCGGATCCTGAGCACGAGCCTGGTTGGCAGCTGCGACGAGGAGATCACGATCGGTGATATCCTGTTGGCCACCGAGTTCCTGAACAACGGCGAGCGGATGACGAGTGTCGGTGCAGAGGGGCATCCGAGCCTCGAGGACACCGTAGACGAACACTTGGTCGCCGCACTCATGGCGGTCGAGCCGTCAGTCAAAGCGGTTGCTCACGCCTTCTGGAAGAGCTCGACGATTGAAGGTCCCAAGCAGAAGAAAGCCTTAGCCGCACAGGGAGCGAAGGCTGTCGGTTGCTCTGGGCAGCCTACGATGGAGTCGATCGCCCGTCAGCGGAGAGTCGAAAAGGACGTGTGCGGACTGATGATCCTCTTCGTCACAAACGGTGCCGTGCATACGACAGAAGACGTCAAGGACGCCGTGGAGATCCATGGCAGCAGGTGGCGGGACTTCCTGCACCGCCTGATCAAAGCGCTCATCTGAGACAAACGAAACGCCGCCAGCGTACTGCTGGCGGCGTGTTTTTATCTAAAACCGTCCTTTTCTATGTACATATTCACAGTAGAGTCTTTCTCCAGCCCCTCCTTCTTCCGAATCGCAGCCTTAATAGGAATTATATACTCCCCATTCTTGCCCGGAAAAATGCTCGTCTTCCAAGTAGATGAGCCTACGGTAATGTTTATAGGAATGGACCCCCAACCTTTACGCTTAACAGGCTTAATCTTCTCCACAGCCTTCGTGGCAGCCTTATTGAGCGTAACAAAATGCCAAGTTGCCTTCCCGGGATAAACCCATAGTTTCGCGCGAGTTTTGAATGCGTTCAGTGTCATAGGTCTACCTTTTCTTTTTCTTCCTACTCAAGCCATCACGCATCTCCCTCAACTTCCGATGATAAGCCACCGCAAACCGATGCGCCTCATCTCGCGCTTTCTGAAACAATGGCTTCTGCGCATGTACGATCCGTGATAGGTAAACATCGGCGTGGTCGTATATCAACACGTCTTGTTTTCGATCCGGCCCCTTGGCGAGCCCCACGATCGGAACCCGTATCTGCATGTCGTCGAGAATTGCTTGAACCGCATTAACCTGAGGCTTTCCTCCATCAATCACCATAACATCCGGTAACTCCCACGCTTTCGGATAGCTCTCAGCTCTCTTTAGCCGACGTGTCATGACCTCTTTCATCATAGCGACATCATTCGGTCCCTCCACTGTCTTTATCTTAAATTTACGATACTTCGCCTTCACCGGACGTCCGTGCTCAAACACAACCATGCTCCCCACGGCTTGCTTACCTGAGATGTTACTAATGTCGTACGCCTCCACGCGTCCGAGTGCGTCCACGTAGTCCTTGTCAGGATTCTCGTACGGCATTGGTGAAAAGTCTTTTGTGATCACCGATATGTCTCGGATATGCTCGAGTGATCGAATCTGGCTCTTCATCTTGCCGGCTTTCTCGAACTCGAGCTTGAGCGCAGCCTTCTTCATGTCAGACTTTAACTTCTTTACGATAGAGCCTCGCTTTCCCTGGAAAAACTGAATGATCGCACGGACATTACGACGATAATCCTGTTTATTGATCGCGCCAGTACATACACCGGGGCATCGCTTTATGTGTGCGTCAAAACAAGGTCGAGTCTTCCCTGTAACACTCGGCGGTTCGCATGTTGACCATGGAAAGATAAACCGCAGAAGATCGAGTGCGTTTCGGAGCGCGCGAGGACTCGTAAACGGTCCGAACACCACTAGGTATCGTTTCTTAGCTTTTGCATCAAGCTTTATCGAAAACGGATCTATCCCCTGCCGCGATAACTCAAGGCCACGTTTAAAGATAGGCTTTGGAAACTCGTCATTTGTGAACACGAGGTACAGAAAGCTCTTATCGTCCACTAACAGCGCATTGTAATGCGGCTTCAACCGTCGAACCATGTTCGCTTCAAGCACGAGCGCCTCTATCGCCGACCCCGTCTCCTCGTAATCGATCCGAACGATCTCGCTGACCATCTTTGTGATCTTCTTCCCATAACTATCATCTTTCTTGTACTTCTTCTGCCAATACGAACTAACTCGCCTCTTCAGACTCGTGGCCTTACCAACGTACAGCAGCTTTCCTGCTTCATCGTAATAAAAATAGACCCCAGGTCCATCTGGGAGCTTTCCGTTCTTGATTATTACGTGTGCAGAAATGGCCATGCATTATTCAAATATTCGTCATCCTGAGGAGGAACGACGTGAGGATCTCATGCTTCTAGAGAATCTAGAACAATGAGATTCCGACGCTCCCGCTCAGAATGACATTGTCTCGAGTTCAAGCTTGGAGTCACCATTCATTGACAGTATACAATTTTTCTGTTAGTTTCAAGCCCAGGAGGACGCACATGGACGATCCACAGTACGACGCACGAGTCAGATTCCTTTGTATCAAGATTCCGCTCCTGACCGAACCGACGATCAAGGAGAGGCAGAAACGCAAAGACGAGCTCAAGACACTGCTCGGGCTCAGCGGCAACCTTGGCGCCAGAATCGTGACGGTGCTATGTCACATCCGCAAGACATCAAGCGTGAGCGTGTACATCTGGCAGGTCGTCGGCAAATCCCGGCGAGACTTCCAGAACACCAAGCACTCGGGGCCAAAGACGCTCGAAGCATGGGAAGAGCTTCTCGCCACGCACAAACTCGTGCCTGGTCTGTCCATAGAGGACGAAGCGATCTACAACGCAAGATGGCTCACGACAAACCACTGACACCCGTCGCTGACGGTTGTTTTTTTTAACCAAAAACCGAGCGGCTAGGCTCGGTTTTGCTTGTGTTTGCTTAATCGAAAAGGTTACTTCACTCCCGTTCGCAATGACGTGCTAGGTTTCTGATGATTGCGTGTAATCAAACCAGAATACAACTGAGATGTCATGAACGAGTTGCGCCCAGTCTGCTCCGTATGTGGAGATAGCAGTTGCTTCGTCTGGTATATGGGTAATCGTACCGATATCGTCGAGTACAACGTACACCCTGTTATCTGATTGTATCTTTATGAGGCTTCCTTGAGCCATAGTCATACGCCCTCCAAATGGCAGTTCTCGTAGCTGGTCATCGTCAACCTGTACCACTCCGCTGAAGTCTGCGTATCGTGAGAGGAATACAGCTTCTGATGGGAAAACGTAACGTGTTCCGTCTTTCACAAGGTATACGCCTGAAAGTTCAACTCCTCGGAAGAGCGACCCTTCTCGGATGTCGAGGATCACGCCGTCTGGAGCAGTCATTTCTGCTAGGACTGGGCCTGTGAGCTCGGGCTCGCCCGTCGCTGGTTCTGTTGAAACTATGATCGAGGTAATCGAGAACGATGAGTTGGACTCGTCATCGATGAGGACTCCCTCTGAACTTGTCACAGCATCAACTCTGATCTTTCCTGTTACCACAGTTTCATTCGGAACGGTCCATGTGTACGAGCCGTCGTTAGGCTCGTTGCTTATAACGAGCTCGTAGCTGCTTCCATTATTTGCAGAGTAGTAGATCGAAATTGTGTCTAGGTTGTCGCCAGACGCGAGCCATGTGATCTCGTAGGCTGCGTTACCTTGAAGGACCTCGGCGCCGTTTGGCGTCATCAGCATTGCGGTGGTGACGACCGCCGCTGGTCCGGTCCCTGGCGTTGGGGTACCGCCTCCGGATGGTGAAGCTATCGTGAAGGTGAACGGATCGTTCATGCCAGATACAACTCCTGCAAAGTTATTCTGTGAAACGTATGCATCTGGAGCGCCAATGATATCTATCGTGATGTCTTCGCTACTCGTCCACGGTGATGTTGGAGTGATTGTGTACACAGTGTCTGATACTGTCCATGCTCCTGTTAGTCCAGGATCTGTTCCTGCCCCGCAACATGTATATACAAATGCAACACCAGTATCCATCGTCTCTGAGAATGTGAGCACAACTTCTTCTAGAGTAGTAACAGCTGCGTCTGCGTCTTCCGGAGACGAGGAGACTAGAACTGGACCCGCGCCATCTATGTATGTAGCTTGAGACTGAATGCCGAGAGTGTTGTTTATGTTTCCTGCGGCATCTTGAAGTACAAAAGCATTTCGCGTTCGAATGTCTAGTGAACCCGAATCTTCAGACGTGTCCACCACCGTAGATTCTGCGGCTCCTGCAGTGACCGTAACTGACGATACATCTGTAGTTAGAAGGTCCGTGGTGTCACCTCCAATATCCATAGATGTGAAGTCACCCACATTGTCTATTGTAATATCATTTTCTCTAAGAAGTGACGTGGAACCTTCTACAGTCTCTGAAAAACTAACTAATACTTGATCGATCTTACCGTTCGCATCGCTGTCTTGGTATGTGAATGATGTAATTACGGGAATTCCTAAATCAACTGACTGCACTGCTGCCGTTTCAATAACGGAGTTGTTAGCACCGCTGTCTTGGACTGCGGCCACCATTTCGACGAAGAGTGCATAGTCCGTCTTGCTGGCTGTTATAGACTCCGCGCTGCTCGATACTCCAATATAAATTGTATTGTCATCCGCTGTGTCTGTTTCCGTGCCACTCGAGGGTGTTAGCGAAGTAAACGTCTCGATTAGGTCTCCACTATCACAGTCATCGGTATCCCCTCCGTCCGCAGTTATACATAGCTCAAAGTCTGCAGCGGCCACAGAAGAGTCTGTAACATTTTCTGTGAAAATCAGTCTAATGAAGTCTATAGTTCCATCTCCATCGTTGTCTATTGTTGATCGATCGGTGATGGATGGACCAGCATCGACCTCATAGTACGTACCATTAGTACCAATAGATCCAGCCCAAGTACCACTTCCACCAGCGCCACCTACAGCTACATTAGCTGCTGACATGCCTGGTAAAATACTACCTGTATTCAGTCCAAACTGAATACTTACGCGACCTCCACCGCCACCTCCACCTCCACGGTTTGGTGACCCAGCGCCGCCGACCCCGCCATCTGCAGACAGAGTCCCGTTCCCTTGAAAGTCCCCGCCAACCACTATGTAAATCGATCCTCCAGAGCCACCACCCGCTGCGTCAGTCCCTGCCGCACCGGCAGTGCCGTCGACAGTTATCGAACCTCTCACATTTATAATATCGGCAACTATAAGTCTCACTGCTCCACCACCATCTCCGCCAAAAGATCCCCCATTACCGGCTCCACCTGAACCAACGGCGACTGGAGCCGTGTTACTACCATATGTACCCCCTCCATTTGCTGACGCTAAACCACCAATTCCACCAGCTCCACCATGTCCGGCTCCACCCAAACTATAGGTAGCTTCAACTGTTCCTGGGGCCGTACCAGATCCAACGCCCGGCGCTCCACCAGCAGCGCCCAATCCATCTGCATTGATCGATGACCCGCCATAAAGTGTAACCGATGAAACGCTCCAATCTACATTAGCTACTATAGATGTATTATTAGCATAGTCTCCAGCACCAATTGTGACGTTGATAGCGTCATCCATTGTAAACGTACTCGCAGTGAGATCTGTCATCGTGATCGCCCCATCGGTTATCGTGATATCATTCGCAAAATTCCAATCCAAAACACTTGATGTGATTGTCAGGTTATCCAATATCGATGTGATAGCTGTTGATGCATTTATAGTCACCGACCCACAACCCGAGTTAACTCCGAATGTGTCTGACGCATTCTCATCGTTCAAGTTAAGGGTACCAAAATCTAGCGCCAAACTCGTGACACCGGAACAGTTCCAAGTAGCGTTAGATATTGTCGCCGTAGTAGCCTCGACCTCCGCTGCGGCAGTCGTACTGTAGATTGTCGCATCATCAGTACTTGCCGTTGTTCCTAGTATATAAATTGTATCGAATTCAAATTTTGATGCACCGTTCTCCTCTCCTGTCTGGAATCTGAACCCATCAAAAATATAAGCCGTAGAGTCTGTATAGTCAGCATTCAGCCCAACATCAACAAACATGGCCGTTCCGTTGCCTCCCGCCTCACTTGGATCTCCACTTTCTGCTGAACCGGACCCCGTACCGGCAGCACCTCCATTAGCATTGATTATGCCTTCTAGGGTTGTGTTGAGAGTTGTCAAAGTTGTTGAAGTATATTCAACAAGGATACGACCACCTCCACCTCCACCTCCATTACGATCAGAGCCATCTCCACCTATTCCTCCAGTGGCGCTCACAACGCCAGTGCCAGCATATACTCCAGTGGTAATATATATACCACCGCCAGACCCGCCACCTGCTCCATTGGTACCTCCGTCAACGCCATCTCCACCATTTGCAAGAATTGTTCCAGTAACAGTCAGGGTCCCAGCGACGTCTAGCCGAACGTAACCACCACCATCACCTCCATTAAGACCACCGAACCCAGTCGCGCCACCACTACCTATACTTATAGGACCGGTCCCAGTACCTTGCTCCCATGAACTTCCATATGCAACGCCTCCTCCGGAGCCCACACCACCATCGCCACCAGGGCCGCCGTAGCCAGCCCCGCCAGCGCTATAGGAGTTCGCCACCACCGGAACCGGCACCTGGTAGCCCTTGAGCTTCCCCTTTATCAGACACGTCTATATCTCCATTCAACGTAAAGAGTCCTGTTGTCGTAATATCAACGCCCGTCGCATCCGCAGCTGCATGGGTGAGCGTCACGCCAGCATCTACAATTACACTGGAAGATGAGAAAGCCGTGTCAAGCTCACAATATCCACTACCAGTATTTGCAAAAGTGACGTCATTGCCAGTTAGCGTAGATTCCGTCACAGCAGTCGGTGCCCCAGAGCTTCCCGCACAGTTCACTGTAATCGGCGCAGCATTCGCCCCCGCTGCAAACAAAAGAACTCCGAAAGCTGCGACAATAAAAGAATAGCAGCTAAAACTAAGGAGTCTTTGGGGGTAATTCATATAGATAATATTATTTCACAGTCATTATACCAAAAACTCGACCGTTTCCGGTCGAGTTATGCACACGTGTTTTTTTGCATAGCTACCCTTTTTTAAGCACTTTTTTGAGATATCTACCTGTAAATGAGATCGGCTTGCGTGCAATCTCCTCAGGTGTCCCTTCTGCCAACAAAGTACCGCCTTTATGACCACCCTCAGGTCCTAGATCAACGATCCAGTCTGCGGTCTTGATGACGTCGAGGTTGTGCTCGATCACTACAACCGTGTTCCCCTTGTCCACGAGCCTGTGCATCACGTCGAGCAATTGTCGAATATCCTCAAAATGTAATCCCGTGGTCGGCTCATCGAATACATACATCACTCGTCCCAAATGCTTCTTGGCAAGTTCCTTGGACAACTTAACGCGCTGAGCCTCTCCACCTGATAGCGTCGTTGCCGGCTGCCCGATCGTGATATATCCAAGTCCAACATCCT
>JABIWD010000030.1 GCA_018701105.1 Candidatus Uhrbacteria bacterium | reverse complement strand
TCCTGAAACCCTCATCACGTGGCCCGATCTTCTCGGTCGGGCCACCACATGAGATTTTCATCTCGATGACGCAATTCAGCGTCATGCCAGTCCGCAAGGACACAGGAGTCTAATGAGCTACGGTAAGCTTTTGCTTGCAACTTTGTTCACCTTCGGAATGTTCGGCTGCTTGCCGGACGTAAACGAAGGCAGCACACACTTCCACGAAGGCGACACTGTCGTCAACGAGGGAGACACCTACGTCACCGTCAACAACGGCGATGACGATGACTCGGCGCTGTCCGACGACGACGATTCGGCTCAGGCTGACGACGATGACTCGGCGTTGAGCGACGACGACGACGATTCGGCGAGCGAGCCGGTGGAGGAGACCTGCGACTTCGAATTCGAGCTGTCGGACATCTCCCCCTACGCGGCGACGTGTTCGGGAGACTTCCAGCAGTCCGCAACGGTGGCGCATGGCGACATCTACCGCGCAACTTCGCTGGACATGATCTACGTTCAGAACGAGGACCTTCGGCACGTCATTCCTCACGGAACCGTGCTGGAGTCCTGGTACGGCGAGGAGGCCTGCCCGTTCTGCGAGGACGTGAACATGGTTCCCGATGTCACTGTCGCGAGCATCTCGCTCGGCCGCAATGTGACGGTCAAGCCAGGCAGCAAGATCGTGGTGATCGGAAGCGACACCCAGCTGTTCCTGGTCGACGAATGCCGGACCTTGCGGTCCACGACCCCCGCGGTTGCGCGGGACATCTACGGCAATGACTGGAATCAGATGATCAGCATTGTCCCTGACATGTTCTTTACAGAGTACGTCATCGGAACTCAGGTCACTGAGGCCTGGGAGTACGACCTGATGAACGCAGAGGCGCAGACGCTCTCGGACGAGCTCACCTGCGGTACCCAGCCGGAGCCTCAGGGCTGGGTCAACCTGTCCAGCTACCATCACAACAACATGGAGGAAGCGGGCGAAGAGGACGCCCTATTCCGCTATGTCTACCTGGAGTCCTCGACGGTGCCCTGCATCGAGGAACTGTCGTTTATCGGGTTCGGTGACCTGGATGGCGACTTCACGCAGATCGAGGGCGACGTGCAGATGCAGGACTTGGTCGCAAGCTGCAATCTGTTCATCGGAGACGGTGTTCCCATGGATGAGGACAACGACCAGACGCTGGGACCATTTGGGATCAGCGCCGATGGGCTGCTGGTGATCGAGGACGGGTTCTGCTTCGAAGAGAGCTTGTCCAACCCCGGCATGGGCTACGCCTCCTTCCTGCTGCGGTGCGAACTGACGGATACGGGGCCGCTCGACGGCAACCCCGACATCCTGGCGTTCGACCTGTATACGCAGAGCTTGGAGGCGTTCGACCCGGTTACGGGAGACGACGTGGCCGTGTACGACCTAGGCGTCAGCGACCACACCGGTGGTGACACCGATGGGATCACGGTCGCAGTGGCCCCGTAGGTCACGAAACAACGGGTCGTCCGGTTCTGCATTCTGCAGTCCCGGGCGGCCCCGACAACTAGAGTTTATCTAGGCGGCGCCATCTGGTGCCGCTTTTGCTTTGCAAGATATTTGGCTTGACAAACCGGTGATTTTCGCGTACGTTCACACTATTCTCATGAAGGGAGAAGAGAGATGACGGAGCCTACTCAAAGAGATGGAGACTTTTTCTCAGATTTGTACAAAACACGAGACGGCGAGGAGGTGCTGTTGAGAACCATGCAACGCGGACCGCTTAGCGAAGTGGTTGCATCCATGGTGGGCGGACGAAACGAGTACGCCAAGCTCGGATGGAAGGGGACCGATGTGCTGGTGGACGTTCGAAACGTCGCATCAAGCAGAGGCGGACTCGTTATCTCTGGCATGGTGCAGCATGGCGAACGGTTGAGGTTCATGTCTGGTGCCTTCGACTTTGAAGGAGAGGACAAGAGTGGATTGCTTGGCGCGGTCATGGTTGGACCTGGAATTGGACACAAGATTGCTGTGCTTCAGTTGTCGGTGTGCGTCGGGATAGTGGCTGCGAGACCAGTTCTGGAGTTTGTGAGGCAGGGCACCGGTGACTTTGAACCGGCGGGCCTGTACTTGTACACGCTGAGCCAGGAATTCGTATCGGTCAAAGATCTGCGAGAGGGAGCCTGGGAGGCGGGCGAATCCGTGTTGCGTCGCCCCATGGGAGAGGTGATGGTGCGAATCGTGGATTGGGCTTGGACCAACGATGTAGTCTTGCCTGGTAGCATCGCCTCGATCTAGAGCAAGGTACTACGAATCCCGCATGGTGCTACACCGTGCGGAGTTTTTTTTGCTATACTCTAGACATAGCCTTAAATTTGAATATGCAACAAACACAAAGCGCACTATTGAGCGAACTGGAATTTGGCATTAAGCATTTACCGCCAACGCTTCCAGCGGAGAGGCAGAAGGAGATCGACGGGATGGTAGCAGAGCTTAAGGCTCTTGGAGAAAAGGCGGATGACGGTGCCATGCGCGACGTTATGGTGGCTACTGGGAAAATTGAGTGGCCTTATCGTCAGGCGTACAAGGGAATGGTCATGGAATGTTGCTCTCAGACAGAACATCAGATGATGATCGAGAATTTGCGTCCAGCTACTCGTAAGAAGTTTAAAAACATTGGAGGAGATGATGTTTCTATTCATGAGCTTGTCCGATCTCGGATTTTCGAGGAGCAGCTCACACCGGAAGAACGATACGAGGTTCAGGAAGCTTCTTTGAATGCACGACTACAGATGATAGAGTTCATGAAAGAGGTGATTGTTAACCGTCCAAAGGACCTGGAGAAAGGTTTAGCCAAGGCTCGCACGGATCAGAAGAAGCTTGAAGACGCTATTGATCAGTTGGAAGCTCTGACAAAGATTGACGCTGACTGGGCACCGGACATTCAGGCGAAGGTGGATCAGTTTAAGCTTGGGTGGTCTATCTCTGAGCCCGATGTTTTGGTAGGGGATGTAGATAAAGAGATAGAATATTGGCAGGAAACGTTTGCCGCGAGTGAAGCTGAAGTGTAGCGCGGAAGCTCAAATGAACAATTGGGCAAATTTCAAGTGATTGATCATTGTCTCAATGGTCAATTTGAAATTCAATTGAAATTTGCCCATTTGCCCAATTGAAATTCTATTTTACTTGTCTAGCACCCTTTTACATGCTAAAATGGCCCCGAAAAGAGGTTATTTTTGAATGGTTTTATAGTTATGGTGATTCAATCACATGGGCTTTCGTGCGTTTCAATTAGCGCGAAACCAGTATCTGGAGATGTTTCCGTAGTTCTCGATCCCTTTGATAACAGTACAGGGATCCGAATCCCGCGCACCCTTGCCGCGGATGTTGTTTTTTCTAGTCAAAAGGGTCCTGTCCATGGAAATTTGGCAGGAGTACAGGGCTCACCGTTTGCAATCGACAAACCGGGTGAGTACGAAGTGAAAGGAATGATGTTCGACACACGTCTAACGTCGCTAAAGAATGGAGGAGAGCACATGGACCTTCGTCTTGCCGCTGAAGGTATTACGGTAGGATTTATTGGAGGACTCGATCGAGCGCCAACTAACGGAGAGCTTGAGCTTCTAGAAGGAGTAGACATCCTTATCCTGCCAGTTGGAGGTGAGGCCGTGATGACTCCAAAGGAAGCAGTGAGTGCTATCCAGACAATCGAACCACGAATTGTGATCCCTGTTTACACAGCGGAGAAGGGGCTCAAGGAGAAGGTTGGCACAATGGCTGCTTTCCAGAAGGAGCTTGGTCCTGTGACTAGTGAGGAGACGAGCAAGTTTAAGATCGTAAAAAAGAATCTTCCAGCAGATGACATGCTTCTTGTTTTGTTGAAGCGATAATATGCCGCATCCGTGGTCCAAAATGTCCGAGGAAGAGTTTGCGCGCAGAAAAGGAGTCGTGCAGCTCATCATGCTTGGTGGGGGAGTCGTGATACTCGTTCTGTTCATCATTCAGCTGAACGTATCGCTGAATGCTGAGAATGAGGTGGTGGATAACGATCCGTTGGCAGCGGGCCAAGAGTTTCTACGTTCCATGGTCAATGAGACTCAACAGCCGATAGAGGACATTGGGGTATTGACCAACGAAGTGACGGATATCGTGAATAGCGAGGTGCGACAAGTGGAGGCGAAGGAAGCGTTGATAGATAAGATGAAAGAAGGTCTTGCCGCAGAGGCTCCGGTAGATACCGGAGACGACGGCACTGGCTTAATCGAAGAGGTTGCTTCGCCGACCGGTGAAGGCTCGACTCACAATGACGAGCTGGATACAGGCGATGATGCGGTAGACGATGGGACATGGACTTACAATGATGATGTTGAAGAAACACTATAACTGATATGGCAAAGCAAAAACCTGAAAAGAAAGATTGGAACATTGAATTCTCAGAGGGAGGGCGACTTGAGAAGCAATCCATCGTTGATGAGATGCAGACTGCGTATTTAGATTACGCCATGTCTGTTATCGTTTCCCGAGCGCTTCCAGATGTTCGTGATGGGCTAAAGCCTGTTCACAGACGCATTTTCTACGCTATGTGGAAGCTCGGCTTGCGTTCCGGTGGGCGATTCCGAAAGTCTGCAACAGTTGTTGGAGAAGTTCTTGGAAAGTACCACCCGCATGGAGATAACTCGGTGTACGACGCAATGGCCCGAATGGCGCAGGATTTCTCACTGCGATATCCGTTGGTGAATGGTCAAGGAAACTTTGGTTCTCTTGATGGAGATGCTCCAGCTGCTATGCGTTACACGGAGGCAAAGCTCATGAACATTTGTGAGGAGCTTTTGTTTGACCTTGAAAAAGATACGGTTGATTTTGTACCAAACTACGATGGTGAGCATAAGGAGCCTTCTGTGCTTCCTGCAAAGCTCCCAAACCTACTTTTGAACGGAATACTTGGAATCGCCGTTGGAATGGCAACGAACATTCCACCCCATAACCTTACTGAGTTGTGTAAGGCGATCATCCATTTGATCGACAACAAGGATGCGACGGTAGACGACCTAATGAAGTTCGTCACAGGACCAGACATGCCAACGGGTGCTATTGCATATGACATCAAGGCAATCCAGCAGGCGTACGCGACTGGTCGTGGTGGAATTGTATTCCGCGCACGAACTGAGATCGAAGAGCACAAGAAGTCTTACAGAATTGTTGTGAGCGAGATCCCGTATCAGGTTAACAAGTCCAACTTGTTGGAGAAGATTGCGATGTTGGTGCGTGATAAGAAGATTGATGGGATTCGAGACTTGCGTGACGAGTCGAACAAAGATGGTGTTCGTATCGTAATCGAGCTCAAGAAGGATGCTTATCCTAAGAAGGTTTTGAACCGTCTGTTCCAGATGACGCAGTTGCAGTCGACCTTCCATGTGAACATGGTTGCGCTTGTTGACGGTGTTCAGCCGCGTCTGATGAACTTGAAGTCGATGTTGGAAGAGTATGTGAAGCATCGAAAAGAAGTTATTCGACGTCGAACACAATACGATCTTGACCGCGCCAAAGAACGAGCACATATTTTGGAGGGGCTCGCACTCGCACTCGCTAAGATCGATGCAGTGATCGACACAATCAAGAAATCTAAGGATCGAGATGAGGCGCGAGAGAACTTGATTAAGAAGTTTAAGCTTTCAGAGATTCAGGCATCTGCTATTTTGGAAATGCGATTGCAGCAGTTGGCTAACTTGGAGGCACTGAAGATTACACAGGAGCTCGAGGAAAAGATGAAGCTCATCAAGTTCCTTGAGGGCATCTTGAAGTCGGAGAAGAAGATGCTTGGAGTTGTACGAGATGGAGTGGAGGAAGTTATGGAGAAGTACGGAGATGAGCGTCGAACGGAGATCATTAAGCACGGCGTGAAAGCGTTCGCTATGGAAGACGTGATCCCTGATGAAGATACTATTGTAATGATGACGCGCGATGGATACATCAAGCGCATTGACCCAGATACATTTAAGACTCAGAAGCGAGGAGGAAAGGGAGTTGTTGGATTGTCTACAAAGGAAGAAGATATCGTCGATAAAGTGTTCTCGACGAGCACGCATACACGATTGTTGTTCTTCACGACATCGGGACGAGTGTTCCAGATGAAAGCGTACGATATC
>JABIWD010000043.1 GCA_018701105.1 Candidatus Uhrbacteria bacterium | reverse complement strand
GAGCCGGAGCCGGTTGCTCCGACTGCGCCAGCTCCTACGCCTACCGTACCCGTTCCAACTCCAACACCTCCGGTAACGACAACGACTCCTGTAGTAACGCCTCCAGTAACGACTCCGGCGGTTTTTGAGGTGTTGCCAGGAAAAGATACCGATAGTGATGGACTGACAGATAAAGAAGAGGAGCTGTACGGCACTAAGCCAAACCGGCCCGATACAGATCAAGACGGTTTCTTAGACGGAAACGAGGTGTTCCATCTATTCCACCCAGACGGCTTTGCGCCAAGAACTTTGCTAGACACTGGTGCGGTTGCTCAGCTTCGTCCTGAGGGAATGGCGTACGTGATCAATGTTGTAGCGCTATGGCAGCATGATGTTTCCAGCACGCTTAGGAGCCTGACTACAACCGCTCCTTCAGGTGAGCAGTTCATTGTGACGCAACACGCCGTGTCTTCTGCGCAGAGTCTCCAGCAGTTTTATGCGGACGATGTTCCGGCTGTTGTAAGGCAGAATTTGGAGCCTTTCCGTACAAAGCAAGGGTACACTGGAATTTGGACGGAGGACCACAAGACGGCGTTTGTACGCTTCTCAGACGACATTGTGCTCGAGTTCGAGTACAAGCTTGAGGGTGCAACGCGTGTAGAATACCGACAAACGTTTGAAATGTTCATCAACAGCCTTTCCAATGGCTTACTAGAGTCATGATCAAGTTTGAACTAAACTATGGTCGGCTTTTGGGTGGTCAGCGAATAAAGACCATCGTGGTGGATGCTCTGATGAAACACGCCGAGGGTATCTTGAAGCTCAAAGGAGAGCGAAATATGTCGATAGCGTTTGTAACAAAGTCAGAGATGACGAGGCTGAACGAGGCATACTATGGAGGCACTGGCGTTACAGACGTTCTAGCATTCCCATCAGAGGAGCCTCACGCCAAGTCGGGTTATCTTGGTGAGATTCTGGTGTATTATCCGCGAGCAAAAAAGCAGGCATTGGAGAGGGGCGAGAAGCCTATCTCGGAGGTGAAGCTTTTGATAGTTCACGGTTTCCTTCATCTGCTCGGATACGACCATGAGACTCCAACAAAGAAAACTAAGATGTTCAGGCTTCAAGAACGAATTCTAGATCTATAATATGGCAAAACGAAATTCATTTTTCTCCAGTCTAAAGCATGCGCTCAGGGGTATTGGAGTGGTCTCATGGACAGAGCGTAATTTTCGTATTCAGATAATTGTAGGTGTACTCATTTTGTGTACAGCAGTAATCTTCCAAGTTAGGACATGGGAGTTCATACTATTGATACTGCTCATTGCGTCGGTCTTGGTGCTTGAGCTGTTCAACAGCGTGATTGAAAGGATGGCTGATGGATTGAAGCCGCGTTTGCAGCCTATTGTGAGAGATATCAAGGATTTAATGGCTGGAGCCGTGCTCGTTGTGGCCGTGACATCGGTCGTTATTGGCTTCATTATATTCGCTCCATATTTCCAAAGCTTGATTTAATACCCTCTACGTAGCTATAATAGAGACACTATGGCGAAAGGATCACCATTACTAACAGGGATAGATATCGGATCTTCATCGATCCGTATTGTTGTTGGTCAACGCGTAGAGCGGGATCGAGGGATCTCTGACCTCACAATCTTGGGAGCAGTGGAGATTCCGTCTCAAGGTGTTTCGAAAGGTTCCGTCACGAGCATCGACGATGCGGTGGCGAGTGTTTCGAAATGTCTGGAGCATGCAGAGAGAATGACAGGTCAGCCGGTGCAAAGTGCGTGGGTTGGAATTAGTGGCGTACACATAATTGCTCAGGAGAGTAAGGGTGTCATTGGAGCGGCTCGATCAGACGGTGAGATCCGCGAGGAAGATGTTGATCGTGCTATCGAGGCTGCTCGTACTGTCGCTACGCCGAGTAACCACGAGATCTTGCATGTGATCCCGAAGAGCTTTACGGTCGATGGTCAGCGTGGAGTTAAGGATCCTGTTGGAATGACTGGGATACGACTTGAGGTAGATGCTTTGATCGTGCAGGGACTTACATCTCAGATTAAGAACATCACAAAGTGTGTTTATCGAACAGGGATCAATATCGACGATCTCGTGTTTTCTGTACTCGCAACTGGTGAGGCTGTTCTATCTCCAAAGCAGAAAGAGCTTGGGTCTGTTGTTGTGAACGTTGGGGCGCAGACAACGAGTGTGATCGTCTATGAAGAAGGGGATGTGAGGCATGTTGCAGTATTGCCGATCGGAGCCGATCATATAACGTCTGATATCGCGATTGGATTACGAACGTCAATTGAAGTAGCTGAGAAGATCAAGTTGAAGCACGGAACTGCGCTACCAGCTCAAACAGAGCGTGGAGCCAAGATTTCTGTTGCTGATTTTGGAGCATTGGGAGATGAGACGTGTACTCACCAGTTTTTGGCTGAGATCATTAATGCACGTTGCGAGGAGCTCTTTGAAAAGGTAGACGAAGAATTGGTTAAAATCGATCGATCGGGTCTGCTTCCTGCAGGAGTGTTTATCACTGGAGCTGGAGCGAGACTTCCTGGGATGTCGGAGGTTGTGAAGGAGGTTTTGAGATTACCGGTTACAGTTGGTACACCACTTGGCGTTTCGTCTGCAGTTGAGCAGGTGAACGACATTGGATTTGCCACAGCTATAGGGCTCGTGAAGTGGGCAGAGGATTCCGAGAACGGTTCTGGTAGTGTATCGTTCGGTGCATTCATGGATAAGGTGAAAAGTGTCGATAAAATAGGTGACACGGTCAAAGGATGGATGAAGGGCTTGATGCCGTAGAGACAAAAATTTTCAATTTGGCAATTTGGCAATTTTCAATTTATTGAAGGTTGTTTTTTTGTAGACAATTTCTTGTTGCTAGACAACCTATTGACATCAGGTTGACCGCATGCCCCTCAATGGTATAATCGGTGTATAAAGAACGTGTTCATGGTTGGGGGACTGAACAAGTAATGTATTCAAAGCTGAACGCTTTTACTTCCTATGGCACAGGTACAACCAGAGATTGAAACATTTGCTCGCATCAAAGTTATAGGTGTTGGCGGAGGAGGAGGCAGCGCGATCACACGCATGGTCGAGTCTGGAATTAAGGGTGTCGAATTCATCGCACTCAACACAGATGTACAGGCTCTACACCATTCACCAGCACAACAGAAGCTTGCAATCGGAAAGTCGGTAACACGAGGACTCGGTGCTGGAATGAATCCAGATATTGGATACCGTGCAGCCGAGGAGAGTCAAAATGAAATCCGAAATCTTATCAACGGGGCAGACATGGTATTTATTACCTGTGGTCTTGGTGGTGGAACAGGAAGTGGTGCCGCTTATCATGTTGCAAAACTTGCACGCGATGTTGGCGCGCTCACGGTTGCCGTTGTAACTAAGCCATTTACTTTCGAGGGAGCTCAGCGCAAGCGAATCGCTGATGAGGCAT
>JABIWD010000061.1 GCA_018701105.1 Candidatus Uhrbacteria bacterium | reverse complement strand
TTCTTCTTCTACCTGAGAGATCTTGGCGTCGATCCACCTGCTCATCCACCTCATTGGGATGGCGACGTACATCATCCCTGCGAGAAACATCAGCATGATCTTGTTCACGTCTATCTTCTCTGTGACCGAAAGCCCGAAAATCACAAAGCCGTACAGCACCAGGATCAGTCCTGGCCCGTTGCTTGCGATTGTGAGGGCAGTCAGCTTTGCGATCGCGATCAACCTTGGCTTCAACATCATAGGTCCTCCTGCTACTTGTATACCCAAAGAGATCGCCCTTGTCAATTGATCAAGCCTTCGTAATAAGGTAGGATAAGCCTAACATATGTCGCGTTTAGCACGTAATACCGCGTTTTTGACAGTAGCTTCAATCGGACAAAAGTTTATTGCTTTTGTCTATTTTGCTTTGATTGCACGTATTGTCGGAGTTGAATGGACGGGGAAGTACTTCTTGGCACTGTCGATAACGACCATGGTTGGAGTGATCGCAGACTTCGGACTAACGCCAGTACTCGTACGCGAAACCGCAAAGCATCCGGATGACCAGCAGAAGATCCTGAGTCATGTGCTAGGCATGAAACTTGGACTCAGTGCACTCGCCGCAGCGATCGTTGTCATCGTATCGTTCGCGCTTGGGTACGACGAGCTAACGCGATCGCTGATGTATGTCGCAATAGGAGTGATGATCCTCGATTCATTTCACCTTACATACTACGGAGTATTCCGCGGACGGCACACGCTAGGATTTGAGTCTGTTGGTATCTTTATTGGGCAGGCGATAACGCTGATGATTGGAATCACGAGCTTGCTTGTCGCGCCAAATCTTGTTGTGTTGATCGTGGCCTTGCTCGGAGGTAGTCTCTGGAATGTCCTCTACTCATCATCACGATTGCGTAAAGTGGGACTGAAACCTTTCAAGCTGAGTCTCGGTTCCAAGTGGTCAAAGAGATTGATCAAGATGGCGCTACCGTTTGCACTCGCTGCGATTTTCGTGAAGATCTATTCCACAACTGACTCGATACTGCTCGAGCGTTTTGTTGGTGACGAGGCTGTTGGGTGGTATTCGATAGCATACAAACTCACATACGCCTTCCAATTTCTGCCAATGGCATTTGTTGCTGCTCTGTATCCGACCTTTAGCAGACTGATACAGGAAGGCGACAAGAAGGGACTCGAGGATACCTTCAACAAGGCTATGTGGTACATGATGATCCTAGCGATTCCGATAGTGCTCGGCATCTTTGCAGTAGCCGGTTCGGTTGTCCCACTGATATACGGAACCGATTACTTGAATTCTGTGATGCCATTGCAGGTATTGATATTTGTGCTGATCTTTATCTTCCTCGATTTTCCGATTGGTGCGATGCTGAACGCGGACGATCGACAGTCTACAAAGACTACGATCATGGGTGGAACAATGGTGATCAATGTTGTTGCAAACGTGATCTTGATTCCGGTACATGGCGTACTCGGCGCAAGTATCGCAGCACTACTAAGTTTCTTTTTCTTGTTCTCGGCCGGTATGGTTGCGGTACGAAAGTCGTTGAAGTACGATCTCGTAAAACTCCTAAGGGTATGGGCTCCTATCGTATTGTCAGGAGCGCTCATGTTCCTTGTTGTAATGGGATTGCGCGAGATTGCACATGTCGTATTCCAGATCGTTGCAGGTGGCGTTACTTATGTCGCGAGCTTGTTCGTATTCAAGGCAATTGAGTTTGACCAGATAAAAAGCTTCTTTCGTGGTATAAGAAAGGTATGAAGATGTGCACGCTGACAATCGATTACCCACCAGCCAAAGGCGGCGTGGCAAGATACACAGAAGAGATGTGTAAGTTTTTTGGTGATGACATGACGGTTCTTACGGATGAGGAGCATGGATTCATGAGCGCTGGTTGGCCAGGATGGATCGGCGCGCTGCAGCTTATACTCGACCGAGAGGATGATGTGCTGATGGTTCACCATGTGCTGCCACTTGGTATCGTTGCTTTTCTAAACTGGCGTCGCAACAAAGTCCCATACGTTGTCGTATTACATGGAATGGACTTTGAGCTTGCTACGCGCAATTTATGGAAGAAGTTTATTACAAAGATTATATTAAAGAGGGCGCACACAGTTGTTACAAACACTCAGTATCTTGCCGACGAGGTTGAAAAGTTTGTGAAGGTTGATCCTATGGTTGTTCATCCACTTCCTGGTATACGAGGCGAGGTTGGAGAGCGCCAGGAATCGGAGACAGTAAATCTGATATCTGTTGGGCGTCTTGTTGAAAGAAAGGGTCATCAAAGAGTTCTCCGCGCACTTTCTAAGATGCCGCATATGCATGGTCGTTTGCGCTACACGATATATGGAGGTGATGGAGAATATCGAGAAACTCTTCTTGAGCTCGTAAAGGAACTTGATCTTGGCGAGATTGTGAGAATTATTGTTGATGCGCCCGATGAGGACGTTCACAGAAGACTCAGCAAGGCGGATATCTTTATTATGCCAACGATTACGACGCAAGGTGATCGTGAGGGATTTGGAATTGTATACGCAGAGGCTGCTACTTTTGGTGTACCGTCGATCGCAAGTAGAATTCCTGGAGTTGACGAGGCCGTCCTTGATGGCGAGACTGGATTCCTGGTGAGCTCTGACGAGGAACTTACCGATGCAATGATGCGGTTGATTCAAGATCGTGGTAGACGAGTCGAGCTTGGTGCCGCAGCAAAGAAGCGAGTTGATGAGCACTTCACACCCGACGCAGTATTTTCAAAACTGAAAGCACGACTAGAGGAAATATGATATCCGTCATAATTCCAAGCTATAATCACGCGAGCTCCGTAGGTAAGGCGATAGACTCGGCGCTCTCGTCGACCAATGTTGATATCGAAATCATTGTTGTTAATGATGGATCGTCAGACGATACAAAGGATGCGTTAAGACAGTACGAGGAACTGGATCGCGTGAAAGTCATACACCAAGAGAATAGAGGCTCGAATCCAACTCGGAACCGAGGTTTCAAGGAATCGAGCGGTGACTACGTAATCTTCTTAGATGCTGATGCAATTCTTGTACCAGATGCCCTCGAGAAGCTCGAGAATGCTCTTATAGGCTCTGAAGCTTCATTTGCTTACTCAGACTTCAGGTTTGGGTGGAAGCTCTTTAAAACGGGTGCTTTCGATATCGAACGTCTCAAGAAGATGAACTACATTCACACCTCAGGGCTGATTAAGCGTGATGACTTTCCGATGTTCGACGAAGCTGTGAAGCGATTCCAGGACTGGGACCTGTGGCTCACTATGAGCGAAGCGGGGCACACGGGTGTCTACGTGCCAGGCGAGCTCATGAGTATGACAGTTGAACGCGCGGGAATATCGTCATGGTTACCAAAGAGCTGGTACAAGGCGCCATGGAAATGGCTGCCAGGAATATCGGCACGCGTAAAGAAGTACGAAGCAGCAAAGGCTGTCATCATAAACAAGCACTCCCTATGAAGTTAACGTTCATCAAGCAGTTCACAGGGAAACCAATGTGGTTAATTCTTGGCGGACTTGTTGCACTCGACATCTTGTCGTTCCTAACATTGCACACCGAGCTTGAGTCTGCGCTCTTTGCGATCGCAGTGATCTTGCTCGTCATGATCGCAAACAAACATCCTGAATGGTTATTTCCAATTGCAGTCGCCGAGATCATCGCGACATCAAACGGTCACAGCCTGAACATTGAAATGCTCGGTGCGTCGATTGGCCTACGTATCGCGATATTCGGAATCCTGATGTTAGCGACAATCTTTTCTATACTTAAGAAACGCGAGAACCCAATTCCAGCGCACTTCCGAATGCTCTCGTTACTGATCGCGACCGTGATCTTGTATGCAGTTCTTCTTGGAGTTCTAAACGGCAATGGACTACGGAACATTTACCTGGATGCAAACGGGTACCTCGCTATCGGCTATGTCCTAGCAGCGTGGGTTTGGGTTCGAGACGCAGATTCAAGACGACTACTTTTGCAGGCTGTAGGAGCGGGGATGCTTTGGATCGCATCCAAGACATTGCTATTCCTGTTCATGTTTGGTCATCTACATCCAAAGACACTAGACTACGTATACACATGGATCCGCGACACGCGACTTGGCGAGATTACGTTGCAGGGTGGAAATATATATCGAGTCTTCCTGCAGTCCCAATGGTTCTTAGTACCGGCGATGTTGGGATCGGCTGCGTACATCTGGATAGGAGAAAAGTCACGAGATTCTGGCGCGCGCATTATATTCCTAATCACATTCGCAGCTATCTTGGCGAGTTTATCTAGAAGCTTCTGGGTCGCGTTGGTTGCAACTGTTCCAATACTCTTCATCGCCGTACTAAAATGGACAGGGTGGAAGAAGACTTTATCGAAGGTACCTGACTTCGCTGCAATCAAGATCGGAGCTCTCGCATTACTCTGGGTCATCATCGCGGTACCAATTTATCAGTCTGTTGATTTTGCATTCTTTAGCGGTCTCTTCTCTGGACGAGCTACCGGTGTTAGTGACGTCGCGATAGACTCACGCACTCAATTACTTACCCCAATGCTCGACGCCGTTATCGAATCACCTGTATCTGGCTACGGACTCGGCAAAACTCTTGCATACAAAACTAGCGATCCGCGCTGGATAGATAGTCACGACTCAGACATTGTAGAGACATATGCATTCGAGTGGGGCTGGTTGGATCTGTGGCTCAAATTTGGAATACTAGGAGCCTTCTTCATACTTTGGATATCAAGACTTCTTTTCAAGGACCTTTGGATCTTATTCGAAATCGACAAGCCTCGACGGTGGTTATACGCCACAATGTTCCTCAGCATCGTCGGTATTTACGTCGTGCATTTCTTCTCGCCATATCTCAACCATCCAATAGGGTGGGGAACTATTGCTATCGTCGTCGCGCTGATTCCATTCGAGGATGAACGGTTGCAAAAGGCGCGTAAAAAGAAACTCGTTATCATGAAGCGAAAGACCGCAAGTGCAACGGCTAACCGGTCCAAATAGCACTCGCTAACCTTGACGGAAATATCCGTTCATGTACAATGCGGTTAACACTGAGTTAGGAACATGGTGCAAGGCCATGGCTGTCTCTTCGCAACGGTATGGGTTCGCCCAAGCCCGATCGGACTCTATGTTGGAACCACCTGCGTTGGCAGGGTACACTCACGCGTCGAAGAGCGCGTGTTTTATTTTGCGCAAAGGTCAAAATTCGCTGATACTTGCCGGTATTCGCCAGCACTCGCTTAATCGAAAAGGTTGCTTCGTTGCTCGTTACCACTCACTCCTCGCAATGACGTTCTAGTAGTTATCTGACATTTCGGAATGTCTGATAATGATTGAAACCCAGCACGTCATTGCGAACGGTAGTGAAGCAACCTTTTCGTTTCAGTGAAAGTCAGCACAACCAGCAATTCCAGAACTACAAGAAAACGTCAGCAAAATAGCAGGCATTAAATGCCTGCTATTTTATATTCCAGGTCTGATTCTTGTGTGTCTTCGCAAACTCTTCACCCGATATCGGCTTCTTGCCCTCAATCTGCAGCGAGTCGATCGTGAGTGTCGCGATACTGGTCTCGTTCGAGCTCGTTTTGAGCGTCATGTCCGCGTCCTCTCCTCCGATGTGAGCTTTCAATATCTTTACACGCTTCCATGTACCGTCGATCTCAGCTTCGATCCACGTGCCTGGCCATGGGTCATACGCTCTAATCATGCGCTCGATCTGCTCGATCGGCGCAGCGAGATCGATCTTGGCATCGTCACGACTCATCATTTTGCTGAATGTAGCAAGATCATGATCTTGAGGTTTTGGTGTCATCCGCTCCTTCGCCCATTCGTTGGCAATATCAGGAAGTCGGTCAGCACCTAGCTTCATGAGCTCAGGCAGCAATTCATCCGTTGTTTTCCCACCAACAACGACCTTCTGGACGTCCAAAACTGGCCCGTGGTCCATTTTATCGTCCATTAGCATTATACACACCCCAGCCTCCTTATCGCCGCTTAAAATCGTAGCAGGGACAGGCGCCGCTCCTCGCCATCTTGGTAGAAGAGAAGGGTGGATGTTTAGCGTTCCGTAGTATGGAGATTCAACCAGATCGTTCGGCAATATCTGCCCATATGCAACTACGATATGTAGATCAGCATCAAAACCAGTAAGCTCGCCCATTGCATCTCGAGCTTTCACTGGAGTCAGTACCTGAATCTTATGCTCGTCCGCAAAATCATGGATAGGCGACTTTGTGATCACCTGTTTTCGTCCAACTGGTTTCGGTGGCTGCGTAACAACTGCCAGAACCTTAAAACGCTCGTCATCAATGAGCGCCTTCAAACCAAATATAGAAACCTCGGGTGTGCCAAAGTAAATAACTTTGAGTTGATCAAATTTGTACGTTGGCTCCATGTGTGTAGACTTTTACTTTTTCAATAAACAGTATTCCGTCCAAATGGTCGATCTCGTGTTGGAACACAACAGCGAGTGTACCTTTTAAACCTAACGTCACTGGCTCACCATTCTGTGTATACGCCTTAACCTTAACTTTCTTGTGGCGCTCAACCATCCCATAAACTCCAGGCACAGAAAGGCAACCTTCCTCAAAGTCGAACTTGCTCATTGAGCGTGAGACGATCTTCGGATTCACAAACGCAGTCGGTCCAATGTCACCCATATCAACAATGATCACACGATCATGCACACCAACCTGTGGCGCCGCAATCCCAATCCCATTATCCTCCTTCATAGCCTCTTTCAGATCTTCAATCAGCTCATTTAGCTCATCCGTATCAAAACGAGCCTCATCAACATGCAATGAAG
>JABIWD010000028.1 GCA_018701105.1 Candidatus Uhrbacteria bacterium | reverse complement strand
CACCGCGGTGTTAAACCGCATCGCCTCAATGTCTTCACCAACTTTCTTCACCATCTTGTGAAGTGACTTGGTAACGAGCTCAGATTCCGCGTCCACGATCATCTCGCTGAGCCGCGCGGACTTATCCAAGAAACGCTTCACTCCAAGCAACCCATTTTCACTCCATGGTGCAGGCTCGCCAAACGGTCCAATGAACAACTCGTAAACGCGCAAAGTATCCGCGCCAAATTTCACTACAATGTCGTCAGGGTTCACAACGTTCCCCTTTGACTTAGACATCTTTGATCCATCCTCCGCCAAAATCAAGCCATGACTCGTACGCTTAGCATAAGGCTCAGTCGCCGGAACATGCCCGCGGTCGGCCAAGAACTTGTTCCAGAAACGTGAGTACAACAAGTGAAGCGTAGTGTGCTCCATCCCGCCGTTGTACCAGTCCACTGGCATCCATTCCGCGAGTTTATCTGAGTCCGCAAAGAAGTTGTCGTTATGCGGATCAATATACCGCAAGAAATACCAAGACGACCCCGCCCAGTTTGGCATAGTGTCCGTTTCACGAGTCGCAGGCCCCTCACATCGAGGACAACTCGTGTTCACCCAATCTGTGATCGCAGCAAGTGGCGATTCACCGGAATCCGTAGGCTCATACTTCTCAACATCGGGTAACTCAACAGGTAACTGATTCTCCGGAACAGGAACCCATCCACACTTCTCACAATTAACTAGAGGAATCGGCTCACCCCAATATCGCTGTCGAGAGAAAACCCAATCACGCAATCGATAGTTAGTCTTCCCTTCACCGATCTTCTCGTCTTCGAGCCACAGAATCATTTTCTGCTTAGCCGAGTCGACGTCGAGTCCGTTCAAGAAGTCGGAGTTTACGAGTTTACCGTCGCCCGTGTATGCACTATCGAGACTCGACAATGCTTCCTTTGTAAATTCTGTAACGTCATCCGACTGGAGCGCTTCATCGATACTCATTTCTGTCATGCCAACACCCTCTGACACAGTCACATCCTTCGCTTCAAAACCTCGCGCAATATACATGCGGATCTTCTGACCCTCGGTGTTCTTGCTAGCAAGATCCACGATGGCATTCAAATCAGATGCACTGATCTCCAGTCCTGTTTCTTCTTTCACCTCACGAACCGCAGCATCCAAAGCAGTCTCGCCCGATTCGATCCCACCTCCAAAGGCTGTAACCATATTTGGATCGCGATCTGTGTTCCCGTCTCGTTTCTGAAACATGAACGAGCCAGAGTTCGCTTGCAATAACACGCCCACCCCACCAACATCACCATCTGGAGCTATCACCTTTTCAATCTTCAAACCAAACTCCTTCGCAAACATGTAGTCCCGCTCATCATGCGCCGGAACTGCCATGATCGCGCCCGTCCCGTATCCCATGAGCACGTAGTCCGCAACCCAAACTGGAATCTTCTCACCTGTCGCTGGGTTGATCGCAAACGCGCCGGTTGCAACACCGGTCTTTGCCTTGTCTGCATCTCCGCGTTCGATGTCGGTTTTCTTTGAAGCTGCTTTTACATACTTCGCAACCGCATCTCGTTGCTCGTCGCTCGTAATCTTGTTCACTAGGTCGTGCTCGGGCGCGAGCACCATGTACGTAGCACCGAATAACGTGTCGGGTCGAGTCGTGAAGACCTCAATCTTCTCTTTGCTCGCATCGACTTTAAAGGTAATCGACGCCCCCTCGGATCGTCCGATCCAATCTACCTGTTGCTTCTTGATTTTTTCTAAATAGTCGAGCCCCTCAAGGTCCTCGATCAATCGGTCGGCGTATTTTGTGATAGCAATCATCCACTGCTCCTTATCACGCTTCTCAACTTCCCCACCACATCGCTCACACGCACCATTCACAACTTCCTCGTTCGCAAGGCCAATCTTACAACTCACGCACCAGTTGATGGCAAGCTTTTTCTTGTACGCCAAACCGGCGTCGAAAAACTCCAAGAACATCCACTGCGTCCATTTGTAGTACTCGGGGTCAGTCGTGTTCACCTCACGCGCCCAATCAAAACTCAATCCCATCGACTTCAACTGCCGACGATAAGTATCTGTATTCTCCTTTGTGATGTCCTTCGGCTTACGGCCCGTCTTGATCGCGTAATTCTCCGCAGGCAATCCGAATGCATCCCAACCAATTGGGTACAGAACGTTATAACCTTCCATGCGACGCTTTCGCGCAACAATATCGAGCGCGGTATAAGATCGCACGTGTCCAACATGAAGTCCCGAACCTGATGGGAACGGAAATTCCACCAAACAGTAAAATTTTTCTTTATCGGAGGAGTCCTCGGCATTAAAAATCCCAGCCTTCTCCCAGGCGTCCTGCCATTTTTTGTCGTGATCGTGATTGTACTTCTGCATAGTTCCCTTATCCTAGCAATAAAACTGGGGGCGTGCAACGATGTTGATAGATTGACAGATAGCGATATATTAAGTATCTTTCTCTCGAAAGGGGGACGAAATGGAACACGTCGCCACAGTATTCACGACCTACGGCTTCACGCCAGACGCTCTGCCGCACCTTCTGCTGATCCTGTTCGCAGGAGTTGCGTACGGATGGGCAACCAAGACATTCAAGCTTCAGGGGTTCAACCTGTTCGCTGGATGCTTCACTGCCCTCGCGTCTCCGATACTCCTGCTCGTGTGGATCGCAATCAGCGTCCTCAGCGCAATGGTGGGAGGCATCGAAGGAACAGTGACCACGCTCGGACCAGCCATGATCCTGATCGGCTTCTTCGCCGGACTCAAGGCAACGCAAGTCACAATCGACCGCGCAACTACGTAACTGCCCCGCCCTTCGCGAAGAGCGGGGTGATTTTTTTTGACAAAAAAACATCGTTTTGTTAACATTTCTTCGACTCGCAGCTGAATGCTGATGAGCCCCATGCGGCCGTCTGGTCGCGCACCCGTCTTCCCCAACCGATCCAACAATGGAGAGATATGCTCGCTGTGTAACGCGCATCCGCACGATCGGCGGATCCTTCTCGGTGTTTCGGCAATCGGCGCCTACGTCGTAGCGCGTCGGATCAAGAACCTCGGCTCCCTGTACCGGCTGGTGCAGGGGGTCGTTCTTATTTTTGACAAAAGTGCAGGTTTCCCTGTACAACATAACAAGCTTCGGAAACACTTTGCGAGGAGGAGCGTGAGTATGAGAACGGTGACCACAGGTTCGCAGGCGGCACGTCTGTACGTGTGCATTGGCAGAACGAAAAAGGAGACGCTGGCAATCGTGGTTGAACCGGAGAACGTATTCCGACCGCCCGGTGGGGTCATGTACATGCGGACCCTCCAGGTCCTTGAGCGCTACTTCCTGAGCAACGGGCTCTGGCTCGCACTCGAGAGGCATTACGGGGAGCTGTTCGACTCCAAAGATGTCTCGGCCGCGGTCCTGCTTCTTCGCTGGATCAATGGCACCATCGCCTACGGCGCGGGACTGGGCAAGGGAGACGACAAGCTCACCGGTGACATGGACATCCCTGAGATCATCGACGCTGAGCTGCTCCGAAACCCCGAGTTGGTCATTCTGCTCTGGGACATCGGCAAGGCACTCATTCACGATGCGAGATCGCACGGGTTCAGGGTCAACGTACCAGGGAAACGACCGAAGAATGAGGCTCTCCAGATGAAGAGAGTCCTCACGTAGACGAGAAGTCTGCACGTAAACAAAGACGAGCCCGCGCTGGGCTCGTCGATTTTTTTATTCTGCTAACCAGCGTTCTGCGTCCAATGCTGCCATACATCCTGTACCCGCAGCCGTAACGGCTTGGCGATATACATGATCCGCAACATCCCCTGCGGCGAACACTCCCGGCACCTTCGTCTTAGTAGTGAAAGGCTCGGCGATTGTCAGATATCCGCTATCCAACATGTCGAGCTGACCCTTAAACAAATCCGTGTTTGGCTTGTGACCGATCGCTACAAAGAAACCGTCGGCAGAGATCTCGCTCTCTTCCTTTGTCTTATTATTCACGATCTTGGCACCAGTGACTTTCCCATCTCCCAAAACCTCAATCGCGGAAGTGTCCCACATGATTGTGATCTTGTCGTTCTCACGAGCTTTCTTCTGCATCGCTTTTGATCCGCGGAACTCATCTCGTCGAACCAACATAACAACCTCGCTCGCAAACTTTGTCAGGAATGTAGCCTCTTCCAAAGCAGTATCTCCCCCACCGACTATAAGAACTTTCTTATCGCGGAAGAAGAACCCGTCACATGTAGCACATGCACTCACACCCTTCCCCTGAAACTCCTGTTCCCCAGGAATGTCGAGCCACATAGCGGTCGCTCCTGTAGTGACTATCAACGCTTTGGTCTCGAGAGTAGATCCGTCGGCAAATGTCAGCACCTTCTTGTCTTCAGCAAGATCGACCTTCTCGACCCAACCTTCCTTATACTCTGTGCCAAAACGCGCAGCCTGCTTTTTCATCTCTTCCATAAGCTCCGGCCCCATGACTCCATTCTCAAATCCTGGCCAGTTGTCTACTTCGGTTGTGATTGTGAGCTGACCACCAGGTTGCGGCCCATGAACAACGAGCGGTTTTAAATCTGCTCGTGCTGCATAGATCGCTGCAGTCAAACCAGCAGGACCTGAGCCTAGAATAACAACATCACGCATACTAGAGGTGCTTAGCTACTCGCTCCTTCAAAGCGTCTT
>JABIWD010000019.1 GCA_018701105.1 Candidatus Uhrbacteria bacterium | reverse complement strand
TGCGCCCAAACTAGCGTGTCAGTATCTGTGATAGTTGAGAATGCTGCAAGGTTCGTAACCTGTACATATACTTGCCTCATCTCGCCGCCATAGTCTGCCTCCACCAAATAGAAACCGTTATCAAGATCATCTGGCAACACCACGTAGCTTCGCGTGTTGTATCGGTTCACTTCGTATGTCTGAATCTGAATGTCTGTTTTTGAAATTGATGTCAAAGTAGACGTATCGTAAACATGAGATTCTCGTGCCCAACTTGCCCACTGAGGCTGAGCCGCCTTGTTTGCGAGCGCATCCGCAAACTGGTCAGAGCTTGAGAACGCGAACACGGAAACCGGTAATGTGGTCTCAGCGTTCTGATAAGCGTATGCAGGCAATGCAATGGCATCCTCTGGCGAGAACTGAACTACATCATCCGTGAACGCAAAGCTTGGCTGACGACTTCCACGACGATACGATGTTGGGCTTGTCTCGAACTGAAAGACATAGTCCTCCGCGAGAGTTTCATCAGAACCAATAACGCTCAACTCCTTATCAACCGTAACTGTGTAAATTTTACCTGCCTCAAGGCTCTGTGGCACGAATACAACCGTTCTTCCATGAGTCTCGAAGTATCCCTTTACGTTAGGACTTATCGAAATATGATCCTTTGCATTCTCTAGATTCTCGTGACTGAATGCAATCTCGATCCCAGTATCCAAAGGCACCTGATCTGATAAGTTTCCTGGCAATGTGTTTTGCACTTTAAATGTGTCCTTCACCTGAAAAGCCCATGAGAACTCTCGCTCAAACCGAATTCCAGTGTCAGCAATGAATGATGCAGAAATCTCAATTCTATAAACCGTTCTATCAATCAAAGGCGCATCAGGGGTAACCCTGAAGGTATGATCATCTATCTTCTCGAAATCAAACGGCGCAGCCGGCACCAATCGAATACTATCCTTCAAATCGGAAGGGTCGATAATATCCTTACTTGTAATCGTAAAACTCGTACTAGCCTCCACTCCGATCGAATCACCAAGCGTGGCTTTGATACTAAAGTTATCCTGAGCGTACGCGGAATTAACCACTAAACGCGAAAACTGACCAAATGGACCCGGTTGTGCCGGACCAATCCCTGGCCAGTACTGAACTGTTGTTGCCACTACGGCAACAATTAAAAGACTCACAACCGCAACGCTCATGCGCTGAGGTGTGAACATCATGAAAAAAGGCACTCGTTTCTTGTTCATATCTGAATTTGTTGAGGACGCTCTTTCGGTTCGCCGTGCTCGTACAATATCCTGCTTCAATCTTGCCTGAAGATCGGACGATGCCGGCAATTCCCGATTTGCGTGCGTTGTTAGTTTATTACTTACTTCTAACAACGCAGAAACCTCAGGATCATTACAATCCTGTGGCTTCATGCCCTTATTTTGAGCATTCTCAAGGTTTTTTGCCTTATTCTTTGACATATTCCTTATAAATCGACTCGAATTTCTTTAAAGCCCTATATATCCTCACTCCTGAGTTACTCACTGATATTCCCAACGCTTCCGCTATCTCAATGTTGGAAAACTCTGCGAAAAACTTGAGTTGCAACACTTCCTGATCTTTGTCTGGCAGTTTGCCTAATACCTCCTCAATATTCTCTCGATCTATGGCATTGCTCGCATGCCGCTCCGGACCAGGCTCATTTGTCTCTAAATGTATCATCGGCTCTATATCGACCTCTTGTCGCTTACCTGCTCTCCGATAATGATCAATAACGTTGTTCGTGGCTATCCTGTACAACCATGCCTGAAACGATCCGGTTCCCTTTTTGTACGTATCAAGCTTTGTAAAAGCCTTCATGAACGTGGAGGAAATAAGGTCCTCCGCTGTTTGGCGGTGACCTACTCTCCGCAATATATACTTATATATCTTGGGGAAATAAAAATCGTACAAAGCGCCAAACGCCTCATCCTGTGTTTTCGCCTGTTCAACGAGCATATCTTCATTCGGAAGACGTGTATTTACAAATCCTTCACTCATACACTATAACGCTCGTGATTTTGTTTCATTACAGACAGATTCATTACAACCATTGTACTCTATTGACGTATTTCCAAATACCCGGTACTATCCACCGCGTCAGATAGACCAATATGGTCCCATCGTCTAACGGCTAGGACATCAGGTTCTCATCCTGGAAATCGGGGTTCGATTCCCCGTGGGATCACCAAAAGCGCTCGAGCGAAAGCTCGGGCTTTTTTGTTGTAATTATAATAGCCCAAACAAAAAAGCCAGCCTGCGGGAGTACCGCGGCTGACTTCGTAGTTCTTACAGCTAGTCCTTGAGGAAATCCTGGACTCTGCCAGAGAGTCCAGTGGCATCGCCTTCAACTAGCGTGACGTCGCCGGTGATTGCCGAGACGTCGCCCGTGATCGCAGAGACGTCGCCGGTGATTCCTGAAACGTCGCCAGTGATTCCAGTGACGTCGCCATAGATCCGTGAAACCCAGCCCCGGATCTCCGTGACATCGCCCGTTATCTGCGAGACGCAGCCTCGGACCTCCGTGACGTCGCCCACGACTCCGGTGATGTCGCCCGTAATCTGGGAGAGGCTACCTCGGGCATTCGTGACGTCGCCCTTGATCTTGGTAACGGTGTCACAGAGCCCTGTTACATCCCCTTGAATGCAGGAGACATTACCGTTGATCCTTGATGTGTTGCCCGTGATTCCGGAGACGTCGCCCGTTATCCGGGAGATGTTACCTCGGATTCCTTCCAAGTTCCCCCATACCCCTGAGATGTAGCCCCGTATACCAGAGCCGTCGTCCTGAAGCCCAGTAACGTCCCCAGAGATTCCGTTGACCGTCCCTTTGAGCTTCGATACACACCCTCTCAGGCTCGTGACATAGCCCTTGATCCCCGTAACGTCGCCCGTGATTCCGGAGATATCGCCACGGAGATCCAGGAGGTTGCCCACGACCCCTGACGCATCACCGGTCTTCCATGTCATGAAGCCAGAGATCCCTGAGACGTCACCGTAAATCCTGGTGACATCTCCGTTGATCCGCGTGACATCGCCCTCGATTCCCGTGACGTCGCCCCGAATGTCCGTGACGTCGCCCCATACATTGGAGGCGCAGCCTACGAGCCCCGTCGCGTTGCCACGGAATCCCCTCAGATCACCCGTCAACCGCTCACACGCTCCCGTGAGCTCTTTCTTTACCATTTGGCGCAAAGCCACCGTGTTCCTCAACCTTCTTGGTGCAAGTGACCGATAGGAGAACTACCTTGTTCCCCGTACCCGTGTCATGTACTTAATATCAACCCTTTTCACGTTTGTCAACCATGAATGCGTTAAAAATTTTCACATAAAAAGGCCGCCAGGACAGTGTCCTGGCGGTTCGTTCTTTGTTCAGGGCACGCTCGGGCATGCCGCGAATTCGATATCGGCGACTGGGGAGCCTTTACCGCGCAGCTCTTCGCGCCGCATGGTGATCATGACACCCATGAGGCTGGCCGCATCGGTCATCTGAAGCTTGAGCTTCCTGGCTTCCACCGCGATCGCAGCGTAGTCCACCTCTCCGTCTGGAGCCTTGATCAAGCGCTGAAGTTCCTTGACATCGAGCTTGCTGATCACCGAGTCGTCCAAGGCATTACGCAGGGTCGCCTTGAAGAAGCGACCAGCATCCCGTGCCATCTGGGTGCCAGACTGGATCTCGTCGTGCGGATAGATGGACGCAATGTACTCAATTTGCGTCCAAATCTCAGCACGTTGGAGAGCTCGCCTCCCAAGATTGACGAGCATGCAAAACGCATCGGTGTCTTCCTTCACCTGCGCCGCCTCATTCTCAACCAACGCTGCCGGAAGATCCAGCTTGACCACCGGGGTCCCAAGCAGATGCGAAGGCATCCCAAACACGACCAAGGACAGGAGGACCGCGGTCAAAGTTCTCATTCTTCCCAACATCGAAACCTCTTTCTGTTGAAGGTACTAGCACCTCGTTCAAAGCGAGAGTATAGCCCTTTCTAGGAAATGTCAATAGTAAATAAAAAAACGCGCGCAGGGAGTTGCCCTACGCGCCTTGCTAGATCCAGCTCTGTACCGGTTGCTCGTCGGTCTGCGTCGCCATGTACACGCGTCGACCCTCGGAAGGCTTGTAGTGCGCGACCATGTCGACAAGCGTCGGGGGCATCTCTTCCCCATTCCAGTCTACGACCATCATCTTCTGGACACGGCCCAGCTCGTGCGCGAGCTCTCCAGCAGACTGGAATCGATGACGTCTATCCACGAACCAGCACCTAGCCAGAACATGCAACAGCTCCGGTGACCTCAAGCCAAAACTCACAAGTTGGTCACGATACTGTCCCAACGCGACCATGTTCATGGTTTCAGTTGCATTGCAACCGGCGAACGGGTGTCGAGCCATGACCAGCGTGAAAAGGAGCGTGCCGAGTGCGAAGACGTCTGAACGCCCGTCAAGCACCTGCGCCGTTGCCTGCTCCGGCGACATGAACTCAGGAGTTCCACGCACCATGTCGGGCTCGCTTTGAAACGTCCCTCCATAGAACTGCGAGACGCCCATGTCGCACACCTTGACTCGTCCGCGTGTCGTGACGATGATGTTGCTAGTTTTGACGTCGCAATGCACCGCTCTCAGCGGGACACCCATGCCACTTCGCATGCCGTGGAAGTGGTTCAGACCGACGCCAGCTTGCCGTACGACCTCTGCGGCTCGCAGTGGATGCATTGGTCGGACCACCCTTCGGTCAACCACCAGCTTGTCCAACTGCACGCCTCTGACCAGCTCCATTTCGATACACGGTCGACCCTTGTACCGAAATAGCCTACTTGCCTTCACAAGGTTCTGATGACGAACCCTGCTGCCAATAGCGGCCTCGTCAACGAACAACTCGTCCGATGTACCAGGTTTTGGAACTTTGATCGCTACATCCCGTAGCTTGCAGCGCCGCCCCCTACGTACCCGACCTCGTCCCAGATCCTTTTCCGCATGAAAGATCCACGCTGAGCATCCTTCACCAAGTAGCCTCCGTACCTTATACGGTCCAATTCTCTCTGGAAGAGAAGTATTCACGGCCCCACCTCTTTCTGTTTAGGCGCTCTCAATGTAGTCCCATCTTCTGCCCTTGTCAAGATTACAAGAACAATCGAGCCACACGGAGCTCGTCGTACCCGTACTTTTCGTCTAATTTTTTGAAAATGTATGTCAGTGATGTACTTCCAGCCCCCTCAAAAGCATCACGCATAACCTTAAACTCAGTCTCCTTAGGTTTGATGTGCTCAATATCCGGAATCTCATCACTGTAAACCAGTTTCTCTATGTGAGCGACTATCGTACCAGCGCTAAGCCCCCTCTCCTTTGCAATCTCATCAATCGAAAGCTTCTCAGCCAACAAGACGCGCGTCTCCTCGACCGTATTGGATTTTGTCGACTTCTTGATGCTCGAAGTTACTTTCCTGACTGGCGCCTGTCGCTCCTCGAGTCCATGCTCCTTACTGTGTGAAACGATAGTAGCCAGAAAATCTTCCCCAAACGCATCCAACTTCTTCTGCCCGACTCCAAACAACTGCGAGAATGCCTCTAAGCTTGATGGCAGATAATACGCCATCTCATGCAAAGACTTATCGCCAAATATCACAAAAGGGGGAACGGCCTGCTCATCAGCGATCTTCTTTCGTAAAGTTCTTAATTTCTCAAAGACACCAAGATCATAATCAAGATTCGACTTTGATTTCTTCACTGGCGCTGCAACAACAGCATTCAGTTTTGGCAACATGATCGGATCGCCCTGCTTGAGTGCCTGATGACCTCGAGCGCTAACACGCAAAGTTGGATACTCTCCCTCATTCTTCTCAAGATAACCACGCTTCCTCAAAGACTCGGTAAATGATCGTAATGCGCCAACCGACAAATCTCGCGCAATCCCGTAAACCGATAATGTGTCGTGCTGCATCTCCAATATCTGTTTCTTTTTCGAGCCTCGCAACACATCGCAAACATACGCAGCACCAAACCGCTCACCAGTACGCAATACTGCAGACATGATCTTTTGCGAAACCTCAGTCGCGTCAAAATCCTCAACAGGCGGCGCCGAACAATTATCACAAGAGCCGCAGTTGTCATCCGCATATACCTCACCAAAGTATCGTAATAGCTCAGCACGACGACATTCATCGCTCTGACAGTAGGACACAACGTCGTCGAGTTTCTTTATCGCCTGGTTCTTCTCCTGCTTGTTATGCATCATGTTTATAAAGTAGTCCTGCTTTCTTTTGTCCGCATATGTGTAGAACAAAATACACTCACCGGGCAATCCATCTCGTCCCGCTCTCCCAGTCTCTTGGTAGTATCCCTCTACTGTTTTAGGAAGATCCATGTGTATAACCAATCTCACATCCGGTTTGTCGATTCCCATTCCAAATGCAATCGTGGCAACAATGACAGTTACCTCATCACGGATAAACTGATCCTGAGTTTCCATACGATCCTCTTTAGAAAGCCCGGCATGGTAAGGAGAGGCGTCGATCCCAGACCTGTTGAGCGCGTTTGCTACTTCTTCGGTGTTCTTCCGTGAAAAACAATAGACTATCGCGGACTCGCCCTTATGAGACTTAAATAAATCCACTAACTGCGCCGTTGCATTGAACTTCGATCGAACACTGTAATGCAGGTTCTCTCGGTTAAAACTCGAAATGTAGACCGAGTCTTCTTTCATGTCGAGCTGATCCAATATATCCTTTCGCACACGAGGAGTAGCTGTAGCTGTCAGCGCGATAACAGGTGTTCCCTGAACTTGAGCTCGTAGACTTCGTAGGTTGCGATAGTCAGGCCTGAAGTCATGTCCCCATTCTGAAATACAATGAGCCTCATCAATCGCGAGCAAACTCACTGTTAAAGTTTCTAAAAAGTCAGAGAAGCCATACGAATTCAGTCGCTCCGGCGCCAAATACAATATCTTTACATCGCCATCAGTCGCGGCCTTCATGATCTCCTCCTGTTCAAATCTCGTAATCGAGCTGTTAAGGAATGCCGCAGATATTCCATTGGCCACCAAAGCGTCCACTTGATCCTTCATGAGCGCGATCAAAGGAGAGATCACAAGTGTGATACCAGGCAAAGATAATGCAGGCAGTTGAAAACAGAGGGACTTTCCCCCTCCGGTAGGCATCAGCACCAGCGTGTCCTTGCCGGACATCACCGTGTCGATTATCTCTTTTTGCAATGGCCGAAATTCATCGTACCCAAAATGTGTCTTTAACAATTTCTCCATAAGCAAACTACGGACAGGCTATTGCTATCTTGCGATCAACCATCTGGACCAAGTCTCCACGCAGATCGGCCAACTTATCGTCTAGATACGATTTTGTGACCATCTGTGACTCTATGCGACTCAAACGTCCGTCGACACCATCTGCTCGGCCATCGATGCGGTCCAGACGTATATCTATTCCATCCAGTCGTCCGTCAATTCCGTCTAAACGCCTGTCGATTCCATCGAAACGATCTTCCGTGCTCTTTGCAAACTTAACAAGAACGCTAAATATGTCTTTGTTTGAGATTTTCTCTTCCATACATTGCCCATTGAATTGTTAAATGGGAGGTGACTCTATTTTAGCACACGGTGATTTGTGCCCTGTCAAGGGATCTTTGTGGACAAGACGAAGCGATAATCATAAGAAAAAACGAACTTATGCTCGTTTTTTCAACTTCTGCTGTTTCTTTCCTAAAGCCGCCCACTGCCGCTTTGTTCCTTTTTTCTTTTCAAGTAGTTCTGAGAAATGCGTGCCTCCAAGCACCGACAGCACTATCACGAATGTAGCTCCCAAATCGTAAAGCTCTTGCGCTTGTAGCTGAGTCCTTGCTGCCACGATAATAGTCGCACGGGATCGTCGCCTCTTAACGAATCGTAAAATCTCCGAGTTCACTTGCAAATCCGGAATGGTAGATATGATCATCTCCGCTTTATCTGCGCGCACGAAACTCAACAGCTCCTCGTTTCCAACATCGCCATACAAACTCGGAATCTTCTTCTCTTCTAACTGTTCAACCATGTAAGGATCGAAGTCGATAACGAGATAGTCCTTCTTCATCCGTTTCACCGCGGGCAGTATCGCACCACCCATATCTCGATATCCACACAGTAGGATCGCAGGAGCTGAACCCATCCGCTTCTCCCGCTTCGGATCCTTAGGAATCAACCACTCTAGAGCAGGCTCGATTGTCTTGTATATTTTATCGTTGTAAATGATCATGTAGGAAGACAGTGCTATTGTCGTCAGTCCAACCACCGTTGCCATTGGCAAGATGTCTGGAGAGATGACTCCTGCCGCAATTCCACCCGCCAACACGATAAACGAGAATTCGGAGATCTGAGCCACCGTTGTACCAGTCATGAATCCTGTTCGTGGGTGATATCCCATAACACGTAACAATATCAACACGATCAATGGGTTTCCTACCAACACGAAGAGGCTGAATAGCACTGACGGCATCCAGATATCACCGATGGCGCCGAAAGTAAGATTCATTCCAAGAACGATAAAGAAGATCACTAAGAAGAAGTCTCGCAAAGACTTTACGCGCGACTCAATCTCTCGTTGGAATCCTGTACCAGCAAGCGCGATTCCGGCAAGCAGTGCGCCAATCTCGATCCCAAATCCAAGGAAGAACAAAACGCTCGCGACCAAGAAGCACCAACCAATTGCAGACAAGAACAAGAGCTCCTGAGACTGCGCCGCGTACTTAAACAAGCGCGGCAGGATCAAGTGTGAGATCGCCCAAAGTACAATAACAACCAAGAACACCTTAAGAGCCGAGACTGTGATCAGCTCACCAATGCTCGAGTTGTCTCTCAAAGCACCGATAAATATCAGAACTATCATCGCGAGCAGGTCCTGCACAATCAGCACTCCTATGCTGATGCGACCGTAGAGGCGCTCAAGATCTTCTTTGTCCGATAGTAGCTTAACCACGATGATCGTGCTCGAAAACGCAAATGCAACACCTAAAAATAGGCTCGTAACAGTGTCGAACCCAAGTCCTAAACCGATCGCGTAACCAACTCCCGAAGTCACCAGAGCCTGACCTAGCCCGGCCATCAGCGCGACCAGACCGATCTCCTTTATGTGCCGCCAGTTCAAGTTAATTCCAACAAGGAACAACAAGAACGCGATCCCGATCTCCGAGAGAGTCTGAAAAACCTCCGGATCGTGCGTAATACCAAGAACACCCGGACCAACAATGAGCCCCGTAAAGATGTACGCGATTATGAGTGGTTGCTTAATTTTATGCGTAACAAGGGCGAGTATGCTCGCCGCTACTAACACCACTGCTAATTGTAGAAATAGTTCACTAAACATTTTCCCCCATTTTTATTTACGCTCGTTTTCTTCCAGCCACCGTTGGATCATCTCCTGTATGACGCACGGTGTCAGCACGCACCTCCTCAACAATCGACACACCGCTCAGCACCTCTACCAACTTGCTATGATTCGTATCAAGTTCCTCCACTATCTTCTTGTGCACCATATCAAGTTCCTCCAGGCTACCTTTCGCGATATTAAGTCTCATTGCTTCCAAGCGTGCTGTTACTAATTGAAAGCTTTTGGAGATTAATGCACGTCGCTTCTGGGTACGAGTCAGTCTGCCTTGCTCATTATCTACATCCTGCTTTTTTGCCCACTCAAGATTCGCTACATCCGTCTCGTGCCTGGCAACTCGACTGTGGTAGTCGTCTGCCTTACGCTGTCTCATCATTATATCATTGTTCAGCTTCTGAGCGTGGCCAGTGTCACCTTTCACGATATCTACTCGCATTTCCTCAATGTCAGCTTCGATTCTAGAAACAATTTCAGCCGTACCAGAATGCGGATTACGCAACAGTCTACTTGACCATTCGTCGTACCCCTCCTGAATAAATTCATGAAGTGTACGCATCCTCTCAACAGCCTCAACGCGTGAAGAGGGTCGTTCTTGTTGAAACCTACCTACATCTGCCAGAATCTCTTCCAACCGCCCAACATCAGAATTTGTAGTAAGCGTAGCCTTGAGATCAGATAACTGCTCTGGTGAGACTGCAGACCCAACATCTCCATGACGCACATTTTCGAGCACTCGATTCGCCCTCATCACGATATCAAAGTCCCGCACAATCGCCTCCAAACGCGGAATGATGTCGTGCACGGTCAACAACTCACCACGCAAGCGCTTCTGCTCTCTCACTTCTCCAGAATCATGCGGCAAGACTATTTCGTATATCAACTCTGCAAGTTGATGTTCCTGGTAAAACTCAAGAGTGTCCAAATATCCCTCCTTTTTTAGAGGATTTTCGAAATCAGGCGCATCGTACAAATCGCCTCTCGTAATTGCGTCATACATATCAGAGCCATCCCTAATAAGCGTTGCAACATTTAAGAAGTCATATCCATCAAACAATAGTCCAAACGCCTTCCCCACCGCCGCAGTATCCATATCCATGTATGAGCCAAACTGTTGATGGATTCCACCAAATGTCATGTATCTTGGCGTACCTTCTATAATCTCACTGTCGCCCTGCTCCTCAACCACATTCTCCCCTTTTTTTGCAACCCTCTTCACCATTCCGTAGTCAATAATTTTAGCGTGCTCCGGCCTATCGAGTGGCATCATGATATTTCCGGGCTTGATGTCTTTATGCGAAACACCCTCATCGTGAAGACGAGCAAGATCTCTAAATGCAGCTAACATGCCTTTTGCTAATAGCAAACGTCCCTCTGGTGTTCTAAATTTCTCCCCGTGCTCGCGAGTCACTGAAGCAAGGTCCTTGCCTTCTGCACGCTCCATAGCAATCACAGACACCGCTTCCCCATCTTTACCAACAAATTTCTTCACTCCAACAAGCACGCCCTTGTGATCCAACGCAGCCACTTCACCCGCCATTGCCCTCTCAACATATCCATCGTCAGATATTGCATGGTCGATAACCTTGATGATCGGTGGATGAAGGTCCTCAACATCAATATCCAAAATGTGCTCTACGACTTTACCTGCCTCATCGTGTACCTCAATTGCCTCTATCACAGGGTGCGCCACGGAAACTAAACCAAAAGTACCCCGACCAATCATGTCCTCCTTCGTAAACGCATATTCTTTTTTTGCAATCGTAACTGAAGGTGCAACTTTTCTACCGTCCTCCAAAGTCTTACTTCTAGTCACATGCTGCATAACTGGCCCATCAACCTTCTCATGTTCGGTAAGCGCCTCCAGAACGCTTGGATCTAGATCGAGATCCTTCGGAGCTTCGAGTAGATTATCTGTATCAATCAAATCAGTTTCCTCAGCAACAAGATCCCGCCGCTCTTGAATTTTACGAGCCTTAGCTTTGACGTACTCGGTCGACCTCTTGCCAGCTTCACCGAATAGTCTAATTACTCTCCAAAGTCCAACCTGCATCTTCACCTCGTCATATTCACCACTTCGCACAGCGTCCTCAATATCGTCCAACTCCCCCTGACGCTCACGCGCCTCTGTTCGCTCGGCGTCTTTGGCACTACGCTCTTCTGCCCATGAAACCAAATGACCCTCATTGCTTTCCAATGAGGCATCCTCGACAACTTCTAAATTCGATAACAGCAAATCCTCGGAAGGTTGATCCGCAACCTCACCTTGTGGAATCTGTCTCGCTGCTTCCCCCATACTATTTTTTTAACCACGTTTCATTTTGTCGCACCAGTAACTCCCCAGCCTTCAACGGCTCGGCCATAAGCTCCTTCACAATTTTCTCCATTCTGACACTTTGAGAACCCTTAACCAGGATCACGTCACCCTTTCCCATGCGGTCCTGCACGAACCGTCCGGCGTCAGGTGCAGTCGCGTAGGTGAACACGTTACTTTGATCCATGCCGGCCGCCAAAGCACCTCGTGCAATGTCGCGCGAGAACTCACCCACTGTAACCAATAGATCGATCGGCAGTGATGATACGTGCTGCCCAATCTCAACATGCGCCTTTTCTGCATACCTACCAAGCTCCAACATGTCTCCGATTACAACAATACGACGAGCTGTCCCTGTTAGCGGGAACGATCCAAGCGCCTCGAGCGCTGCGTGTACCGCCTTTGGTGATGCGTTGTAAGTGTCATCGAGTATCAGAGAATGCTTGATACCTCCAATCAGTCGCATGCGTCCTTGCATGGGTACATAAGATTTCAAATTCTTTGCGACATCTCGTAATGAAATGCCTAGCTGCAGCGCAACTGCGGCTCCTGCTAAAATCGATAACACGTGCGCGTCACCCAATACATTGTCCACAGAAACTGTCGCAGACTCGTTACCCGCGTGTAGCTCAAACGAAAGCTTTGCAACGATCTCGGTCGGATCGATGTCTCCATCATGTCGAGTGTCTACAGAAATGTCCCGCGCTGTAACATTCGCACCATCAGAAAAACCGTACGTTACAAACGCACCCTTCGCCATGTGGCGCATGGACTCAACATTCTGATCGTCAGCATTCAAAATCGCGATACCATCTTCTGGCAGTGCGCGAACCAAGGTACCCTTCTCCTCTTTCACATCTTCGATAGTTCCAAAGAATTCCGTGTGCGCGATGCCAACCGCGGTCACGACAGAGATGTACGGACGTGCAACATCGGTGAGGTACAAAATGTCTCCTTTTTTATCTGCACCATATTCCAACACTAACCACTGCGGGTAATTGTCCTTTGCGCCCATCGACAATACAAAGCCGCGCCACAACACTCCTAACCAACCAATAATAGATCCGCCCTGTGGCTCCTCTCCAAGGATTGTAAGCGGCAAACCAAACTCGTTGTTGTAGTTCTCCTCCGCTACACGAATACTCTTCGCGTCACCAATTGCAGCCTGTATCGCATTCCGAGTCGATGTCTTTCCTACAGAACCAGTGATTCCAATAACCTTTGGTTTGTATGCGCGCATTGTTCGAACCGCGAGTACTTTCAATATTTTTTGTATCATGATCATCATACTATCTTTCGGGTGCTATATTGTCATATTGTAGCAAGAAATCGGCAATCTCCCCAAAGGTCGGAGCCGCTGTTCCCGCCGCCCACTGTGTAGTGCGCGGATGATCGATGCGAACCAACATTACAAACGATGGATCTCGCACCGGTCCGTAGCCCACGAACGATGCTATCGTGTTGTCTTTTTGATAGCCAGCTCCATTTTCTTTCGCAACTTGTGCCGTACCAGTCTTCCCAGCAATGTAGTAACCATCTACCCCTGCTGAACTAGAGTGCCCGTTTTCGATAACGCTCACGAGCATCGCTGAGACCAACTGTGATGTTCTTGGTGAGAGAACTTGCTTCATGACTTCCGGGGCGATCGCCTCAACGCTACCATCATCGTATCGAATTTCTTTGACGATATGCGGCTTCATCACAGACCCCTCGTTAGCGAGCGCGGTATAAGCCATAGCGAGCTGCAGTGGCGTTGCCGTTATCCCCTGTCCGTACGAGCTTGTAGCGGAGAAAATCTCGTAACCTTTGTCCACATTCAAAATATTTCCCGCAACCTCGGAGTCAATCTTGATACCAGTCGATTCCCCGAATCCGTATCCGTGCACATAGTCCGCCATCTGCGACATGCCGATTTTACGCATAACAAAGATCATTCCTGTGTTCAGAGACTTCTCCAAAACCTGCGTCATAGTCTGCCATTCGTACGCCTTAAGGTCAGAGTTCCGGATCGTATGCTCCTCGATCCTCTCCTCTCCCGTATCAAAGTACGAAGTCTGTGGAGTAACTGCGCCAGAATCGATACCGGCAGCCATCACGAGCGGCTTAAAGACAGAGCCTGGCTCGTAAGCCTCGAATGTAACCTGGTTATTGTACACAGCAATGTCCTCGACCTCGTTGAAAACGTTTGGATCGTAATCTGGGAACCCGCACATAGCACGAATCTCTCCGGTCTTTGGATCAACGATTATGACGGAGCCCTTATCTGCCTCATATTCCTCCACAGCCTTCTTTAACGTGTCGCACGCAACAAACTGAATAGTGCGGTCGATCGTAAGAAGCACATCCGCGCCATCTTGCGCAGGTTCTCGATTTCTTGAACCAACTGAGATCCAACGCCCCTTTGCATCCAATTCAGAGAACAAGAATCCCTGGTGACCAGCAAGCGTCTCGTCCAAGTGACCCTCAAGACCGTACTTACCGCTCAAACCACCATCGTCATCCCTGCTCACGAATCCTGTAACGTGAGACGTGCTGTTACGCTCCGGGTAATATCTAAATCTCTCCTTCAACAAATGTATCCCAGGTAAGTTTGCACGACGCACCTCTTCAGCGATCTCATCAGAGACCTTATGCTCGATCGGCTCGTACGGATCGTTTTCCTTGGAGAGCTTGTGTAGCAACAGTTCTTTTTTTGATATTCGATCTTCCTGAGCCTCGTCTTCATCCTCAGACTCGAGCACCGGCTCTTCCTCAATGTTGTATCCCAATATTTCCCCGAGCACCTGCGCGGTTCGCACGGGATCGTCCACCCGACGTGCTTCAGCCCACACGAGACTCAAATATCGGTTTGTAGCGATCGCCATCTCCTCGCCGTCCTTGTCCCGCACGAGAAGGTCCCCTCGTTCCGGAAATAGCTCTTTATAGAGCTCTCTTTGCCCGCTGGCGAGTGCTTCGTAGATTCCGTGCTGTGCAATCTGTAAAAACGCTAACCTTGCGACTAAAATCGCTGCAACTCCAAAAAGTACCAATTGCAATATTCTAATACGAGAAGGTGCCGGAATTGACCTACTTTGGCCATAATGACGCCTTTTTTTTTGTTTTTGCCCTTTCATTAGCCTATTATATCACGTCGCTCGCGAGCGACGTGATAAATCACGTTAGGGCTGTTTTTGCCCATGATAACTTGACAAAAGGCCCAAATTATGATAGATTTGCACGTCGTGATTCTTTCGCGATACCAATAAAGATCGAGAAAAACTGCGCGAACGTTCGCGTAAAACACACAGCAGAAACACTCAGAAACTGCGTGGGAGACCACGCGAACAACAGAAAGAGAGGCACATCGTGCTTTCACCAGTTTACTCAAGTACAGTCGTGACTCACTACTTCGCCCACCTGGACGAGGACGTGACCATGGCGCTGGACTTCTTGTTCGGCATCAGAACCTTCGACCTGGATGGATCCCGCCAGAAGGACCCCAGCAAGCAGGTGAGGTTCAAGACCCTCTCCGCGACCGAATTGACGGGCGCGAATCGGATCATGCTCGAGAACGAGCTCTTCTGGACCTTCTACGGTGTCTTCTTCGGCGCCCGTGACGAACACGGGAAGGGACAGCCCGGTCTGGCGGCGGCAACGATGCCGCTGGAGGGAATGAACAAGAAGGAGCTCCGAGTTCGCTTCAACAAGGTGATGAAGAAGCTCGGACACCCGGTCAAGGATCTCGACGCCGCTTGGAACCGGCTCGAGGCCCTGAGGGCGTACGTCGCCAAGAAGGACAACAACGCCAGCGCGCACCGATTCGGTTTTTCGTGGCTGTGGAAGCAGCTCAGCCGGATGATGTGTGTCAACGCGAAGGGTGAACTCGGAGATAGGACTCTGACCGAAGAGCAGATCCGAGGGAAGGTGAAGATGGCGATCGACATCGTGTTGACGCTGATCATCATCCCGCACGACCCAACGCCCGGACTCGACCCCTGGGTCGAGGAGGGCGTATGTCGGTGGCTCTGTGCCAACCCGGACATCCAGTGGCCGCGCGCCTACAAGCAAGGGATGACGATCGCGGGCATCATCGCCTCGATCAAGTCCAAGGGCAAGACGAGGGCCAGGTGGTTGGTGCGGCGGCTCAAGAGCCTCCAGACCTACCTGTACGGGATGCGAACGATCGCGCCGTACGCCGACGTCAACACCAGGCTGTTCATGAGGTTCCTGGTCACCAACCCTCACCTCTCCATGCCGGAGGGTCTGGGGTACGAGCGTGGAATGGCGCTCGAGGACGTGATCGCGAAGCTCCGGAGTCTCGACAAGGCCACGCCGTTCCGCGGCGAGTTCTTGGATGGAATGGGCAACCTCTTGCAGCGGCGGGAGGATGAGGAAGAGGCAGTCACCGAGAACAAGGGCAACCCCGAACTCGACGAACGAGATCCGCGTAGCCCATTCGGGCTCTACTCGATCGTCATCGCGCTGCGCAAGCGCGACGGCAACCGGCACCTCAGCCAGGAGCTGCAGAGCAGTGGCCTGGCCAAGATGTTCTTGCTGCAGTCGCTGGACACCTGGTGGATGTACACCGTTACGGAAGCCGAAGGTGACCTGGTGGCCATGGAGGCAGAGAAGAACAGCATGCCGATCATGGTCGGCGGCGAAAAGGACGGCTACATCGCCGTCATCTGCTCGTCGAACCCGACGGCTCCCTCGCGGTGTTTTGCCCGCGGTGCTGATATGGTGATCAACTATCACCCAGAGCGTGGACACGTGTACTTCGGTATCAACCACAGGAAGCTCGGCATGGAGTCGTCCAACGACATCCAGCGGATCCTGCTCCAGCTGTGCCGTATCGGAGAGTGGCGCATCCAGGAGCGTGAGCTGCCGAAGGACCTGAAGGACCTGATGGCAGAGGGCATGCTGGAAGACGGCACGTGGCACGTGGCCACGAACGAGAAGGACATGGCTCACACCGGGTCCAACGGAACGATCCACCACCCGAAGATTCCTCGCACGAGGCTTCCGAGGGCGGTGACGTCGACATTGGCGTGGCTGGTGATGACGGTGTTCTGCCGTCAGCACGAAGTAAGCGCAACCCTTTCGGGAGTGAGAGAGCTGATGGTCAATACGCCCATCGACGACCTCCCCGAAAAGCTCCTCGGCATCAGGAGCATCCTCACGGAGCAAGGCAAGGCTGCGTGAGACAACGAGAACCCCCGGGCGCAGCTGCGCTTTGGGGGTTCTTTATTTTTCTAAAATTTTGTGTCTAGCTAAATCGACCGCAGACTATTAAAATCCTGCAGCACTTCTGTATAACCAAGCGAGCTCAATAAATAGATTATAAAACCAACAACGATTGTAGCTCCAATGAACGACCCCAGTCCTCGTACCAATCCTATCAGGAACTGAAAACTGAGAAGACGCGCCGGATGTTCTATCAGCGAATACTTGTGAACGCGAATCATCCGCTTCAACTGCATTTTCAATTCGATCATCTCTTTTCGCGTAGACGTCTCGAGCCGTGTTTGCTTTCTCCCCTCCTTTTGGATAGTGTCGAGCTTCTCATTTGTCCGCGCCGACGCTGCTTTTCTTTTTGCCATAATGACTACATTGTATCACGCCAGTTAGAAATCTAACCCTTCACGAGCAGGAACACCTGAATAAAAGTAATGCTTCTTTAACTTCATCTCCGTCACGAGATGAGCGCGCTCCTTAAATTCAGCAGGAGCATCACGCCCGGTCATAATCAACTCAACACCATCAGGCTTATGATCGAGCACCTCTAGTACTCGTTGTATCTGCACAATGCCGAGGTCAGCCGAAGAGTTGATCTCATCCATGATTACGAGTTTGTGCTCGTCACGAGCAAAAATATCGCTCACAATCTTAAGCCCACGCTCACCCTCTGACTTATCCACATCCGTGATCGTAAAGTCGAATCTACCACTATCAGGATCGATCCGATCGCGCCCTGTGCCATGTAACTCAATACGATCCCCAAAATATTTGGAGATCGTATCACGCTCAAAATAATGTGTACCGCCTTTGTCAAAATGAACTATAGCAACCTTGTGCCCCGCACCAACTGCTCGCAACGCAGTCCCAAGCGCGGCCGTGGTCTTCCCTTTCCCATGCCCCTCAAACAACTGAATCAACCCAAAACCGGTTCGTCCTTTGATACGGGGGTCGAGCTCTGGCTTGATATCTCCTGCCATACGTCGGGTGAGTACTTATCTATGTATTCTTTCCATACGCAACTAAACGCGTTGGATGAGTCTGTCTTATTGATCATCTTGTGAGGAAACTCCCAGATAAACTCGTCGTGTTCATCAGACAGGGTTGGGCTAAATCTTTGATCAACGTCGATCCTATAGAAGTGTCCGCATATCCACAAATCCGACATGTTCTTCCACGTCATGATAGAAAATACTTCCGGGGTCGATCCTTCAGGAAGTTCGTACCCCACCTCTTCCGAAAGCTCACGAGCCAGTGTCTTAACCATGTCAGTCTCGCCAATGTCCATGCGACCACCTGGCATATCCCAAAGCCCAGCTGTCCCAGCGTGACCGGGCATTTTACCCGAATCACGCATGAACAAACACTTGCCATCTGGCCGTACTAGTAATCCTTTATTTGCTATGAATGCTGTTAACATTTCTGGCATACACGATCAGTTTACGAGCAACCCGATGTCGCTCCACAGTTCAAACACTTGTAACACGCTGCGTTACGAACCATCATTGCCCCACACGTACCACACGCCGGTGCGTCTGACTGGTTGTCGAATGTTGAAGTGTGCGTTACTGCCTTCGGTGTTGCATCAACTGTCTTTGCATTGTCGACAAACAACTTCGTCTGATTCTCCGACACTGGCGCTGCAGACTTAGTCTCAGCCTCCACTTTCGCAAGATCATTTACCACATCCAAGTTCACACCAAGTGCGCGCTGCGCGTCTGTATTCAAGAACTTGTATGCCAAGTATCGGAAGATATAGTCGACGATTGACTTAGCAATTTTGATGTTTGGATTGTTTGTGAATCCAGATGGCTCGAATCGCATATGCGCGAACTTGTTCACAAGCGCTTCCAATGGCACACCATACTGAAGCGCGATTGAAGTTGTGGCCGCGAGTGAGTTTACAAGTCCTGACATTACAGAACCTTCCTTATTCATCATTATAAAGATCTCTCCGGGCGTCCCATCGTCATACAGACCAACCGTAAGGTAACCCTTGTGCCCTGCGATCGAGAACTTATGCGTGATAGATCGGCGCTCATCTGGAAGTCGTCGACGTCGTGGTGCGTTAACCGGTGTCTCCACCTTAACTGTCTTAACTTCTGCAACCGCCTCTGTAGCATCACCATCAGCCGTAGCCCCATCATCCTTCTGCTTAAGCGATGTCGTAAGAGGCTGCTGTCGCTTTGAACCGTCACGGTAAATCGCGATAGCTTTCAGTCCAAGCTTCCAACCCTCCATGTATACCTTTTCGATATCCTCGATCGTCGCACTCTCAGGCATGTTCACAGTCTTCGAGATCGCGCCAGACAAGAATGGCTGCGCTGCTGCCATCATTCGCACGTGTCCCATGTAGTGGATTGTTCGAGTTCCGTTCGCAGCTTTAAACGCACAGTCAAAGATTGGCAAATGCTCGTCTTTAAACCCAGGCGCGCCTTCGATAGTGTCGTGTTCCTTGATGTAACCCTCAATAGCCGTGGCTTCTGCGTCTGAGTAACCGATGAAGCGCAAAGCCTCCGGTACAGTCGTATTCACGAGCTTCTCCATTCCGCCATCAACCATCCACTTGTACTTTACGAGTGCAATGTCAGGCTCAACTCCAGTTGTTGCGCAGTCCATCAAGAATGAGATTGTTCCAGTTGGTGCGAGCACTGAAATCTGCGCATTGCGAAGACCGTGCTTTGTTCCCAACTCAACAACACTATCCCAAGATAATCGATGTGCCGCCTGAAGCTCTGCTGGTACTCCAGCGTCCAACGTCTTGTACGCAGCCTCTCGATGCTTGCGCATTACGTTCATGCAAGGCTCCTTGTTAGCCTCGAACCCAGCAAACGTTCCCTTCTTGTCAGCAATCTTCGCGCTCTGTGCGTAAGCAACTCCAGTCAGCATCGAGGTTAGAGCACCTGCAAGGTTTCGTCCTTCGTCAGAATCGTAAGCGAGTCCTCGACTCATCAACAGCGCCCCTAAGTTTGCATATCCAATTCCAAGTGGTCTGTAGTCGTAACTGTTCTGCTCGATAGACGGCGTTGGATAGCTTGAGTTTCCAACAGAAATCTCCATAGCAGTAGTCATGACCTCGAGCGCGTGCTTGTAGCTCACCACGTCGAACTCCGAATTGTTTGGACCCTTTCGGTACTTCATCAAGTTCAAACTCGACAAGTTACACGCAGTATCGTCCAAGAACATGTACTCAGAACATGGATTTGATCCGTTGATCCGATCCGTGTTCGAAGCCGTATGCCATTCGTTGATCGTAGTATCGTACTGAATTCCAGGGTCTCCACACCACCAAGCGCTCTCTGCCATCTTGTGCATCAAATCGCGCGCCCTGTATGTCTCGGCAACATTTCCTGAAATACGCTCAGTCGTGCTGAAGTCTCCATCGTTCTCCACGGCATTCATGAACTCATTCGTAACACGAACTGAGTTGTTTGCGTTCTGGAAGAAGATAGACTTGTAAGCCTCTCCAGTAAACGATCCGTCGTAACCGGCTTCAATCAACGCCCACGCCTTCTTCTCCTCTTTAACTTTACACTCAATAAACTCAACGATATCCGGGTGGTCAATGTCGAGCATTACCATCTTGGCTGCTCGCCGTGTTTTTCCACCAGACTTTACGATACCGGCAAACGAGTCCCATCCCTTCATGAAGCTAACAACACCAGAGGACTTTCCGTTTGATCGTGAAAGGAACTCACAAGATGCGCGCAACTTAGACAGGTTTGATCCCGTTCCTGATCCAAACTTGAACAGCATTGACTCTGTAGTCGCAAGGTTCATGATCGATCGCATGTCGTCATGCACCGAGTTGATGAAACATGCTGAACACTGTGGCGTCTCTACAACTCCAACGTTAAACCATACAGGACTATTGAAAGCCGCCATCTGGTTAATCAAAATGTGAGTCAACTCCGCCTCAAAAGTATTCGCGTCCTCTATTGTTTGAAAATATCCGTCCTTGCGACCCCATCCGCTCATTGTCTTTGCAACACGGTCAATCAACTCTCGTGCGCTACTCTCACGTCCAGGCTGTCCGACCTTTCCAGTGAAATACTTTGAGACCACGATGTTCGTCGCTGTCTGCGACCAGAACGAAGGCACCTCTACATCTTTTTGCTCGAAGATTATGTCGCCCTTCTCGTTCTTGATAGAAGCCGTTCGACGTTCCCATGAAATTACATCATATGGGTGAACGCCCGCCTTCGTGTAGTAACGTGCGATAGAGATGCCATCGCCGTACTTGTCTTCCGTGTTATGTGCTGGAACCAATTTTTGCTTAAACCCGATGTACTTTCGGGCGACGAATGCAAGATTGTTGTCGATCAACGTCGCAGAGACCATCTCTCTAACATCTCCACTCTTTGGAGTCAGTACGCCATCGTAAACCTTGTTCAGTCTTGTGATCACGTGTCCTGTAACGCGCTCCGCATAATGGAACTCGTTTTTGATACCGGAATCTTTCACTGCGGCATGGATTGATCGATACAATTTTTCTCGATCAAATGCTTGCTCCTCACCGCTATTTTTTTTGACCGCCTTTACAGTAGTCATAAACTTCCACACAGCATCTGCTGAACTAGTTGCAGTTGAAGACTGTGTGGCCTGTTGTGTCGTGGACATATTAAGGTTTGATTTTGATTTATGGAACCCGACCCTACATTGCAAGCACCAACCAGATCGTCATTGCGAACGGCAGTGAAGCAACCTTTTCGTTTAAGTAATCAGCATGACGATTACCGGCGAAAGAAAACAGCATACCCACACGGATAAGCTGTCGACACATAATCAAAGCTCTACTCCCGCAAGTCAGAGCTTTGGCGATGTGCGTCACCATGGGGCATTTTAACACCCCTACCACAGAGAGAACACCATAGAGTCAGAAAACCCTACATCTTGTGTTCCGATTGGAATTATACCACAAGATGTAGGGTTTTGAACTCGCGACATGTGTCGCAAAACTTATTTTTTGGGGATAACTTTCGTCCTAAAACGGCATCGTTAGATTTATCGATTGTTTCACCTCAATTTCGGGTGCAACCTCTATTGGAATCTCTACAACATTACCGAGTCTGTCTTCGAATTTCACGAAACCATTCTCCTTTGCAAACTCGTAAACTTCCTTGGTCACCTTCACGTCCATCAGACAATACTCAGCGAGCTCCTTTATCTTCCCTTCCTTCCAATACTCAACCGCCTGAAGCCCATGTCCGATCTTCCCTTTCCCGAGCGTCGCCTTTGCAACAGAGTCGAGTTTAACTCGATAGCCGAGCGACTTGTGAATCAGCTCGAGAATGTCGCACTGAGGAATCTGATTCAAGTCTCCAGCGTAATAGTTATTCATCACAGGATTGTCGAACCCTTTCTGATTGTACCCAATGATCCGATCAGCATGCTCAAGCCGCGGCCAGAGCCCTGGAAGGTCTTCTTCTAGGAATGTCTCGTATGTATCTGTCTCGTAAAAGTACACACCGATGAGCGAAATCTTGAGCTTGTCATGATTCCAACCACCAACATCCTGGAAGGTATTTCGGGTCTCAATATCTAAAACAATTTCCTTTGACATAGTATTTGGGGGAACGATGAGCATTATAGCATATCGAGGATTTTGGCGGTTCTGTGGAAAAGTCTGTCGATCATGTCGAGAAATTCAAACGCCCCCAGTAGCAGTGCTACCAGGGGCGTAAGACGTAATTCAAGAACACAGTCGATCGATCTCCAGCCACCAGCGGCCGAGATACTCACGACACTTGCCACACAGCCTCGAAGACGGCAGGGCGTAGTGCATGTTGCACGATGTGTCGTGGGCCCACCCTTCCACTCCGATGTCGTCGCAGTGAATGGGCATGCCCAGAAGGTGACACATCTCGTGGCGCACGACGGAACGAATGAACTGCCGACTGTGCTGACGCTTTCCCCAAAGGGTCAACATCATACAGCCATGCTCAAAGATCGCAGCTCCCCAGGAAACCCGATCGTCCACGAACGGACGAGTCGTGATGTACACATCAGCGTGCTGCCGTTCCTGGCGATAGGTCTCCCCATACGACAGATCAAACAGCGCCCTGTGGTCCAACTCGCCATTGATCGTGGCGGGCCGGATGTAGTCGCTGACGCCGATGCGCCGGTCACTCTCCTCCCAACCTGAGCCGTAGAGGATGACTTCGAACTCGACCCCGAGCCCAAGCTCGCTAACAAACACACGAATCTCCTCGGCCACCATGGCCGCGAGACTCGGCAGGATCCCCTCCTCCCACATGACGCGAATCTCACGCGTCTCGATCCAGTAAGGCACTACGCCGATCGCACGGTCGGAATGACCAGCGAGCGTGCGTCGCACCCAACCTTCTATCGTTGTAGTCCAACGATCATGCGTCCACACCGCGTTCTCCATGGTTTCCCCCTTTGATTGGCAGACCCAGCACACTACCGCAAAAAGCGGGCTTTGTCAAGTGTTCTGTGCTACGTTGCATACGTAAGAGCAGTTCCCATGAACTTGACATCGCACTAAATTATTGATAGATTGGAATCAATCCAGACATGGTTCGTCTTCACGAGCTCATCGGGTGATAAATAAACCTCCCACACGAAAGTGAGGGAGTTTTGTTTTTTTCGACTCGAGCGAGACCCGGGCCCGTGTTGGTAACTGGTAACCATGTCAGGATTATCACCCGACGATGCCGGTTCGAATCCGGTCGGGTCCACCATGCTCGAGACCATCAAGTCCCTGCGAAAGCAGGGATTTTGGTTACCACTTGTACTTCCTCACCGTAGCCTTCCCGATCTTCTCTGACTCCTTTTCCTTCTGCTCAAGTTCAAACCCATGAGACACAACCGTCAGATGCTCGTACCTCTCCTGAATGCGGTTCTCGATCTTATGCGTTGCTTTGGGCAACAGGTACATCATTACTACATCAACGTCTGGGAGCTCAACGTCGAACATGTTGGCTCGTATTATCTTGACGCGATCTTGCACGCCGTTCATGCGGACTCGGATTCTTGCCATCATTGCGACCACAGGGTTGAGCTCAACGCCTACACATGTTGCTCCGAACTCTTTCGCGGCAACGATCAGGATCGATGCATCGCCGCAACCAAGGTCGAGCACCTTGTCGCCCTTCTTTAAACCTGCGAGCTCGCACATCTTTCTTGATATCCCCTTTGGAGTCGGAACCCATGGCGCCGAAGTTAGTATCGTCATTGCGACTCCGGTGATAATGATTGTGAAGAAAAACAAAAAGATTAACAACGCAATCAACGTCACGTATAAAACATCCATATTATGAAATCGCGATACTTGCCGCAGCCATCACTCCCTCTGAGTACGTTGGATATGCGTGAATCATGTTCGCAAGATCGTCGACCTTGTTCTTACTGTAAATAGCCAATGCAATCTCATGCACCATCTCTCCAGAGCGCGACCCTGCCACGTGTCCGCCGAGTATCTTACGCGTCTTCTCGTCTGCGATGATCTTGATCATCCCGTACTTCTCACCGTCAATGAAGGCACGACCCAATCCTCGCAACTGGAATGTCCCAACCAAAATCTTACCAACCTTCTCGCGAGCTTGCTCCTCGGTCAGTCCAACGCTAGCGATCTCAGGATCAACAAAGGTAACGCGAGGCACAACTCGTTCGTCCGTCTTCATACCTTCCTTGCCTGCAAACGTGTTGTATCCGGCTATCGATCCCTCGTGATGCGCAGTATGCGTAAATCTCATTCCACCATTAACATCACCCGCAGCCCAAATATTCTTTGCTGATGTTCGCAACTCCGAGTTCACGATAATAGTTCCACGCTCATCGAGCTTTACGCCCGCAGCCTTCGTTCCAAGCCCCGCTGTTGTCGATGTCTTACCCGTCGCCATCAAAAGGAGCTCAGCCTCGACTTTTATAATCTCTTTTCCCACGCGTGCGCGAATCTGTTTCTTTCCACCTTCCTCAGATGCGCCCACAACCTCAGCACCCACATGAACCTCCACACCAAGCCTTACAAGCGAATCATGAGCAATTTGAGACATCTCAGGCTCTTCTCTGTGCAGTACCCTAGGAGCACCTTGAATCAACGTTACCTTTGTACCAAATGTTGCATACGCAGTCGCAAACTCACACCCAACAGGTCCGCCACCAACGATAATCATCGAGGCCGGTAGCTCGTTGAGTTCTACAGCTTTTCTAAAATCTATCCAATCAACCTTATCCAATCCGGGAATCGGCGGAACAAATGTCTTCGCACCCGTAGCGATCACAAATCGCTCGGATGTGTACTGCTCATCGCCAACCTGAATCGTATGCTCGTCCAAGAATGTAGCATGTCCTTTGATGCGCGCGATGCCGAGTTTCTCTGCAAGATCCTCAACACGCTTCCCTGCCAACGCACTCACGATCTTGGCTCGGCGCATCATCACTGCGGAAAAGTCGATCGAAGCATCTTTAACATTCACTCCATGCGCCGCCACATGTCTTAGATCACGATAAATCTTCGCGCTTTTAAGCAAAGACTTGGTAGGAACACATGCCCAGTTTGGACACTCCCCACCCCACTTACTCTCCTCTTCAACGATTCCAATCTTACGCCCAGTTCCCTTTGCCGCACTTGCAGCAGAAAAACCAGACGATCCGGATCCGATCACGAGTAGGTCGTATTGGTATGTCATATGCTATTTTGCGTTCTTTGATTTCCACTCTTCTAATATCCCCGTCGTTCCATGGCCCAGAAACTGCAAGAAGTCGTGTTCGATCTTGTTGCCCTTTGCAATAAGTCCGTAGACCTCCGAGCTCGGCCTTGGCGTTCTCTTCATTGTAGCGCGATCAACCTCTACAAGTCCAAACGTAGGTTCGAATCCCTTCGCCCACTCAAAGTTATCTAGTAATGACCAATGGAAGTATCCACGAACATCAGCGCCAGACTCGATCGCATAAAAGACCTGAAGCAGATATCCAACGATAACCCGTATGCGCTTGTCGTCATTGCTCGTAGCGAGACCATTCTCTGTGATATAGATCGGCTTCTTGTAGCTCGCAAGATCAACGCAAATATCAAAGATCCCATGAGGGAACAACTCCCAGCCAATATCAGAAGACTCAAAAGTAGCCTCTGCCATTTCATCAACCGGCTTGCCAAATGCGCTCCTTAAAAATGAGCTAGCGCTCTTAATTCTGAAATGAAAGTAATAGTTCAGACCAAGATAGTCATGTGTTTTACTGCCGCTAAGCATGTAGAAAAGATGATTCGTAGCCCGGTCCATGATCGATGTCATGATGTTATCGAAAAAGCTGTGCTTTCTGTAAACGGCATACGATGACACGTTGTTAGCAATCCCAACCATCGCCTTACGATCGTTACGCTTTGCCCAACGGTGAATGATCTTGTACGCACCGCGATGAGCTCGGGACATGTTCCAAAGAACTCGCGCTGCGGCGATCTTGCTCTTCTTCTGCGGTGGCCATTCAACAAAGACGTATCCCTGCAACATATAAACCATCGGCTCATTGATCGTGCACCACAAATCCACGTACTCGCCGAGCTCCGCCGTAACCTTCTCAACAAAACGCAGATATCGCTTAATAACGTACCGCTTCTCCCATCCCCCTTTCTCAAACAACCACTGAGGATTCGTAAAGTGGTGAATCGTAAGCATCACCGTCATGTTACGCTTCTTCAGATCCATCAACACCGCTCTATAGTGATCGAACTCTCTCTCATCCCACTCGCCCTCATTAGGCTCGAGCCTGCTCCATTCTAAAGATAGTCGATGCGAATTGTTGTGCAGTCGATCTTGCGCGATGTCAAAATCTTCTTTGTATCTATTATAGTGATCCACGCCATTACCAGATCTCGTCCCATCGGAGACCTTTCCCTCTTCCTTCTCCCACTTCCACCAATCCGAGTTCTTATTCCCTCCTTCAACTTGATACGAACTCGTCGCCGTACCCCAAAGAAAACCTTTCGGAAATATCCGAGGCTCGTGATGTGAGTCGTAAGGTGTTTTTTTCTTTTTCGCCATATCTAGAAGATGCTTTTACCTGCATCCCACAATTCTGACTGATCGTTTGCTTTCATGTAATACCACCATTCTACACCCCAAACATAAACTTCGGGGAACCCAATGGACTCGGCATAGCTGATATTGCGTTCAAGATCGTCTGCGTTAAATATGTCGAGCTGCTCTTGAATCGTATACTCGTCAAACGGCCTCGCATACCACGGCTCCGCCTGAAGCTCGGACACGATTACTGACGTCGATCCTAGCAACTTTGCCTTTGCACGATACACCCACGTTGGGATCGGATACGTAGCGTAGCCGATAATCGGTGTGTACGTTGTGCGATACACAGAAACTCCCACCATCTCGTTTGCAAGATAAGCTTCCGGCATCCATGAAGACAGCTCTCCACTTGCCGTCGTCATGATCGGCGAGTCTGAGTCGAGATCGCGCACAAGATCGAGCTCACGCTTAAAGAAATCTCGATCGAGGTCTGGACATTCGCCGAACCATTTCAAGAAAGGCTCGTTTTCAACTTGCCACCTAAGCAAGCTCGAACTATCCTTGTATCGATTCACGACTGACTCGAGCATGTCGAGCTGCTCTATTGCAAGATCGTCTGTTGATAGGCTCGACGTCCAATCTGGAAAGAAACACTCTGGCCAACGCGGAACACGCTGTCCAATCGCCAAAATAACATCAACCTCGTTCGCTTCTGCGATACTCATCATCGCATCAATCTCATCCCACTCAAAAACATCCCTCTCTGCCTCTAGTCGGTCCCAATATACTGGAATACGCACCTTCGTGACTCCAAGATCCTCGACCATCGCCTCGAATCCTTCCAAAGGATCGATCCCAAGCTCGGCCGCATACATGGCAGAATACGTTGCACCGTATTCAATATCCTCCGCGGCAGTCTGAGCCGGAAACGCAAAAGGCCCGGTCACAAGTACCAGGACTACGGCCACCAATGCGCCGATCAAAACTTTCTGAATTGTTTTTTTGTTTTTTTGTTTCATGTCGGAGTCTTCTGTCGCTACAGGTCCTCTTTCTGTTCGCGCATGAATGCTATCCAGGCTTCGGCGAGCTCAATGGCGAGCTTGAACGGAGCCTCGACTATAAAGTCTAGGAAGAATATGAAAATGTTAACTCGTGGTGCTCTAAGCGAAATCCAACGTCCAACGCGCACAACTGGCAATAGGAAGAAGTCGAAAACTGTACCGAATACTCCTCCCTGCTTGTCGATAACGAGTAACTCTCGGATTGACTGTCTGATCTTGATCCCGAAGAAAGTAACAATCGAGAAGAAGAATAGGAACAATCCAGTTGACACCAGGTTGAAGTGCAGCACACCAGTTAGTACCCAAGCAATCACTCCGTAACTAAACAGGTACGTTAGCGCGTACATTCCAGTGAAAAACTTTCCAAGTACGCCCTGACTCCACGGCTTTCTCACTTTGAAGACGATTCCAAGTGGTGACTTCTGCGAAGGGTTCATCACACTCTTGATGTACTCCAATAGCTGCTGAGTGTTTTTCTTCTTTGGAATCGACACTGTCATTCCGATGATCGCAAGGAACAACGGGTGGAACAATATGTTGATCGCAAGCGGTACCGCAGCGATCTCGCCAAGAATCAACATCTCGTATGGCACCTCAATAACAAGCGCCAACAACATCTTGGTTAAGAACAAGAAGAGAACAGCTCTTCCGACTGTACGTCGCAGTCGCAGTTTAAAGCGATCATAGCGACCATAAGCCGACTTCCGCACCTCCTGCAACAACTTCTCGTCATCGTTCAAAATCTCGTAAAAGTTATCTGGCTTCTCTTTGGCGATGTCATGCAACGTCCAGAAAACCAAAGCGTATCGTCGCATAAGACGATACAACTGGTCGGCGTAAGGATGCTTAATCTGCTCTTCTACTGCATTCACAACAACGCTCAACCTCGTCGCTACGCTCCTAACAGCCGCACTATCAGCGTTGCTCCACTTTGGGAAGTACAGCGTGAACACTCGGTATCGCAACGTCGCAAGGTTTGACTTGAGCAACGCTCGGTAAATCGCAACGTAAACGAGCATGTCCTTCTGCGCGTCCTCCATGTCTTCTGCAGACCAAACAAGCTCACCCTTCACCTTGTCGAACATGAAGCTGGCAAGATGCTCAAGCGTCTGAGGTGACTCAATAGCGTACTCGACCTCGGTCGACATCACGTCATAAATCCACTCCTCGTAGAATCGACGATCCTGATCTTCAGGAATC
>JABIWD010000063.1 GCA_018701105.1 Candidatus Uhrbacteria bacterium | reverse complement strand
TGTGATGAACCGTATTCATCGTGAGGAAGTGGATGAATTGAATCGCGAGGGGATCACGACTGTATTGGGGTTGGCGTCGGCTAACTTTGAGGTTCTGACGAGCAAGATCATGGATATCTCGCAGAACAGGCTAATGTTCTTGCAACGACAGGCTATCGCACTCAAGGAGCGACTGCACGTTATAGTTGAGCCAATCAAGTTTCGGGAGGCGAACGTGGAACTCTTCTTTGATATTGAGGCGGATCCAGTGCGCGATCTTGAGTACTTATTTGGTGTCCTCAAGGTTGAGCATAACGAAGATGGCACAACGACGGAGAAATATCACGCATTCGTTGCAGAGAGAGAAGAAGGCGAGCGTGCTGCGTGGGAGGAGTTTGTTGCGTTTTTGAATGAGAATCAACATGCACCCGTTTATCACTATGGTTGGTATGAGATTTCCGTTTGTGCAAAGTTGATCGAGAGGTATGGCGCGCCTGAGGGGGCGATAGAGAGTTGGAGGAATAACTTTATCGATCTGAACTCGGTTCTACGACCCGCAGTGATCTTCCCTCTTTCATTCTATTCTTTGAAAGATATCGCTCAGTACATTGGTTTCCAGTGGCGAAGTGCGGATGCCGGTGGTGTGAACTCGATCAGATGGTTCCACGAGTGGTTGGATAAAGGAAACGCTGCTATGATGAAGAAGATCCTTCAGTATAACGAGGACGATGTTCAGGCGACTCGTGTGCTCAAGGACTGGTTACAAGAGAAAGCAGGGAAATAATGAAACGTTTGATATTAACAATTCTGTTGCTTGGAGCTGTCGGCATCGGCGGCTTGTTTGCGTATCAGAATCGTCACGAGATTCAGCAGGATGTCATAGGGCACGATGTTCCGGAGGCCGTGACGTTCGAAGAGCTCGAGGTTGTTGCTGACGAGGTTGTTGGAGGCAACGATGAGCTCGAAGATGCTGATGTTAGCTCAAACGAAAAGGTTGCTTCGCCGACTGATGAAGACTCGGCTCGCAATGACGTGCTAGAAGTAGCTGACGATGCGGGAGACATTATCGACGAAGAGATACTTGATCTGACAGACGTTGGGGCGAATGCTACTAAGTTGGCGTCGATCAACCTCGCGATTCCATTCACGTCACAGGCGCCACATTCAAACTGGGACCTGCCGTATCAGGAGGCGTGTGAGGAGGCGAGCGTTTTGATGGCCGTGTCGTTTTTCGATAAAGAGCTCGTGAACTTGAGCTCGGCGGACGAGGCGGACGAGGCGATCTTGTCGGTTGTTGCGTTTGAGACTGATAAGTATGATCTGTTTCTAGATACTACGGCGGCTGAGACTAAACGGTTCGCGGAGGCAATGTATCCGGGCTACGGCTTCGATCTCTTGTCCAATCCGAGCGTCGACGATATCAAGACAGCATTATCAAACGGATCGCCGGTCATCGTGCCCGCAGCGGGGCGAGAACTTGGAAACCCTAACTTTACGGGAGCTGGACCGCTATACCATATGCTCGTTTTACGAGGATATACAGATTCAACGTTTGTGACGAACGATCCTGGTACGCGCAACGGTAACGGATACGTTTACAAGCAAAAGACGATCATGGATGCAATGGGCGATTGGAACGCCGGAGACCCAGCAAACGGAGCAAAAGTTGTGATAGTTGTAACAAAGAAGTAAAATAAGGGAGATCTAAGGATCTTCCTTTTTAGTATTGTCATCCTGAGGAGGAACGACGTGAGGATCTCATCTTGCTGGCTATTCTGGAACAATGAGATTCTAACGCTCCCGCTCAGAATGACGAGGGCTCGAGATCAACTACACTTCACACGTATATGAATATCAATGATTTAATTTTGGGTGGCGGTGTCGGGGTGCTGATTGCACTCGCGCTTGCGATTCCAACGTTGTTGTCAGAGCTCAACCGTAAGTTTGCGGGAGGGTCACATATTCTGCTACCAGACGTTCATTCGATCTTTGGACGTAAGCTCAGGCAGCGTGAGGTGCTCGCTCTTGGACTTTTGATACATCTTCTTGCTGGATTAGCGTATGGCGTCATATTCCCACTCACAGTCCAATTGGGGTTCTGGGAGCACATTGAGCCATACACGATATCATCGCATGTGATCTTTGGACTCGGAGCGTGGGCGATGCTGGTATTCGTTGCTTTCCCAGCACTTGGGTTTGGCTTCATGGGCCGCAAGGAAGACAAGTGGATGGGATTCGAGGTGTTTATAACAACGATACTTATGGCGATAATGTTTGGATTCGTCGTGAACTGGTTTCAACCATCATGGTTTCTTGTGTAATGAATCAATCACTTTTTCAATTTAACGACGATGAGGAAGAGGAGGCAGAAGATAACGATGTGCCAGGTGAAGCCGTGGCGCTTTCTGTCTCTGCTGCCGTTCAGCTGATTAATGATCAGCTTTTTAAGATCGCCGGACCCCAGCTCATGATTGAAGGTGAGGTTGCGGAGTATGGTGTGTCTCAAGGTAAGTGGGTGCGGTTTACGTTGAAGGACGTTAACGATGGTGCTTTGTTGAAATGTTTCATGACGATTTACCAGCTCCACGTAGACATCGAAAACGGCGACAGGATTATCGTGGAAGCAACGCCAAAGATTTATCCAAAATACGGACAGTTCACACTCAACATAAACAAGATCGAGCCCGTAGGAGAGGGCGCGTTAGCAAAGAAGCTCGCTGCGCTCAAGAAGCAGCTCGATTCTGAGGGACTGTTTGATGAATCGAGAAAACGCGAGATTCCACTGTATCCGGGGAGGATCGGTATTGTTACGAGTCGAGATGCTGCGGCATTTACGGACTTTGTAAGAATATTGTCGAATCGGTGGGGAGATGTGGATATTGATCTTGCGCATGTTCGTGTTCAAGGTGTGAATGCGCCGCCCGAGATTGTGATGGCTATTAATTACTTTAACGAGCTACAGGGAGTTGATCGACCTGATGTTCTGGTCCTCACGCGCGGAGGAGGGTCACTCGAGGATTTGATGGCGTTTAACGATGAGGCGG
>JABIWD010000023.1 GCA_018701105.1 Candidatus Uhrbacteria bacterium | reverse complement strand
GAGCGCGACGCTCGTAATAACTGCGGTCCATTGTCCGCACTAGACTATACAGTCATGATGAACACGAGAAATCACTCAGACACGTACGCGTTTGCATTTCCAACCATCAATCGAGGCATTGGTGTGTTTCCCGAGAAGCTAAAGGACAAGCGGCTGGTTTCTCTGAATGTAAACGCGCTCGTATCAGATACAAAGTTTCGAGGTGAGCTGGAGACCCGCTTGCGAGGATTGCTTGAGGAGCTTCAGGGGTATGACCGCAAGGTCATTCTGTTCATTGACGAGATTCATGTGCTACAACAAGTTGGTAAGGCCGAAGGATCGCTTGCGATCACGGATGTACTCAAGCCTGCGTTGGCGCGAGGAGACTTGCAATTACTTGGAGCAACTACCTGGAGTGAATATCAGGAGTATATAAAGCCAGATCAGGCGCTTGATAGACGTTTGCAGCCAGTGCTTGTCGACGAACCTAATCAAGCAGCGGCGATAGAGATGTTGATGGGAATCCGTGACACTTACGAAGAGTTCCATAAGGTGAAGATCACGGACGAGGCCATTGAGGCTGCGGTGACAATGTCGGATGACAAGATTAAGGGTCGATATCTACCTGACAAGGCGATCGACTTGATGGACGAGGCATCCGCGAAAGTGTCGATAGAAGGAGATGACGCTCATATGGTGCCAATGGGAGTGGTTCATGCCGCATCACAGGCCGCTGACAAGGTTGTGAACGTGGGTGACATTGCTGACGTTGTTGATCAGTGGGTGATTCATAGCAAGGCAGAGGCAGAGAGGGATGCAAGACGATAACAACAAAGTTACCAACGTACGCAGAAGCGTCGTCCTATGGGGGTCGGCGTTTTTGTTTGTTGCAAACATCTGGATCGCCAGTGCGGTGATCGGCGTTGTTGCGGGTACCGCTTGGGCCGTCTCAATCTTGAATGCCGCCGCGTCTCAGGATCGATTCGGTTTATCGACTTTGGAGCGCTACTTGTTTGCGAGCTTGTTTTTGGGTTCGTTGATTGGATTGCTGCTGTCGATTGGATATTTGTTGACGAGCTTGAGCTCGTTTTTAATCGTCACAGTCGTGCTATTACTGACACTGGCGAGCTCGAGGTCGCGATCATTCGTTCACATGAGAGCTATCTCAATCGACAGATCATATTTGGTTAACACCCTGTCCTTACTTGTCGTTCTGGGTGATCTAATGATTTTAACGCTGGCTGTAGGAACCAGGACGACTGAAGCTCTGTCTAGTCCGTGGTTAATGTTTGGGACTCCAGTCTTTTTGCTCTTCGGGTTCATTTCCCTGGGATTGCTCGTGATAGCTGATCAGCGTAGAGACGATCTCAGCTTAGTGTTAACGGTCATTCATTTCTTTACTGCGATTTCAATATCAGCAATAGTGTTTGAAGTAGGGTTTGGTTTCGATCCATTCGTTCACCGCGCTGCGGAGACCGAGCTTGTATCCCTTGGCAGTATTGAACCGAAGCAATTGCTCTATACAGGGCAGTATGTTCTTGTATCTGTAATCCAGAAGCTTACAGCATTGCCATTAAAAGTGGTCGACATTTGGTTGGTCCCGGTCGGAGCGAGTGTATTAGTGCCTCTTTCTGCTTATATGGGATTGCTTAGGGGGTTCAAGTTGAAGAAGCGAGAAGCCCGTGTATGGATGCATACAATTTTTTTGTTGCCACTCATGCCGCTTACTTTCACGGTCCCGTTTAACATTACATTTGTATTATTTTTCGCAGTAGTGTTTTTACTATTGTTGAAGCTCAATAAAATTCAGTGGGGGATATTGTATTTAGTCTCGTTGTTTGCAATCCTTACTCATCCATTACTCGGGGTTCCGCTGTTATTGTTAATCTCAATGGTTCACGGATGGAATCGGAAGCTCATCGCGATAGCTGGCATCGTTGCGATTCCGTTGATGTTCGTAGTGCACAATTTGGGAGCGGGAGTTGACGGTGTTGCCTTCATAAACCCATTTGTACGGGTTGGGCTGTTTCTTAATCTATTCATAGATCCGTACCAACACGGTTACTTTGACATTCCACAAGTGTGGGAGGCGATTTACTTGTACCGTACATGGATAGTGTGGCTGTTGCTTGGTTTTGCTATCAGCTCGTCACTACTAGCGGCAGCGAAGCAACCTTTTCGTTTGAGCAAGAATCAGGTGTGTCCATATGTCCTAATAGCCGCATCGCTTATGATTGCCGTATTCCTATTGAGCACTATGTTCGTGTTCAAGGATATTATCTGGTACGAGCAAGCAGAATTCTCGCTGCGATTGATTCAAGCTATATCGTTGCTAGTGTTACCATTTGTCGCCTACTTTGGAGCAATGCGGTCTCGAGCGCTTTCAAGGTCGATGCGATATCTGATCTTCATTGTTGTAGCCGTAGTAATGACCTTTGCATTTTATTTTTCGTATCCACGACTTGATCCAAAGTCTTTAACGCCAGGAGTGTCGGTAAGCGCGGTCGATGTTGAGATAGTGCACATGATCGATCAGATAGCTGATGGAGATGAGTATATTGTACTGTCGAGTCAGATGATGAGTGCGGCCGCCCTGCAGGAGTTCGGTTTCCGTGACTACATTGAATCCGACATGCAAGAATATCTTTGGTATGCGCTTCCAACTGGTGGCGTACTATATCAGGAGTTTCTGAGCTATTTGAATATGGATGCTGATCGTGATGTGATTGATCAGATAGGCGAGGGTATTGGTGTACTCAAAGTTTACACAGTAATTCATCACTATACTCCTGACAATTCCTATTTAATTGAGGAGGCAAAGGTGACGGCGGATAGCTGGTATGAGTCAGCAAACAAAAGTGTGGTAGTATTTGAGTATTCTTATTAGAAAATATGGCTGTACAAACACGAACAAAGACGGCAGTGTCTACAAAAGTAATAGTCGGAGTTGCAGCGGCGGGTATAATTATCGCTGCAGCAGCTGCAGGGGCTTTTGACGGGAAGGGTTTCAGTGAACGAGCGCGTAACTTTGGTCCTGCCGCTGGGTACGGTCAAGGTTACACGCCAGGATATGCTCCAGGCTACACGCCCGGATATACTCCTGGCTACCAGCCGAGTACGCCGGCTGGATATACTCCTGGGTATGGAACTCCGGGATATGGAGTTACTTTAGTACCCGCAACACCCGAGCAGATAAGGGCGCAAATAATGAGGTTGAAAGAGGTATGGAACAGGGCTCCTCGTATTAGAAAGCAAAAAGATTACAAGGAATACCAATATAAGTAACAAAAAAGCCCCTCGGGGCTTTTTTGGTTGTCTTGACAGAATCAGTATTTCGTGGCACTCTCGCGTCAGGAAGGAGGGTCTATGGAAGATCTTCATAAGTTTAGACTGAGACGAGGAGTGGTAGAGGTCGAGAGCTTTCCGACGGCCTTCGAGAGGCGATTTGATGAGCAGTGTGGCTCGTGGTCGGAGGCCGACGCAGCGCACCTGCACTATGCAAGGGCGCACTGGCACCATGAGCAGGGGCAAGACTCTCTGGCTTCAAGTTACATCATTCGGGCACATGATTTCGCGATCACGGCCGGTGAGATGGTCTTGCAGCTTGACTGCGGTCGGATGACTGCGATCCTTCAGTACACGGCGTACCTTCGTGTGCTCGAGAAGAACAGAGCCGATCTCGTGAAACGACACGACATCGACGGTGAAGTGGCGGCGTTGATTGAGACCGTTGTTCACAAGGCTCGGACATGTGGCGACGTGGCGACGTATGTGTTCGCACTGCTCGCGCAAGCGTCGATCACGGTATCTCGGCTTTTCTTGATGCTGGCTGAGTACCCGCTTGTGAACGACCCGGATGCGATATTCGAGTTTCTTGCCTTGCTCACGGCAGACCTGTTCGAAGCTCTAGACAGCGAAGACGGCAGGGCGCTGGCGGAGAGTCCTGTGTTCATGGAGTTCGCAAGGCCCCAGCTTGAGTCCCTTGAGCGTGCGCTGCGAATCAAGGGCGGAGAGGGTATCCTGGCCATGATCGAGGCTAGGATCAAACGGATGTCACCACGAGCAGACTGCGTGATCAAGATTCCGTAAACTGACTGAAGCCGTACCGGCCTGGTGCGGACTTTTTTTATAAAAAAAGCAGAGCTCTATGAGCTCTGCTTTGCTGCTTTTATGAATGCGTTGAAAAGTGGGTGCGGCGATAGCGGACGTGATTGGAATTCTGGGTGGAACTGTACTCCAACAAAGAATGGATGGTCCGATATTTCTACAATCTCTACGAGCTCTCCATCTGGAGACTCGCCTGAGACCACAAGGCCCGCTCTCTCGAGCTGATCTCGGTATTCATTGTTGAACTCATATCGATGCCGATGTCGCTCGTCTATAGTCTTGGTATCGTAGGCACGAGATGTCGTAGTATCGGCTTTTAGTTTTGCTGGCCACGATCCTAGTCGTAGGGTTCCACCAAACTTCGCCATGTTCGCGTTCTCACGCTGACCCTTCATGAAGTGAATCAGTAGGTGATGAGCTTCAGGGTTCATTTCTTCAGTATTGGCATCGTCAAACCCGAGAATGTTTCGTCCGTACTCGATCACCGCGCATTGCATCCCGTAACAGATTCCAAAATATGGGATCTTGTTCTCTCGAGCGTACTTAATCGCCATGATCTTTCCCTCGATTCCACGCGTTCCAAACCCACCAGGGATAAGGATACCGTCGAGATTGTCGAGATCTTTGAGTTTACTTGGATCGTTCTCGTAATCCTCGGAGTTCAACCACTCGATCACAGGCTTTCGGTCGTTTGCCCATGACGCATGCTTGATCGCTTCGAGAACCGATAGGTAAACGTCGGACAATACGAAAGCACCAGAGCTGAAGTACTTTCCTATGACGCCGATCTTAACTTCGTCTTTGAGCGTGCCGATCTTGTCTGATAATTCATTCCAGTCATCGAGGTTCGCGGGCTTCGGGTCTATGCCGAACGATTCAAGAAGGGAGTCGCCGAAGTTCTGGTCCTCGAAACTCTGCGGGATTTTATAAATTGACTCTACGTTTGGTGCACCGATGATATGTTTGATCGGAATTGCACAAAATCGTGCAAGCTTTTCTCTTCGCGGCTCATCCATCTCGTCCTCAGACCTTGCGATCAAGAAGTCTGGCGAGATGCCGGCACGGTTTGCCTCGCGAACAGCATGCTGTGTTGGCTTAGTCTTCATCTCACCGATAGATGGTGGAACAGGAAGGTAACTTACGATAACTGACCGCACAGAATCAGCGTCTCGTTGCCTCATCATGCGCAACGCTTCTAGGAATAGGATGTTCTCATACTCTCCAACGGTCCCACCGATTTCGATCAAAACAAAATCAGCTTGAGATTGCTCAGCAACATGGTCTATCCTCCGAATAACTTCTTCTGGAACACGGGGCACCACCTCAACGCACTTCCCGTTGTAACCAAGGTTACGCTCACGCTCAATAACTGTCTGATACACGCGACCCGTTGTCATGTAGTTATCGCGAGTTATGTCTATATCTAAAAAGCGCTCGTAATTACCGATGTTCTGATCTGTCTCATCACCATCGATGGTTACGAACACTTCTCCGTGCTCAATAGGGTTCATTGTACCTGCGTCCACGTTCACGTAGGGATCGATCTTCATTGCTGTGACCTTAAACCCCTTTGCCTTTAAAAGACGTCCCATGCTGGCCATAGAAGCACCTTTACCGACTCCACTCATGACTCCTCCAATAACAAATATAAACTTGGTATTTGGCATATTGTTGGGATTATATCACGATTTCTCCAATAATGCCTTATATCAAAATCACGAGTTATGGCCCATATGGCCCTTAACTCGTGAAAACATGTTGAGCTCTATCTTTTTGAAATTCTAGTGACAATCGCGACTATAAAGAAGACTGCTGTGGCCACAAGTATGATTGTCGCACCAGAAGGCGCGTCTAGGAAAAACGAGAGCAACAGACCTAGGATTATTGAAAGCACACTCGACAGAATCGCCACCCAGAAGAAGCCGTTGAAGGTGCCGGTGAGCAAGCGACTCGTTGCAGCTGGTATCAGGAGCAGGGCAGACACGAGGATGATTCCTAGGATCTTGACTCCGAGTACTACTGCTGTCGCGAGTGCGATGTAGAATAAGATGTCGTGTAAGTCAGATCGGACTCCTGCGATCTTGGCGCTGTCCTTGTCCAAGCTGATGTATGTAAGGTGGCGTCGATAGATCAGAAGCCATGTCATTATGATTGCGGACAAGATCGAAACTGTTACTACGTCCGAAGTACTGATGCTGAGTATGTTTCCAAAGAGGAAGCTTATGAGTTCTGGTTGGAATCCAGGTATAAAACTCATGAGAACAACTCCAAGCGCCATGGACGCCGTGAAAAATATTCCTATGATCGTATCGGAGTTAAGCTTTGTGTTCGCTTCAAACCAGTAGATCGCTAGCGCGACCAAGATCGCGTAAACAACCGCGATCGGGAGGGGAGCGAAGCCGGCAAGTAAGCCTATGGCAACGCCGGCGAGGCTGGCGTGCGCGATTCCGTCTCCAAAGAACGCCATCTTACGTACCACGACGTAAACTCCAAGCGCAGCCAGAAGCACGCCGACGATGATGCCGGCTATGAGCGCTCGTTGCATGAATGGGAAGCTGAGAATTTCTAACATATTAGTGGTCGTGATCGTGACGATCGTAATGCTGACCGTAAAGCTGTTTCATCACCTTGTCGGAAAGCGCTTTCGCAGGAGGACCAGCACACACGAGTCCACGGTTTAGGCAGATCACGTTGTCGACATGCTTCTCGACGAGGTTTACTTCGTGCGAGATCATTACGATTGTCGTGTCGTGATCTGACTGTAGGTGTTCGAGCAACTCAAATATAGATTGCTCACCTGCAACGTCGATCCCAGTAGCCGGTTCATCAAGAAATAGAATGTCTGGGTCGGTCATGATCGCGCGTGCAATGAGAACACGCTGCATTTGACCTCCCGATAGAGAACCTATCAACATCCGTCCAACTGTAACCGGATTCAAGCCTACTTCGCCGAGCACTTCGTTCATTCGATCCTTGTTTATCGACCCTCTCTCTGCGAGTGATAGCAGCTCTTTTACTGTGATAGGGAATGATCGGTCTATATCAAAGCGCTGAGGCACGTATCCAATCTTTCCATAGGACTTCTCAACTGGGTGGCCGCTCATAGTGACCGATCCTTTTTGAAATGGGATGATGCCAAGGATTGCTTTCATCAAAGTAGACTTACCGGATCCGTTAGGTCCGATAATCGCGGTGATCTTTTTCTTTGGAATGTCGAAAGTTAGATCCGAAAGTATCACCTTACCGTCATATCCAACGGAAAGGTGCTTTACGATTATCTCTGGTTCATGTTTATGGTGCTGCGATTGCATGTGCGTTGTATATCATCAGGTCAATGTAAGATGTTCGGTCTTCTACTCCGCCTAGCGGGTCTAGGATTCCGATCTCGACATCTTGATCATTTACAAATGGCTCCAGTGTTTTGTCTGAAAGTTGCGGTTCCTTGTATACACGATTGATACTGTACTCGGTCACAAGGTCCTCGAGCTCCGCGAGCGACTTTGGACTTGGTTCGCGACCCGGTGAAGGTTCGAACGTTCCTCTTATCTTCAACCCGTATGCCTCTGCAAAGTAATTCCAGCTGTCATGGAAGACGATCAGGTCACGTGACGGTGCATCGAGCATGATGTTGTCGACAGTTCTGTGAACATCGGTTAGCTCAGCTATGTAGTTCTTCGCATTTTTCGTGAAAGTGTCTGCATGATCTGGATCTATCGTCGCGAGCTCAATCGCAATGTCGTCCACAAGCTCGATTACTCTTGGAATCGACAACCAGAAATGTGGATCACAAGTTCCTTCACATATCAGCGTTGTGTATTGATCTAATTCTACAACATCCGCATCAGAAATGCTCGCGACTTGCATGGCCCAGGCATCCACACCTTGGCCGATTGCAAATATACGATCGACGTTTGACAGTCTCGTAGCTTTTCTCGGCGTAAGCTCGAATGTATGTGGAGATGCACCGGGGTCGAGTATAAGCTCGACGTCTACGAGATCGCCTGCAACTTGTGACACGATGTCGGCAACAGGAAAAATGGTTGCAGCAACAGAAACCCGATCACTCGGAGGTTCAATTACACGCGAAGACACAGCTCCTGCGATCACAATGATCAACACCACCATGATCAACCCAAGAACGAACCCAATCGCCCGTTTGTGGCCAACATCAGTCATAAATATGAGTCTATGGTATGTCAAAAAAGGGTGAAAGTCAATACAAAAACGACCCCATGATGAGGTCGCCGTATCTATGTACTGCTTATCAAGTTACTCGGCTACCTTATAGTCTCCAGTTAGATAGTCTCGTATACCGCGCAGCTCCCCAAGTAGTCGGGCGGAGAATGTTGAGTCTGTGCATCCATAGTCTGCCAAGATTTTGTCCTGTAGCTCGTCTACAAAGAAAGATTCCGCAGCAATAGGCTCTATGGCTGCGTTCCCAAGGTTCATTAGTAGAACTCTTGGTAAATGGTAGAAGTTGGTTATCACTCCTATCCGAGCGTTGTCCGGTATGTTGCCTGTATGTTCGTGGATTGCAACAAGGTTACCTGCTGTGCCGGCACCGGATCCGATTACAATGGTGCGCTCATCTTCTGTAACAGCGGCAGGGTAGACGTCGTTCGCTCTTGCAGGGTCCTCGTCAGGGCCTATGAGGACTAGCTGTTCGGTGAGCCCAAGCTCAAGCACTCGTTCTGCGGCCATCGCACGCCATTCTGCGAGAACGGGGGTTCCGGAGTGATCTGTGACGCCGAATCGCCACTTTGAGTCGCTGTCTCGTTCAAGATCTACGTCGAGAACAAAAATTATATCGAAAGTATTGTCAGGTTTCATAATATACTAATCAATGTATTGCAGGAATATATTACCTCATCAAACTAGAAAACGAAAACGATCCGGAAACCCGGATCGTTTTTACTTTATGTCTTACACCTTGATAACAACTGGCAAGATCATTGGTCGTCGTTCTGTTTTCTTTAGAATGAACTGACCAACATCGTTGCGGATGTTTGCTCGGATGTAGTCATCGTCTGCAGCGCTGTCGCTGTCTTTGTCGACAATCGCTTTAACTACTACGTCCTTAACACCCATAATCAAGTCTCGGTTCTCGCGCATGTGCACGAACCCTCGAGAGATGATGTCTGGAGCTCCGACAAGTTTCCCTGTCTCTCCTTCAATCTTTGTAATAATCACGACCATTCCTTCAGCCGCAAGTTCGTTTCGGTCTCGCAACACAACGTCGGAAACGTCTCCCACTCCGAGTCCATCAACGAACACGTAGTGCGTTGGGACCTTCACGTTCTTCAGAAGACCCTTGTCTCCCTTGAACTCCATGATTTGTCCATTGTCGCTCACGAACACGTGGTCCTTGTCCCACCCAAGAGAGTAGGCAATTTCCGCGTTGTCCTTCAGCATGAAGTGAGATCCCTCAATTGGAATGTAGTACTTTGGTTTGAACAGGCTGATCATCAACTTGATGTCTTCCTGTCGTCCGTGACCACCTGCGTGCACGTCCATCATCTTGTAGTTGATCACCTTAGCACCACGTCGGTAAAGTGTATCGTACACTCGCTGCACTGATGACTCGTTACCAGGAATGATAGATGATGAGAATACCACCGTGTCACCCTCTCGGATGTTCACGAATCGATGCTCGTTATTTGCAATACGCATCAAAGCAGCATTTTTCTCTCCCTGCGCTCCGGTACATAGAACAATCACCTTATCGTCTGGGTAGTCGTCCATTCGATTGGACTTGATCAACGTACTTGCTTTACATTTGATGAATCCAACTTCCTTCGCAATCTCCACGTTGGTCTTCATTGAGTATCCTTCAACTGCGACAACCTTTCCGTGCTTCTCAGCGAGTTCAATAATCTGCTTAACTCGTGAGAGTAGGGAGGCGAACGTTCCAATGATAAGTCGTCCTGGTGACTTCTCGATAATTCGTTCAATTTCTTCTCCAACGATCTTTTCCGAGATCGTGTGACCTGGAACAGACGCGTTTGTTGAGTCTCCCATGAGAACATCAACTCCTTCAGCTCCCTGAAGGGCCATCGCTTGGAAGTCCGCACTCTCCTCACCAACTGGGTGGAAGTCAAACTTCCAGTCACCAGTGTGAACGAGGGTGGTAGTAGGTGTCTTCACAAGGATTCCAACAGCATCTGGGATGTTGTGGTTGATGTGGAAGAATGAAACCTCAAACTTTCCAAGTTTAATCTTACTGTCGATCTTTAGATCTTTAATGTTCAACTTTGGTGTACGGAAGTCTGTCTGACGTTTGCGGATAATTGCATTCGTAATAGGAAGTCCGTAAATCATTGGGTTACCAATGTGTGGAAGAACGTGAGGGATGGCACCAATGTGGTCGTAGTGACCGTGAGTGATAATCACACCTCGAATTTTCTTCTCTTTTCCGCGGACGTACGCCATGTTTGGAATGATGTAGTCGACTCCTGGCATGTCTTCCTCTGGAAACTCCAATCCCATGTCGATCATGATGATATCGTCGCCGTATTCCAAAAGGGTACAGTTACGACCAACCTCTTCACACCCTCCAAGTACAACGACTCGAAGAATACCTTCTGCTGGTGGCTTAATTTCCTTTGGATGAACCATCTTCACCTCTTGGTGACTCGACTTTTTCTTAGCGGGTCCTCGGTGTCCGCCTTGTCGACGTCGCGGTGGTCGCTTTGATCCTCCTTTACGCGGAGGGTGACTCTTTGAGGGGCGAGGCCCTCCTGCCTTTGGTCGCGGCTTTGCAGCCGGACTGTGCTTTGCTTTTTCTGTCATAAATAAAACAGTTTGTGGCATCTCAGATGCCTAATAATATATATAGTTAATTTAATGTTAAACCAATATTCGACGAGCCTCGTAGGAGACTCAGCAAACTATGGTGCGGATGAAGGGATTCGAACCCTCACGCCCTTGCGAACACTAGTCTCTGAAACTAGCGCGTCTACCATTCCGCCACATCCGCATACCGCTAGCGCGCTGTCGCGTCTAGCGCTTGAAACCTTTTTTCGTTTTTATGAACCACTGATTGATCTGACCAAATCGGTCAGCAGGGGAAACTATAGCATCTAGATCGATGCCGTTGATTTTGTCATTTGTAACGTAAGTGTATGTTGGTCGGTACAGGAACACCGCAGGAACAACCTCGTTTACGATAACTGTAAGTTCTTCGTAAAGGTCTTTGCGAGTTTCAATATCGCTTGTCTGTCGCGCGCTTTCAATCGCCTCATCTGCAGTTCGGTTGCCAAACTGTGACAAGTTTAGTCCAGGGTGGGCGATTTGCGAGCTATGCCAGAACGGGTATAGGTCAGGGTCGCTTCCCATGAGGATTCCGGACAACAGTATCTCGTAGTCGCGATCAACTAAGACCTCGTTTCGGAAAACGGAAGGGTCAATAGTCCGAACGTTAGCACGTACACCCGCAAGTTTCCACTGCTCGACGATGTTGTTTGCTACCGCGACCGTCTCTGTCTCATCAACCGTAGTGATTGTGAGTTCAAGAGAAGTCTCACCCTTTCGTCGAATCTCCTCTCCTTCATGAAGCGTCCATCCCAACTCATTCAACTGAGTTCTTGCTTGGTCGATGTTGAATGGTGTTGGATTGTCGTATGCAGTAGTCTCCTTTGTGTAATTTGAAGCAACTGGAGTATGTGTAACCTCTGCTTCTCCGTTCAACACCTCGTCCACTATCACATCTTTGTCTGTAGCGATCGCCAAAGCCTTTCTGAGCTTGGTGTCAGTAAGTAGCCCCTTCTTTATATTAAAGAAGAGTGCGGTAGTTTGAGGTAGGCTTGGGTTGAGAACCTGAATGTCAGAGTTCTCAACTTCTTCAACACGATCTTTTGGCACAACCGCGAGTCCTTCGACTCTCTTGCTCTTGATCGCCTCGATTCCAGCTTCAACTGTTGGATAGAACTTGAATGTAATGTCCTCTATATATGCGGGTCCTCCGTAATACTTTGGATAACGCATCAATGTGTAGGACTGAATCACTCCTCGCTTATCTTTTTCGAATTCGCTGAACTCGTAAGGACCACTTCCGATTGGTCTTAGGTTTCGTTCAGCAAGACGTGTTGTTTGTGGATCAAGATCTCCCCAGTAATCAGCAGGCATGATGCCAACAGACAGCGTAGAGAGAAATGGCGCGAACGACTCATCGAGTATAAAAGAAACTGTGCGCTCGTCTACCTGTTCAATCGACACTCCTTGGAAAGATCCAAGTAAGGGGCTTCTGTATTCAGGACTCTGTAGAGCATTAAATGTAAAGATCACGTCTCTTGGAGACACAGCTGTACCGTCGTGCCATGTTGCGTCTGATCGCAGGGAGAATGTGTATACAGTCTCATCTTCACTGATAGTGTATGACTCTGCAAGATCTGGAATCAGTCCTGCTGTTGGGTCCCACTTCATCAATCCAGAATACACAAGCCTAGCAATGTCTTGATCGACACTACTTGCGCTTGAATAAAGTGGATTAATGAACTGCGGAGAACCAACGAGTCCTTCCGTGTAAGATCCACCTCTTGCAGGCTGTACTGATAGGTTCGTTGTGTAACCCCAAACAAGAAGAGCAGCAATTGAAATCGCGCCAAGTATAGACGCTGCATTGAGAAGGATCTTCTCGGGTGATTTTAACAGGCGTGGAAGGTGAGCCCACTGTGCGAACGACGGAAAACGTCGTGTGGCTTTTTGTGCTCTAAGAAATCTCTTCTTGTGCTCAGCACCAGACTTCACTGGTGATGACTTATGAGAGCGTTTCTTGAATCTAGAAAATGGATTGTTAGATTTGTCGTCGGACACAGAAAGATTGCGATTGATCCCTATTGAAGACCACTCGCTATTCAATTAGAAGACGATCACGCGGGCAAGAGAAAGGCCGAAGAAAAGTATTGCGATCACAACTGTTATGTTGAATAGTACTTTTTCAGCTCCTCGTTTTGTTGTAAAGACGGCTGAATCACCTCCAAAGCCTGCTCCAAGACCGGATCCACGCTGCTGTAGCAATACAGATAGCATTAGGAGTACTGAGAGGATAATTAGCGTAACGTTGAAAAATGTTTCCATATTCGGGTTAATTCAATGCGCAATTCGCATATTTCAGATGAGCAGATAGTACGAAAATTAGGCATTTTTGTCAATCCTAGACACCGGTGTCCTCCAACTCGCCTAGCTGTTTGTATCGATCGAGCAAAGTGTTGAAGATATCCTGTGGAATTGACCCTTCTATTCGTTTTCCGTTGAAGAAGAAGGTCGGAGTTCCACTTACTCCGGCTTCAATGCCGGCGAACCTGTCTTCCTCTACCTCAGTCTTATGTTTTCGCGTATCTAAGCAGGTATCAAACTGTGATCCGTTGAGTCCAATCTCGCGCGCATACTGTTTAAGCTTGGTAGGAGATAGGTCGAACTGATTTTGATACATCTTGTCGTGATAGTCAAAGAACCGATCTTGATCCTGAGCACACTCTCCGGCCTCGGCCGCCCATCCCGCATTAGGGTGCAGATCCAAAATTGGGAAGTCGCGATAAACGTAGGAGATAATATCAGTATGTTCTGCAAGCGCTCGGACTATGTAGCTTGCTTCCCGAGAGAACGGGCATCCAAAGTCGGCAAACTCTACGATAGTGAGCAGAGCCTTATCCGGACTCACTCCAATGCTAGGGTCATCCAATGTCGCAATCGCATCAGAGTCCACGTCTCCCACTAGGAGCGGCGCGGTTAAGGATGCGTCCTTAGTAAGTGATGTTGCAAAAGATGTTGGCGCCTCTACGTCTCCTCTTACAATCGCTACATAGTAAAAAACAGTACGCCACAAGAAGGCGAGTGCCAATAGCGTTAATATTCCCAGCAGTATCATTAAGCCGGTATTTTTCTTCCCGCCTTTCTTTGGAGAGGTAGGCGTAGCCGGCTCCGTTCCATTTACTGGAGGTGTGATCTCTATCAGTCTCATGGTGAAATTATAACACAAAAAAAGCTGCAGGTGACGGTGTCCAGAATCGAAATTTCAGAACAGTATTGAGAGAAAATTATCTTCAAAAAAGAATGCGAAAAGCATGCCTAACATTAGGTATGCGCCAAGAGGAACTCTAGTTTTTCCTGTTGCGCGGTTGGTGGCGATCAGGAATAGCGCGTGTGTTGCCCCTATGACATAGCCAGCGAGTATGCCGATCACAACGCCAGGGAACCCGAGAGCTATTCCTATAATTCCGCCAAGTATCAAATCACCGGATCCAATTCCTCTGCCTCGAGTAAGTGCGTACTGGATTCCAAAGAAGAGTACGCCTACAAGCCCTGCGCCTAGAGCTGGTAACAGGGTGCCGCTAACGGTAGCGAGTGAAAGTAGTAGTAGTCCGCTGACAAGCGACATCGGTACCGAGACATGCATGAATCGTCCATCCGAGGCGAGAGTGTAGATTGCAAAAATAGAGATAACGATACCTTGTAGTAGCAAGAGAAGATCCCCGTGCAGTGTCCATTGCCATAGTACGAGTACAAAAAGCGCGGATCCTAATATCTCGATGATAAAATGCCAAGGCGTCAGGGGTTTGTTGCAGCAGCTTGTTCGACCTTTTGAGAGTAGGTATCCAAGAATAGGTACGTTGCTGGTCCATGCGAGTGGCTTTTTGCAGTGATCACATTCCGATCTTCCCGTGGTCCACTTTTCATTCGCAGCCTCTCTAACAACGATGCAATGCAAAAAACTACCCGCGGCGGCTCCGAGCATCAAGGTAAAGATGAATATCAATGTCATGCGTTCTTCAGTCTTTCGTAGAATGATCCTATGGCCTCAATATACCGCATTATTATAGGCTTTACACTGTGGACAGTGACTATTTACCGTAATAGTACGGGTTCTAATTTCAGGTGATTGGCAGGCTTGGTCAAATCGGTATGAAAAGGGTCAATATTTGACACGATACGAGTTTCATGACTACGACGTCCACCCCTGACACTTGCCACATCTCTAATATCATGATATTGTCGACGACGCTTAGTAGTCATCGCAGAAATATCAATATGATTTCGCGGTGATGCATTAACCTCACCGAATTGCCGGCAATTCTATGTCAGACTTTATCAGCGTAAGAGGAGCGCGAGTTCACAATTTGAAAAATATAGACGTGGACATCCCTAAGGGAAAGTTCACTGTGGTTACGGGACTTTCTGGTTCTGGTAAGTCATCTATCGCATTCGATACTATCTATGCGGAAGGGCAGCGCCGGTACATGGAGAGTCTTTCTTCGTACGCGCGTCAGTTTTTGGAGCTTCAGGACAAGCCGGACGTGGAAGAGATCACTGGCCTTTCTCCAACTATTGCGATCGATCAAAAAACAGCATCCACAAACCCACGGTCAACTGTGGGAACTGTGACAGAGATTTACGATTCCATGCGTGTCTTGTACGCGCGTGCTGGTCAGGCACATTGTCCTGAGTGTCACATCCCTGTGACGGAGCAAACTGCCGAGCAGATTGCTGATGCCATTTTGAAAGTTATTGAGGTGTCGGATGTTTTCTTGTTGGCGCCAATGGTGCGTGGACAGAAAGGTGAACACAAAATGGTTCTAGTGGCGGCTGACCAGTCTGGTTACAAGTCTGCGCGATACGATGGGTTGCTCATGGACATCGACGAGTTGATGGCAATGCGTAAGGATAAGAAGAAGCTACACGACATTGACATAGTGACCGCACGATTCACAGAGGGGCAGGATGTTCCTCGCGAAGCTATGTTGGAGACGCTCAAGACTGCGCTTGATCTTGGTAACGGAATGGTTACGGTGATGCGCGACGATACAGGTGAAGACAAATTGTATTCGCAAGCTTTGGTGTGTCCTGAGTGTAGTCGGTCGCTTCCAAGCTTGCAGCCAAACATGTTCTCGTTCAACTCGCCGCATGGTGCGTGTCCAGAATGTACCGGTCTTGGAGTGAAGCTTGTGCTCGAGCCCGATCTTGTAATCCCAAACAAGAGACTTACGCTAGCTGAAGGTGCTGTGAAACCGTGGAGTCGGATCGCAGGCAACTCTACAGCTTATTTGAAGCTGCTCGAAGTTGTTGGGAAGAAACATAAATTTGATATACATACACCGTTGAATAAGTTCTCTGCCTCAAAGCTAAGACTTATACTTAATGGAACAGATCAGGAAGAGTACGTGGTTGGAGGGAAGAAGTTGATGTTCCCAGGAGTAGTTGGGATGCTCGATGCTAAATATCGAGAGACTGATTCTGATTACGTTCGCAAAGAGCTCGAGACTTACATGCGTTCGATGGAGTGCCCTGAGTGTGATGGAAAGCGTCTACGGCAGGAGAGCCTTGTTGTGAGAGTTGCTGACAAGCACATCCATGAGCTCGTACAGATTCCGTTGGATGAGCTATTGTCGTTCTTTGAGGGTGTGGCGACTGGTGAGGAGAACGTTGAGCTTACCGAGATTGAACGTAAAGTTATTGAAAACGTGAAGAAGGAGGTCGTGCGCCGTCTCTCGAACCTAATAAACGTTGGGCTGTCATACTTGACGCTAGATCGTTCTGCTGTGACATTGTCCGGTGGTGAATCTCAGCGTGTGCGCTTGGCGACACAGTTGGGAACAGGTTTGTCTGGAGTGATTTACATTCTCGATGAGCCATCTATCGGTTTGCACCAACGAGACAATGACAAGCTAATCGATACGATCAAGACTTTGCGCGATGGTGAGAATACAGTGATCGTTGTTGAGCATGATCTTGCGATGATGCGTGCTGCAGACCATATCATCGACGTTGGTCCTGGTGCTGGAGTCTATGGTGGTGAGATCATTGCGCAGGGAACTGCGGACGACCTTGCACGATGTGATGAGTCTTTGACGGGTGACTATCTGACGGGGCGAAAGTCGATTCCCGTTCCCGCAAAACGACGAAAGCCAAAGAAGCAGAAGATCAAGATCATTGGAGCCAACGCGTTTAACTTACAAAACGTTGATGTTGAGATTCCATTGGGAGTAATGGTTTGTGTAACGGGAGTATCTGGTTCTGGAAAGTCGACACTGGTGCTCGATATTCTTGGAAAGGCACTTTCAAAGCATTTTTATAGAGCGAAGGATTACCCTGCAGAGCACAAGGAGATCAAGGGAATTGAGAATATCGACAAGGTTGTAACGGTCGATCAATCTCCAATTGGACGAACACCTCGATCGAACCCTGCTACGTATACTGGAGTATTCACTACTATTCGAGAGCTCTACGCAGGAACGCCAGAAGCACAGATGCGTGGGTTTGATGCTGGTAAGTTCTCGTTCAACGTGAAGGGTGGAGGACGATGTGAACCATGTGGAGGAGATGGAATGCAGCGAATCGAGATGCAGTTCATGCCAGATGTGTACGTGGACTGTCACGAGTGTCGTGGTAAGCGATACAACTCTGAGGCACTCGAGATTCATTACAAGCAGAAGAATATTGCGGATGTCCTTGCGATGACAGTTGAGGAAGGGCGACGGTTCTTTGCAAGTACACCTGCTATCTACGACAAGTTGAATGTGTTGCACGAGGTTGGGCTTGGTTACATCAAGCTTGGACAGTCTGCGACTACACTGTCAGGTGGAGAGGCTCAGCGAGTTAAGCTTGCTACCGAGCTATCACGACGGGCGACCGGAAAGACTCTGTATATCTTGGACGAGCCCACAACTGGTTTGCACTTCGACGACATTAAGCGACTACTCGACGTACTCGACCGCCTAGTAAAGAAAGGAAACACTGTCTTGATGGTCGAGCATGACCTTGACGTTGTTCGATCGGCTGACTATGTGATTGACATGGGACCTGACGGAGGAATCCGTGGAGGAAAAGTGGTTGCTCAGGGAACTCCTGAGGAGATCATGAAGGTTAAGGAGAGTATAACTGGTCAGTATTTGAAAGAAGAGATCAGTAGAAAGAAGACTCAGAAAAAACCTGCAGCTAAAAAGTCTGCTGCTAAGAGCAAGAAGTAGCAGCGTGAAATAAAATAGCGACGCGTATTACCGCGTCGCTATTTTTGTATATGGTTGTGTGTGAAGTATTTCGGTTGATGCACCGTGTATGCCCCGTGTGATCTGGAAGCTCGTCCCGTTGTCGTGTTCACGGTGCACGATGACGTACTCAACGCCATTTATCAGCATCGATCCGTCTCGAGCATCGGCGCCAAAGCTCGTTATGTGTCCCACGGTGCTCCGTAAAAGATCGTTGAGACGAATGTGCGATGGTACAGGTTCTAGATTGACTGCATCGTGTAGCGCGAGAATGTGATGCTTGTAAGATAAGCCGCGCGAGTGTCTTGGTAGCATTAAAAGCTCCCTAAGTTCAGATATAGCGTCCGGTGCGTTAATGCTATCGATCACGGCACCTCTCACATTCTTCCTGAACGAGGTGTAAACAGAGTGATCGAATATCATGTACCCCAACGAGAGGAAGGCGAGCACTAAGCTATCATTAATCTTGCTGGCGCTTTGGCGCGCAGATGCACCGTTGTGCGATGCGTTGAGCGCGAGATCGGTGAGCTCGTCGGCAATGAGTGATACCGGCTCCACGAGATCAGCATTTTGTTCCGCGGCATGCATAGCGACCTGCGTTGGTACAAAAAGATTGTCGCCAAAGATCCCCCCGGCGATGTTACTTGTTTCAAGAATGTGATGCTGAGCAACGTCCTGCGTCATAATGAAAACATTATAACAAAAACGAGCCCGTTTGAGCTCGTTTTGATCTTTCTTGAAAATCTTACGCGTTCTTTACTTCCTTTAGTCGGCGTTTGAATCCCTTTCGTAGGAACCATAGCTTTGCTCGTCGCGTGCGCTGCGCTCGGACGACCTCTACTTTTCCAACGTGTGGTGATGAGAGGGGGTAAACCTTCTCAACTCCGAATCCATTCGATACTTTTCGTACTGTCATGGTTCGTGTGATGCCTGCACCGCTGAATCCAAGGATTGTTCCCTCGAAAACCTGTACACGACTTCGTTCCTCACCCTTTGCATTCACGTCCTTGATAGTCTCGTGAACACGTACAACCATTCCTGGCTTAAGGTTTCGGTATGGAAGTTCTTTGACTTCTGCTTTTGCTGGAGTCGCCTCCTCTTCGGTTGCTTCTGGCGCGTCCTTAGCGTCGTCAGCTGGAGCTCCCTCAGTAGCTTCCTTTGCAGGAGCTTCTGCTGGAGTCTCTTCAACTGCTTTAGCTGTCTCCTCCACAGCCTCAGGAGCTTTTACCTCCTTCTCGTCTTCAGGTTGTGTGTTCTTTTCTTCACTCATATATATTGCAATTAGTAGGCGCACTCTACTTCGAATCGGCCATTTTGTCAATGATTTGTGATACCACCTCTTCTGGGCTAATGTTAGTTGTATCTACCACGAGGTCCATTTTACTTAAATCGTTCCATTTTATACCGTAATACTCCATAAATCGGGATGCGTGTGAACCTACTCGTTTTCGAACGGCAGTCTTCACGTCTTCCGTAGTATCGTAGTCGGGCTCGTCCTCTCTTCCGCCTTCTTTGGCGTGTGTAAGGATCCTTTTAGCAGCCTCTTCTTCGTCTACATTGAGGAAAACTTTGAGAGAATTGGGTATGAAGTTCCAAGCGATCCACCCATCCATAATAAAATTATTTTCGGTTTCACCTAGCTTGCGAGCGTAGTTATCAATCTCTAAGTCAATGTCTTCGCGAGTCTCACTTAGAGAATTGAACTCTTCGATGGTCATTCCTTTTTCCTGTGCCATCTTTCCAAATAGATCGCCCATTGAGTAGCTTGGCCAACCCAATTTTTCGGCAAGAAGGTTTCGTACAGTCGATTTTCCTGATCCAGCGTAGCCTGCAAGTGTGATGATCATACTTTGTGTAGTGATTCTGTGAGCTTTGTTAGTTTTCGTGGAACTGGCGCTGTAAATACAGACGCTTTGTTTTCACCTGGGAGCGATAGCTCTAAGTGGTAAGCGTGCAGCCATAGGCGATCCAGCTTGATAGTCTTCTGCTTTCGGATAATGTAAAGCTCGTCTCCAACTACGGGGTTTCCGAGCGCATGGAAGTGGGCGCGAATTTGATGCGTGCGTCCAGTATGCATGTCGATGTCAACCTCGGTTGCGTTTGCGTATCGTTCTAAAACGTTAAACTCAGTAATGGCTTCCTTTCCTGGCTGTTGTTCTGGACGAGCGACCATACGGCCAAGGTCCTTTGAACGCGCAATCTTGAATCGGAGCACCTCGTGATCTTTGTCGAGGCTGCCGTTTAACAGTGCGTGATACTTTTTGCGGACAAATCGTCTTGCAAACTTGTTCTTAAGATCCAAGAAAGCTTCCTGGTTACGGGCGATGATCATAACACCAGACGTCATACGGTCTAGTCGGTGGACAATCCCTGCGCGTTGCTCTGGCTTGTCTCCAACCATTGCGATTTTAGGGTCGTATGCGACAGCAGCATCCATCATAGTCTCTTCATTAGACGAGTCTGTTGGATGCACGAGTACTCCTGCATCTTTATTAACTACGATCACGTCTTTATTCTCGAAAATAATCTTGAAGTCGACTTTCTTTCCTTTCTTCTCCTTCTTGATTTTCATTGTAGCCGTTTCCTCAAGGTTTGGCTTCACGAGTAGATCCTCTTCCTTAATTTCAAAAGACTTTGGAATCTCCACCTCATCACCTTCATCAAGAAAGTTGTGGGGCACAGAGACTAATTCACCGTTTTTTTTCACTCCAACCTTCTTTATATACTTTTGTATCTTGGATCGCGATACATCCGTCTGTATCGCAAGCCAAACATCTAGACGCTTTTTGGCGTCGAAGCTGTCGATAATATGTGTATTTTCTGTGTTCATGAGCCAAAGCTACCACAAATCTGGACTTTTGTCATGGGAAGGTCGCTAGGATACAAAAAAGCACGACTTTCGTCGTGCTTTTCCACTACCCAATTCATCTCGATTACTGGCGTTACTCGAACGGTCGAGCTGAGCTCGACTGACCACCTGAGCTCAGACTAGAGACTCGGTGCCAACGCTGAGCGTTGGAATATTGCTAATAATCGAGCTGAGCTCGGTGGTGGGTACACCAGGACTTGAACCTGGGACCGCCGAGATATAAGCTCGGTGCTCTAACCAGCTGAGCTATGTACCCTCGCGAGGACGATCATAGCGCAATATGGGGTTTTGTTCAAGGTCGGGGATAGAAAGGGAGTTGGTGTATTTAAGTTGATGTTGGTTGGGGGATTTTCGATTTTCTATTGTGCAATTTTCAATTTATGGAAGATTTTTTTGCGCCTGTCATCCTGAGCGCAACGCAGTGGAGTCGAAGGACCTTCGCCGTGTTCGCAGGTCATTCAAACAAGTGCGACAAAGGTCCTTCGACTACCGCTCAGGATGACAGAAAGTGCCAGGTGCTTGCTGGCATTAGCTAAAACGAAAAGGTTGCCCGGCGGCGCCGGGTCGGGCTTCGCCCTGACTTCGCTACCGCTCGCAATGACGTACTGGAAGCAATAACTGACTAGTAACATCAAATATGATCTTCCATGAATTGAAAATTGCCGAATCGAAAATGAATTGGTCTACGCGGGCACCGTTTCTAGTAGGGGGGTTGACAGGATCGAGGTATCGTGGTATAAACTCCTCACATTGGCCACAGCCTACGGGCAGAAACGGAGGTAGTTCATGAGCGTTGCCAGCGCTCTCCTCAAACCCTAGTACCACCCCAGAGCTCCTGTTCTGGGGGCTCTTTTTGTTTAATTTTTGAATTGGTTCTTTTTGAGGCGACAGGGGTTGACAGAATGGGGCAAATATAGTACAAAACCTCAGCACAAGATGAAGTGCTTCAACGCCGCGGGGACCCCCGCACCATTTCTTAGGTGACAGCCAGGTATCGGCCCGCGCGGAAGATACCCAACAGGAAGGAGAGCCACGGTGATGAAGATCATTCGTGTTGATAGCGCTTGCGCTGTCGAGCTCGGCAAGAGATGAAAAGAGAGGACGCTGGCACGAAATCAGTATTCGCAGTCCAGCGTCACGCAACGTCGGCCGGCCCACTCTCGTGGGCCGGCCTTCTGCTTTTTTACAGAAAAACCTCAATAAATTGAAAATTGCCGAATTGAAAATCGAAAATAATATTTATGCTATAATCATCCCATGCTAACGGAAATAGGAACATTATCGGTTATACTCACCTTCCTTTGGTTTTTGGTCTATTGGATCTTTGGTGGGGTTGTTTTTTCTGTAATCAGCTTTGTACGACCGGGTAAGATGAAGCGAGTGCGTTTCAGCTGCTTGTATACGATTATATCTGGACTCGCAGGTTACATGGCGGCAAGGCTCGGAATATTCTGGGCAGCGAGTGCTACTGGCGAGGTGCCAGAGGCTTCGAGTGTAGGAGAGGCGGTTGTGGTAATTGGAGGCCTAGGTTTTGTTGGGATACTGCTAGGTCTCATTGCAGGATTTATTGGAACGTTTTTAGCGGGATGGGTGATCATGTTGCTATCAAGAAGTAAGGATGCCACTTGGTACGATCGAGGAAAGGAGTCTACGGAGGATGATCGTTGACATGAGTAGGCGCCGTTGCTAATATCGCAAACACGCGCATATAGCTTCCGCCTTCGCTCGTTGAGCTATGGACGGACGCGGCAGTTGGTCTAGCGGCAAACTTCGCTATTAAAAAAACGAGCGCATATAGCTCAGTTGGTTAGAGCGCCACATTGACATTGTGGAGGTCTCCGGTTCGAATCCAGATATGCGCACCACCGAGCTCAGCTCGGTTATTAGCAATATTCCAACGCTCAGCGTTGGCACCGAGTCTCTAGTATGAGCTCAGGTGGTAAGTCGAGCTCAGCTCGACCGTTCGAGTAACGCCAGTAATCGAGATGAATTGGGTAGTGGAAATCAGCCTTGTGCTGGTTTTTTGTTTTGCATTGACAAGACGCGCATAATTTGGTTGTATGTGGATATTCACATGTACATCCTCGATGCGCATGCGTCTCTCAACGACAGCGACCAAAGGAGGTAACGCCGTGGCAAAACCTCGAGACAAGAGTGAAAAGAGGAATCCAGAAGATGACTGGAGGAACAAATTCCGAGTACGGGACATGATCCTGGCGCTGAACATCATGGAGGTGATCAAGCTCGGGACGGCAAGCGCAGCGCAGCGCAGCACAAAGCCACCAAAATTCAACTATTCCTGGCGCAGGCTCAAGGAGGTGTTGGTTGAACTGTTCGGTGGCAAGGTTGCGGTGATTTGGGCGGGTGAAGGTCACCACAGCGCACTAGCGAGCGAGCTGTATCCGTACGACTTGCGTTCGCTGCACATCACCCTCCGGGCGAATTCCAAAGTTCTGGCCGAGACGGTGTTCGACTTCGACTACCTACTCAAGAGTCAGTTCATCTGGTCCGACGGTGCTCACCTGACCTCGCGTAACAAGAGAAGGTTCCTGCTCGACCTACTCCTCGCCATAGACAGAGGCGATCTCACGGAAGACATGATCCGCTGACACCTTTCACTACGACAACCAGCCCTCTCGGGCTGTGTTTCTTTTCTTGACGGATATCGAAAATCGTTATAATGTTGCGTATTGCCTAAAAGCAACCCCAATATGTCTCTCCCACTTCATAAACAATCTTTTGAGGTCCTAAAGCGCAGCAAGCGTCCTGTTGTCGTGCTACCTCACGGTTGTGGCGAGGATGGGTACGCTGCGGCGGTCGCTTTGGCTCATATTGCTAAGAAAATGAACAAGCCCCTAGACGTTGTTGCAGCTGACGGAATGCTGCCAAAACGTCTAGATTTTTTGAAACCTGTAGATCGAGTTCGAGGAGCGTTTGGCCAGTTGCAAAAATTTGTAATTACTTTGAAGGTCGACAAGACTCGAGTTGAAGAGTTGTCTTACGATGTCGAAGAGGGCGAGCTGCGCGTATACATCACGCCCCGTTCTGGTTTTTGGACGGAGAAGGATTTGGGGAGCAAGACGAGTTCGTACAAGTACGACCTGATTATCACGATCGGAGCTTCGAATCTTGAGTCACTCGGAAAATTGTTTCTCGATAATAATGCTTTTTTCTATAATACGCCGATCTTGAACATCGACCATCTTCCTGCGAACGAGCATTTCGGTCAGATCAACATTGTCGACCTTACGTCTACGAGTAACGGTGAGGTTCTTTATCAGATGTTCAACTCTTGGGATAACGAGTTGATTGACGAGCACATTGCAACGCACCTTCTGACAGGAATGATCGCGAAGACTCAAAGTTTTAAATCTACAAACGTGACTCCAAAGACACTGCAGCACGCGAGCTTCTTGCTCAAGAAGGGTGGGCGACGTGAGGAGATCGTCGACAATCTATTTAGAACACGATCGGTTGAGACCTTACGGCTCTGGGGACGCACCCTGGCCCGTCTTAAGTCGGACGCATCGGTGAATATGGTTTGGAGCGTGTTGTCACGACAGGACTTTTTGCACGCAGGTGCCAAAGAAGAGGATCTTGGTGATGTGATAGACGAGTTGATCCGAAACGCGCCAGAGGCCGAGATCGTTGTCATCCTTTATGAGGACCGCGATAAACATGTGTGCGGAATCATTTCGACCGGTCGCGGGATGGACAGCCTTGAGCTTGCATTGCCGTTCAAACCAAATGGTACGGGAGACATTGCGCGGGTATGTTTTACAGATCGATCCATCCTGGAGGCCGAGAAGACGATTATTCCAAAATTAGTTGAAAGAGTGAAAGAGCGACAGTTGGCAGTGTAATTTTGAGTTATTGTCGGTGTCATTCTGAGTGGTAACGTAAGAATCTCATATTGCTAGAATGCCTGAAAAGATGAGATCCTCACGTCGTTCCTCCTCAGGATGACGGAAAAAGATCTTCCATAAATTGAAATTTGCACAATTGCCCATTTGAAATTGACCTTCATCATTGATGAAATCGCTAAAATTAGGTACGATTTCGGAACAGTATGAGCAATAAAATAGAACTTCCAAAGGCTTACGAGCCGTCACAACACGAGGACGACATTGCGTTAAAGGAACGCGAGAGTGGTTTGTATACACCAGAAAACCTCCCGGGAGACCGCAAGGAGGTTTTTTCTATGGTCTTGCCGCCACCAAATGCAACAGGAACACTTCACATGGGGCACGCTGCGATGTTGGCGATTGAGGACATTATGATTCGATTCCAGCGAATGCGCGGGAAGAAAACTCTCTGGGTGCCAGGGACTGACCATGCCGCGATCGCGACACAGGTTAAGGTGGAGAGGATTTTACAAAAAGAAGAAGGGAAAACTCGTCATGACCTTGGTCGCGATGAATTTTTGAAGCGCGTTGATAAATTTGTTGAAGGTAGTCGTGCGACGATCAATCATCAGGTGCGCGAAATGGGAAGCTCGATTGACTGGACGCGTGAGGCGTTCACACTCGATGCTAAACGGAACTTCGCTGTTCGCACGATGTTTAAGAAGATGTACGACGACGGTTTGATTTACCGCGGTAATCGAATTGTTAACTGGGATCCAGATCTTCAGTCGACTGTGTCGGATGACGAGGTGGATCGCAGACAGGAGAACGCACCGTTTTACTACATGCAATACGGTCCTTTTGTGATTGGTACATCGCGACCAGAGACAAAGTTTGGTGACAAGTATGTTGTGATGCATCCGGACGACAAGAGGTATGCGAAGTATGAGAATGGAGAAAAGATTGATTTGGAATGGATCTTTGGACCTATCACTGCCACGATCATCAAGGACGATGCGGTTGATATGGACTTTGGAACAGGAGTCATGACGATCACGCCATGGCACGATGCTACTGACTTTGCTATTGCTGAACGACACGGACTAGATAAGGAGCAGGTTATTGACTACGACGGAAAGCTGATGTCGATAGCCGGAGAGTTTGAAGGTCTTACGATCACGGAAGGTAGAGAGAAGATCGTTGAGCGGCTCACGGAGAAGGGTCTCATGGTGAAAGTCGATGAGAAGTATCTACATAACCTTGCAGTGAACAGCCGCGGAGGGGCAATCGTTGAGCCTCAGATTATGCGTCAGTGGTTTATTGATGTTAACAAGGAGTTCACGTTCAAGCAGTCGTCTCAGAATCCGATCAATGGATTGAAGGATGGTCAGGACGTGACGCTTAAGAAGTTGATGCAGCATGTTGTACGGAAAGGGGAGATAAAGATCATCCCTGAGAATTTTGAAAAAGTTTACTATCATTGGATTGATAACCTGCAGGATTGGAACATCTCTCGTCAGTTGTGGTACGGCCACCGCATTCCTGCTTGGTACAAGGGTGAAGAGGTATATGTTGGCATCGATGCGCCCGATGGAGAGGGTTGGAAGCAAGATGAGGATGTGCTTGATACCTGGTTCTCTTCTGGACTCTGGACTTTCTCTACTTTGGGATGGCCAAATAACGAGTCTAGCGATCTTGATACCTTCCATTCGACAACCGTACTCGAGACAGGACGCGATATCATATTCTTCTGGGTTGCGCGCATGATTTTGATGACGACTTTCGCTCTTGGGGAGGTTCCGTTCAAGTACGTCTACCTGCACGGCATGGTTCGTGACGGCGAAGGACGGAAGATGAGCAAGTCGCTCGACAACAGTATCGATCCATTGGAAATGAAAGCTAAGTTTGGAACAGATGCGACGAGACTGTCGCTCGTGATGGGAATGACGCCTGGCAGCGATACTAATATATCTGAAGAGAAGATCGCGGGCTTCAGAAACTTCACGAACAAGCTTTGGAATATCGCGCGGTTCGTGTTGATGAGCGTTGATGATGCGAAACTCGTGTCTGATCAACCTGAAGCGAAGACCGAGGCGGACGCTTGGATCTTGAGTAAGCTGAACAAGACGATTGCTAGCGTTTCCGAGAAACT
>JABIWD010000062.1 GCA_018701105.1 Candidatus Uhrbacteria bacterium | reverse complement strand
GGTGATGATGACGACGACGATGATGATGATCCGGTGGGGAACGGCCTCGCCGAGCTCTGCTGGACGACGCAGGGCCTGAACGGTACTCGCAACGGCGAGCTCTGGGTGCAAGAGGGCAGCTGGGAAACCGTTGCGTCTTCCAGCGGATCGTTCACGCAGCTCTGCGGAACAATCGCCGGAGGCTCAGGAACGTCGATCATCGTGAACGGCGAATACGAAGCCAACAACACCCCCGGCTCGCCCTGGTGGATCTGCGCCCACACAGGCTCGGACACCTCGCACGTCTACGGCTCGTTCTGGATCAACGGAATCCAGAGAGCGCCAACCGTGCAGGACTGGGGAGGCGGGTGTGACGTGAGGCTGACGATACCCTAGACGATATGCGACATCCTGGAAGCTCCAGGGTGTCGCATAGCTTTATTCACATTTTCAATTTTGCAATTCGGCAATTTTCAATTGATTGGGAAATTTACCAATTGATCAATTAACGAGAACTATGACAAAACAAGAGGGGCTTGAGGAGAGGGCTTTGGCATTTAGTCGGAAGGTGAGAGAGTTTGTTAAGTTGATTCCGAGACATTCGATTTATCAAGAAGATATTAAGCAGTTGGTCAGATCGTCGGGATCGGTTGGCGCGAACTATATTGAGGCCAATGAATCGTTTAGCGGAAAGGATTTTCTTTACAGAATAAATATATGCAGAAAGGAAGCGAAGGAGTCTAGATACTGGTTGAAGTGTATTGTGGCGGAGGTTGATAATGCGCAGATTCAGGTGGAGCTTATACAGGAAGCGCTCGAGTTATCCAGGATATTTGGCAAAGTAATACAAACCATGAGGAACAAAAAGGCCAAGCGCAGAGCGCCTCGTCAAATTGATAATCGATGAATTAACCAATCGAATAATCAATTGAAAATTGCCGAATTGCAAAATTGAAAATGTTTCTATTTCAATCCACATCTACTAATATCGCATCTTTTATACCATGGTATAATACCTTTGAAATATCTCATGAAAGCTTGGCAAAACTACAAGCGTTTCTTCAAAGTTGCAATAGCAGGGTTGTCCGTGCTCATTTTGGTATTCGCTGCGGATCCTGTTAGCGCGAACTTTGTGACTGAAGGCTTGGCGGATGGACTAGCGGCTTCTGGAAACGTTATCCTGAATCTTCTCGCGAGAGTTATACTCGTGGTAGCGAACTTCTTGGGGACTATGATTCTGGTTCTCCTTGAGCTGATCTTACTTCCTATTGTTCAGTACTCTGACTTTATTGGCCACCCGGTTGTGCTGAATGGATGGTCAATTGTCCGCGACCTTGTGAACACAGGGTTCATTGTATTGATGCTCGTGATTGCTTTCGGGACAATGTTCGGCATTCAAAGAATCAACTGGACGCAGCAAATTCCACGACTAGTTGTTGCAGCTATTGCTATCAATTTTTCTCGTCTTATTACGGGACTGCTCATTGATATCGGGCAGGTGGTAATGATTGGCTTCGTGAACGCTCTGCAGCAGGTTGGTGTTGGAAATTTTTTGCAATTGCTTAAGTTGAGCGATCTTCAGACTCAAGTGGACGGAAGTCTTACGATTGATGGAGCGTCCAACTTGGGTTCAGCGATGATGGCCGCGGTAATGTCGGCCATAGTTTTGGTTGTGATAGCTACACTGGCCGGGGTGCTCGTATATAGAATCGTTGTTCTATGGGTGCTTATCATCTTGTCGCCTGCCGCTTTCTTGGCAGGAGCCGCGCAGGGGATTTTGTCTAAAGCGGGTGATATGTATAGTCAGTGGTGGGGGAAGTTGACCGCCGCTATCATGATTGGCCCTATTCTGACTTTCTTCCTTTGGTTGGCGTTGGCGTCCGTGAGTGGAATGACTCAAGGTTTCGATACAAACAGAAACCCACCTCCTTCAGGAGCTGTGATCAACAACTCTATTGTCACAAATGACAACTTCACAGGATTCATTATCGGTATCGCACTGTTGTTGGCTGGTTTGGAGATGGCTGTGTCTACTGCGGGAAGCTTGGGTGGAGCGGCGCAGAGCATTGCTGGCGCTGGATTGTCTGCTGGAAAGAAGATTGCAGGAGCACCTATTGCGTTGGCAGGAGCGGGAGCGATGGCAGTTGGGCGTAAGGGAGTTCAGAAAGGGCGAGCAGCTGGTGCTGCAGTGGCCGGAGGAGTTTCGAGCCTTTACCGTGGAAGAACGCAGGAGAGGCGTTTGGCTGCACGAGAGAAGCAGAAAAAGAGAGCGGAACAGAATATCGCAGCTGGCGGAGTCCGCGGAATGTTTGGACGTGGCCAGCTTGCTAAGGTTGCTGAGGAAGAGCGCAAGGAGAACTCAATCCAGGGCGATCTCGCGAAGAAATATGCTGGGTTTGGTAGCAAGCTTGGTGATCAGCAGAAGTTAGACTTTATAGAAAAATATTCAGGACCAAAGGCAACGGAAGAGCAGCGTGCTCAAGCTATGGCTCTTCAGTCTGCAACAGTTGGAGATGAGGGCGCGTTTGCTGGCATGATGGAAAACCCAAGCACTAAGGCTAGGGCCATGAAGATGCTTGCGGATGTTCAGAAACATCAGAAGGATACAGATGATGATAAGGGGCAGGATAAGATAAAGAAGATGTTGGCAAGTAACCCTCAGTGGGAGAATACGGATGCGGCGAGTATGCAAAAGGCTCTTGAAGGCATGACGCAGCAAGAGCGAGCGGGCATTGATAAGCGCGCATGGGGTTCCTCGCACTTCAGGCAGGCTGCTCGTGACTCCGGGGTGTATGATGAGATGTTTGATACTGATAAGGAAACCAGGAATTCTGCGCGTAAGGGAGCTAAGAAAGACTTTATTGATGCGGCTCAAAAGCATATCAATGCTACACCGGATGTGAAGCGGCGAGACAAGCAAGAACAGGATCGTTATCAGGATGCGGTGGACGGTCAACGTGGGCTGGACATGAATCTGGCAGCGAATAAAGATGGTGCGAATAGTGATGCTGCTATTCACGGTCTAGTTAACGCCAATATTTCCGGAACTATGGGCTCCATTATTGGAGGAGGAATGCCCATGGGAGATATTGACATGCCGGAGCTTATTCGTAAGAGCATGTCTGGTGGCGCCGGTGCTGGTGCTGCTGGTGACACCGTTAACGAGGTACGGCGGGCTATCGTTTCGGCATTGAAAGAGAAGGGTAGCGCTCAGATGATACAGGCGTTGGAGCAGACGGCTACTTCCGGTAATAAGGAAGAGAAGGCAAGAGCAAACCAGATGCTGAGAGAAGTGGAGAGTGCTATTCATAGTGCAGATGCAGCGGCCGGAGGAACTGATACGAGTATCAATAAGGCTGCTAGAACGGTGATGACAAGAAATCCAGACTCCTCATACAACTACGACAGTTCTGGGACGGCTATGCGTAACGAGTTTGCATCGCCAAAGGATGCACGAGTTTTCGCAGGAGATTTTGCTAAGAACCCAACCATGATTGTTAATCTTAGTGCTGAGATGGAGAATATGAGCGGAGACATGGCGGCTGTTGCCGCGGAAAGTCTTACACCTAAGTCTCTTGATGCGATGCTTGCATCCATGAACCAGGCGAAGGGATCTCCAAATGAGGAGACATGGAAATCTACTATCAAGGCATCGGAGAAGCTTCTTAAGAACTACAGGGCAGAGTTGAAGCGTTCAGGAGGATCAAAGGCTATGATCAAGCAGCTTGATGGATCTATCCGTCACATGAAGCGACGAGTCGTAGCTCAGGCTGAAGTCTAAAAAATTTAATTCCGGATTGTATTGTTGATATGGCGGAGGAAAATATATATATTTACAGTATATTGCCCGATGAGATTCGTGAGTTCTTCTTGGACTCCGGGCTTAAAGATCTGGATCAGATTGGTGAGGCGTACGGTCTTTCCACTACAGTGGTGGACGGACTCGATGACATTCAACAAGAATTATTGTTTGGTTACGCTGCGTTAGATTCAGTCGAGAATTTGATTCGAGTTAAACTTGGCCTAGAAGCTCCGTTGGCACGCAAAGTGTCACTGGATCTTTTGCGTACGAGGTTCCTGCCAATCGACTCGTACATGATGTCATCGGCTTTCCGTACATATGCGAATTTAGGTGGAGACGTATCTGTTTCGACTGTAAAGAGAATCGATGCAACGGGTGGAACTGTGAAGGATATTAGAAAGGCGAACGATATTGCTGTTGCCGAGGTTAAGGTTAAGAGAGCGCAGGCGGCGTCTCGGGAGAGGGAAAAGGTTAACGAGCCCGAGGTCGTGGAAAAGATTGACGAGGAGATTGAGGTTGAGGCGCCGGTGAAAGCTGAGCCTGCACCCAAACCACCACCCGCTCCAACGCCAGAGCCTAAAGTAGCACCTCCAGCTCCAGTAGCTCGAGTTGTTGAAGCTCCTGTGAAGCCAAAGGCTGCAGTTGCGCCGCCATCGGTGCCTGTACAAAAGACACCGCCGGTGAAGCCTGCCGTAAAGCCGGTACCGGCAAAGAAGCCGCTAGTGCCGCCGTCTTTGCCAAAAAGACAAGAGCCGAAGGTTGTGAAGGTTGTTAGGCGGTACGATGATAAGTTGGACAAAATGCACCCGGCGTCAAAAGGTGAAAAGCGTGAGCTCGCTCCGCCACCACCGATGATCGTCGATGCGGAACCTCCAGCAACAAAGAAGGACGTTGGTCCAATGGTAACAAGTCACGTTGAGGTGGAAACTGATGTTAAGCCTACGCCAGCTCAGCCTAAGGCAAAGAAATCATTGAGACGAAAGAGCGAGGTCGTTGTGAAGCCAAAGAAAAGGGCGCCCGTTGCAGTGAAGAAAGAGCTGTTCCCGAATGTCGCCAATGAGGCTGCCGCTGCGTCTACAATGCAGGATCTTAAGAAAACAGGGCAAAAGGCTCCTGAGAGTTTAGAGAATAAGAAAATTGACGAGGTGCAGCGAAAGCTATCACTATCGTTTCCATCGTCCGAGCTCAATAAGAGGTTTCGAGTGGTTTTGGGCGCGCGATATTCCGGTGTAAGGTCGGCTGCGGATTTCAAGAAGGCTCTCGAACAACCTATTGAGAAAGGTGGACTTGCTCTGTCTGAGCATGCGGTGAATCGTGTTGTTGAAGAGGTTGAGACATCAATATCGGGAGAGCATGGTGATGCCGTTGCAAAACACAAGGCGGGCAAGGAGGAGATGGTTAAGAAGAAACAGGAGAAGTACGGTGCACCTTCATCGAAAGATCCAAAGTCGAGCTCGAGTCCGGCGTTAGGTGCCAGTGCATCAAAGTCTGTCTCACAAAAGAAGTCTACGGCGAAAACTGTATTGTCCACTCCATCGATGGCGCCACGAGTTACTCCATCAGGAAAAAAGCCAGTTACAGATGTTAGGTACAAGAAGAGACTTGTTGGACCGATTGAAGAGTTTCGAAGAATGAACATCGACGACTTCCGACGATTGCCGGGAGACATTAGCGTTGTTCAAGAGAACTTGATGGAGGACATTAACATGTTAGGAGAAGGGGATCCTGGATTGCGGATCCGCGCTATTGAGGCGTGGAGAGAGAGCCCATTGGTCATGATGTACCAGAAGCTCATGGGGATGGCTTTGCAAGAAGGTATCGCAATAGAATCGGTGCTTAAGGATGCAAAGAGAAATCCTAAGGGAATGACTAAAGAGGAGATTGACGTTGTGCGTAGAATTAACAGTACCCTGCGCTACTAGTGTGATAAAATAGGTTTATGGCAGATCAATTTGTTATCCCACAATTTCTAGACGTGGAGAGTAAGATTATCGGACCAATCACGGTGCGACAGTTTGTGACTATCATGGTTGCGGGGCTAATAATCGTTATTCAGAATCGACTTTTCGATTTTTCTCTGTTCCTGGTCTTCGCTATCCCAACCGCTGCAATTTCCTTAGTGATTGCTTTTGTAAGAATTCATGGACAGCCATTTCACTACATAATGTTGAACTATCTGCAGACATTACGCCGCCCTTCTATCAGGGTTTGGAGTAAGAATCGATCAGATGCAGAGATCAAAGCAATGATGAACAGAAAAGAACCACCTCCTCCACCTCCTCCGTATAGAAAGCCACCACTGAGCGGTTCGCACTTAAGAGACCTATCTCTAGTCGTGAACACCGGTGGAGTGTATATGCCCGATGAGGCGGAAAAATAATATGGCAAAGAAAAAACAAAAACTAGTTCAAGCCAAACGACCTGCGACGCAGAAGTATTTGGATATCTCAGAAATTCGTGACGACATGGTGATTCTGAAAGATGGATCAGTACGTGGAGTCGCGATTGTTTCGAGTATCAACTTTGCACTGAAGTCTAACGACGAGCAGCAGGCGGTGATTCAGGCGTACATGCAGTTTTTGAATGGTCTCGATTACCCGTTGCAGGTTGTGATTCATTCACGAAGAATGCGAATCGAGGATTACATTGGAAGGATGAGGCAGGCAAGCTCGGAATTGGAGAACGAGTTGCTGCGGAATCAGATGACGGATTACATCGATTTCATAAAAGACCTTGTGTCTGACAGTGAGATTATGAGTAAGCGCTTCTTCATCGTGGTGCCTTTCGATCCCTTGGCGAGCGACAAGAAAGGTTTCTTTACACGACTTGGCGCAGTACTGACTCCCGGCTCGCGTATTAAACTTTCGGAAAAACAGTTCAAGATACGGCAGCAGGAACTAGAACAGCGCATGGCGCAGGCTCTTGGTAGCTTGAATAGCATGGGCCTCTCTGGAGCTCGCTTGGACACTCAGGGCTTGATTGAGCTTTATTACAACGCTTACAACCCGATAGTTTCCGAGGCACAGCCTTTAAAAAATGCGGGAGAGTTAGATTTGGATACATCATATGGCTTTTGAGAAACAAATTGAGCAATACGAACAAGACGGCAAAGGAAAGAAGGGCAAGAGCAAAAAGCCTGCTACACCTGGAAAGCCGCAGGCTCCTAAGAAGCTCTCAGCGAAGCAGAAGGAGCAGATTGCTGACAAGAAAGAGCAGGAGAGTGTTCGCTCCCTTCTTGAAGAAGAGCGGATTTATCAGCGTGGAATTGTTTCAATTCGCGACCTGATTGCTCCGGCGTCTTTTGAAGTTACATCGAGTTTTCTTAAGCTCGGAGATCAATATGCGCGCACGTTGTTCATTGTTGGATACCCTCGTTATGTTGGAGTCGGTTGGGCCGCAGGTATCATCAACTTCAACTGGACGATAGATATTTCAATGTACTTCTATCCAATTGAGGCTGCTATCATTTTGAAGCAACTCAAGAAAAAGGCTGGAGAGGTGGAAGCTCAGCTTTCACTGGATCGTCAGAAAGGAAAACCACGAGACCCACTACGCGAGACTGCGTTGCGAGACATTGAGGGGCTGCGAGACCAGCTCACGCAAGGTATTGAGCATTTCTTCCAGTTTGCTTTCTATGTAACGGTGTACGCAAAGGATAAGGAAGAGCTTGATCGTGTTTGTGATGATATTGATTCTTCGTTTGGAGCGAAGTTGATCATGACAAAGCGTGGACTGTATCAGTCCGAGCAGGGATTCAACTCAACGTTACCACTTGGAAACGACGAGTTGCAGATCACATTCAACATGAGTACAAGTCCGATTGCGTCGAGTTTCCCATTCATCTCGTCAGAGCTCACGAGTGATAACGGAATCTTGTACGGAATAAATCGACACAACAACAGTTTGATATTGTTTGATAGGTTCAGTTTGCAAAACGCGAACGGAGTTGTGTTTGCTACATCTGGAGCTGGAAAAAGTTACGCTGTGAAGCTTGAGATCATCCGATCGATGATGCTTGGCGTTGACGTCATCGTTATCGACCCAGAAATGGAGTACAAGGCGCTTTCAGATGCTGTTGGTGGAACATACGTGAACGTCTCACTGGCGTCTGATAGTAAGATCAACCCATTCGATCTTCCGCGTGCCACTACATCGGACGCGAGCGTTGAGGATATAATCCGATCTGCTGTTATCACAATCAAAGGTTTGATGCGAATCATGATGGGAACTCCGCAGGGTTCAACGGGGGCTCTTGGATTCTCGCCTGAAGACGACGCTGTGCTGGATCGTGCGATTTTGGAGTCATATGCAAAAAAGGACATTACACCGCAAAGTGACCTCGCTAAGGTTGAGCCACCTACGATGCAAGACTTGCAGGAGGTTCTAGAGGGAATGACCGGTGCAGACAGTCTAGTTGCGCGTATCAAGAAATACACGGAAGGAACATTCGCAGGGCTCTTTAGCTCGCCTACGACGGTGGAGACCAGCAACCAGTTGGTGATCTTCTCTGTGCGAGATTTGGAGGATGAGCTGCGACCGATGGCAATTTATAACATTATTACCTACATTTGGAACGTTGTTCGATCAACTCGAAAGAAGCGGCTGCTAGTAGTCGACGAGGCGTGGTGGTTGATGCAACACGAGGATTCGGCGCGATTTATCTTTGCGATTGTGAAGCGTGGACGTAAGTACTTCTTGGGAGTTCAGACGATTACACAGGATGTGAATGACTTCCTTAGGAACCAGTATGGACAGGCGATCGTGACGAACTCGAGCATGCAGTTGCTCATGAAGCAGTCGCCTGCTGCTGTTGACTTGGTTCAGAAGACGTTTAACCTCACAGATGCAGAGAAATATCTCTTGCTTGAGGCGGGTATTGGACAGGGAATCTTCTTTGCAGGAAACAAGCACGCCGCTATTCAGGTGGTGGCGAGTTATTTGGAAGACAAGATTGTGACCACGAACCCAGAGCAGTTGCTTGAGATGGAGGGTGAGCGGCGTGAGTTCGAGGGAGAATTAGAAGATAAAGAGGCTACGGAGGCGGGAGTAGTTGATAAGGATGCAGAGAAGTCTAAAATCGAGTCAGGAATAGCAGAAGAGGGGGCAGCATTAGAACAATCACTAGACAATTAATATGCAAATTACCCCAGGACAAAGGCGGTCAATAGTAGCGGCACTTATAGTGTTGATATTGGTGATGTTATTCTTGCTATGGTTCTTCTTGTTTAGAGGAGGCGAAGTAGTCCCAGAGCCCGTGCCAGAGCCCGTGGCTCCAGAGGCTGTGATTCGAGATACCACACCGTCGGCTTCAGAAGTTATTCCGGTTACCGCAGACGCGGCATCGGCTCGAGTTGTAGCCATGAACTTTGCTGAGAGATTTGGAACATATTCGACAGATGTTCCTTTTGAGAACGTGAACGAGGTAAAGGAATTGAGTACGCCTGAGTATCACGCGACTCTTCAAAGTGGCGTTACAGATGTTGATGCAGAGTCGTTTCGCGGTGTGAGCACAAGAGCTTTGTCGGCTGCATTGAGCTCAGGGAGCGAGGAGTCTGGAAGCGTTGTATACGCAGTAGCCGTGCAGAACGAGATTGAGCTGGGTACGCGAACCAATACTACTATAGAGTACAAAACAGCAACGATTTCTCTGGAAAAGCGTGGAGAATTGTGGTTAGTAGCTAATTTTCAATGGAATTAAAGTGGATACATAGACTACGCAATGCAATTTTCCCCCAGCAGTGCATAAAATGCCAGCGCGACGGATTCCTCTTGTGTGTAGAATGTCGCGCTGTTTTTGTTTGCAGGTATCCTCAGCACTGTCCCGGGTGCGACGCGATCACGACTTATGGCGCGCGATGTTCGGAGCATTACGACCATTCGCTCGATGGCGTTGTTAGTGCGACGTGGTATGCGAATATTCTTTCAAAAAAACTAGTCAGACTATGGAAGTATCGCTTTGTACGCGAGGCCGAGCCCCACATAAGCTCGATCTTGTCTCAGTGGCTCAATGCGACGCAGCAAGTTCCGAGTAAGAACTGGGTGATCGTGCCCGTGCCGCTACATCCGATGCGAGCTCGAGCGCGTGGGTTTGACCAGAGCATTGTGCTAGCTCGTATAATAGCGATGGAGCTTGGGATCGATCTTGAACTGAATCTTGTAAAGCGGGCTCGGCATTTTCAGAAGCCTCAGGCTAGCTTGAGTGATAAAAAAAGAGCTGAGCGATCTTTTGATGGGGTGTTTGAGGTGAACACAAATATTATCGTTCCGCCGAACGTCATTCTCGTCGATGACGTCTATACGACAGGGAAGACCATGTCGGCGGTGGCACGCGAGCTTAAGAGGTCCGGTGTTGAGGTTGTTTGGGGCGTTACTTTTGCCAGAGGGAATTGAGTGCGCTTGACCTTGAAATCATAGCGTGAGAAGGTAGCGCTAGAGGAGGGGCTTGTCGTGTGTAAAGAACAACGAGTGATCGCACTTGCTGGCTACATCTGTGCTGGCAAGTCAACATTGGCAGAAGCGTATTGCGCGCGTCACTCTGGCGCGCGTACATTGCTCATTTCTGACCTGCTACGAGAGAGGATGGAGGACTTGGGTCTGTCCACGGAACGTAAGCACATGTCTGCGTTCTATGGGCACATGGCTGCAGAGCACGGAGAGACGTTCCTTGTCGACCTGATGCTGGAGCACATGCGTGCAAACCCAGCAGAGGTGTACGTGCTGGACGGCTGGCGGCGTATTGCTCAGGCGGAACGCATGAGCGCACATTCGGATATTGACCTCAAGGTCGTGTTCCTTCGTGCGCAAAGCGATCTCCGCTTTGATCGCTGGGTTGAAAGAGGACGGCCGGAAGACGGTCCAGACTTCTCGCGCGAGGCGTTCGATGCCCAGAACAATCTGGAGACCGAGAGAGAGATTCCAGACCTTCTGGGATTCAGCGACGTTGTGCTAGACGGGAACCTGCCCGCAGACGTCGTACTGAGCAGATTCGAAGAGAACTTCAACAATGGGCCCTCCTAGGGCTCGATTTTTTTTAAAAAAAAAGAGGGCGCGGTCCCAGGGGGCCGCGCCTCGCGTCGAAGTTGTTGCCGCTCAGAGCTTCATGCCGTCGTACCCGATGATGGCGTAGGGCTGGCTGCTGTAGGGGTGGACGGCGACATAGATATGCTCTACCTCGCCGTTGACGTTGAACGGGACCATTCCGAGCAAGGTCTGACCGGTCTCTTGCTCGCTCCTGAGCATGTGATCTGTAGAGATGTATCCCTCCAGGAAGAGTAGGACAGCAGTCTCGGGATGGACCAGTATGTGACTGACCCTGTCGTCTTCGTCATCTTTGAACTCCTTCTCGAGGGCACTCTGGATTTCCAGGCCGACCTGAGTCTTGGCGCACTCGAATGCCTTACCTGAAACAGGGAATACGTCCCAGGCGATACCCAGGTCACGTCCCGTTGCGCCAAAAAAGCGCACCGTTCCGTCTTCCTTGAGTGCCAACGTGTCTTTCTCGAAGGTCTGTCGCGGTGTAGCGGGCTTTGCACCCATAACTGAGTCTCCGCCGTCACGTGACGGCCGGTATTTGCCAGGACACACGCGCCGTCATAGCACGCGCAAACATGGCGATTATCCTGTGGTCGGTGGTAAACGTATCGCGAAATAGCCGCTTTGTCAACCCTTGAAAATAGGGCCCCGGAGTGCTAGGATGAGGTTGAAACATGAGGTGAATTCTTTGCAATCTCTCCTATGAAACACAACAAACTAGTGCGAGACAAGATCCCGCAGATCATTACAGATAATGGCGACACTGCTATCACTCACATTGCGGATGGTTAGGAACATTGGGAGCGTTTGAAGGCGAAGTTGTTGGAAGAGACGAATGAGGTTTTGGAAGATACGAACGTCAAAGAAGAGCTTGCAGATCTTTTGGAGGTTATTCACTCGATGTTGGAATACAGAGAGATATCGTTTGAAGAGGTAGAGAAGATTCGGTTGGAAAAGAAAGAGAAACGAGGAGGGTTTAGTGAGAGAATTGTATTGGATGAAACAAAATAATCATTATCGTTAACGCGAAATATGAACATGAAAAAGTGCGATTCAAATAGTCAGACTAAAGTCTTGGCAGTATCGATGTTTGCTGCAGGTTTATTTATTTGGTTGATGTCTGATTCTGAGAGACCAATCATTCACGATATTATTCGTGGGTTAGGTATATATCTGTTTGTACTGGGTGCCGCGAATCTGAACGGTCGCAAGGCGTGGTGCGAGCTGAGTCCAGAGCGCAGGAGAACAAAGATTGTTGGAATCGTCGTATTGGCAGTGCTTCTGGTTTTGGGGCTTACGTTTTTTACTCTGAGGTAAGGATTTGTGAAAAAAAATGTTGCAATCTTATTTGGAGGGCAGTCTGCTGAGCATGATGTTTCTTTGATGTCCGCGCAGAGTGTTTATGATGCGTTGGATAAAGAAAAATATAATCCGGTACTGATCGGGATCGATAAAAGCGGACGTTGGTTACTAGGATCGGATGCTGAGATCGTGAAAGTCGACCCGAAAGGGGACGAGGTTGTTTTGGTTCCTGGTGGCGGAGGGAAGATTTACAACATGACAAATCCTGATGTCGATCTCGTGATCGATGTCGTATTCCCAGTTCTACACGGTCCTTTCGGAGAAGACGGGACGATCCAAGGGCTACTTAAGCTTACTGGCGTGCCTTTTGTTGGTGCGGGAGTTTTGGGATCGGCAGTGGGTCTTGATAAGGATGTCATGAAGCGTCTATTGCGTGATGCGGATATTCCGATAGGGAAGTTTGTCGCGGTTCGATCCGGGGACAAGATTCCGAGTTTTCAGGAGATCGAGTCGCAGCTAGGATCACCAGTATTCATAAAGCCGGCGAACATGGGGTCGTCAGTTGGTGTAAGTAAGGCTCGTGATGCTCAGGAGTACGAGGCTGCGGTAAAAGAAGCCTTCAGGTTTGATGACAAGGTTCTGATTGAAGAAATGATCGAAGGGCGTGAGTTGGAGTGCGCGGTGTTAGGCAACGAGAATCCGGTCGCATCCGTAGCGGGAGAGGTAATCATGGACGACGGGTTTTATACATACGACGAGAAGTACTCAGACGTCAGTGAAGCGAACCTAGTGATCCCCGCAGAGATCTCGGACGAGGCAACTAAGCAGATTAAAGAAATCGCACTCAGGACATTCAAGACCCTGGAGTGCAGGGGCATGGGGCGAGTAGACGTCTTCTTGAAAGCGAACGGTGACATCATGGTAAACGAAATCAACACAATCCCCGGTTTCACAAAATCAAGCATGTACCCCAAGCTATGGGAGGTGAGCGGCGTGTCATATGAGGAGCTCGTAGGCAAGTTGATTGAGTCCGCGAGATAGTTTGGCGTGCCACGTGAACAGTAGCGTTCACTCGAAGTGCCGTATGAAATCAACTCTGAAACCGTTGGATAGTCGTACGGATACGAAAAAACACCAGACTAGCTGCTGTTTTTACGTGGCGGAGAGAAAGGGATTCGAACCCTTGAAGGGCTATAAACCCTTGCTGGTTTTCAAGACCAGTGCCTTCAACCGCTCAGCCATCTCTCCGTATAAAATTCTCGGCCAGAGGCTATTGACCACTGATGATCAACACTCCCTGGCGGAGAGAGAGGGATTCGAACCCTCGCACCGGGTAAACCCGACCTAACGGATTAGCAATCCGTCCCCTTAAGCCTCTTGGGTACCTCTCCATGAGCAGGGCAACAGTACTATATTACGGCCAGAAAATCAAGTGTTCTTTCTATTGCCGCAGTTTGGTATACTGTTGGCAGATGGATGAGAAACAAGAACAATCAATCGAGGAGCAGATCGACCCAAAGTACGGTGACCTTTTGTTGTACTGGACAATGAAGGAATTTCACCAACATGAGAGGGGTACAGCTTGGTATGTAACCTTCTTGGTCTTTGGGATTGCATTGATACTCTACGCGATCTTGACGAGTAACTACATTTTCGCGGTGTTGCTGATCTTGTTTGGCACATTTATGATCATGCAGCACTTTCATGATCCCGAGGATGTTCCTGTAGTTATTCTGACGACTGGGCTTGTGATTGGAAACCATTATCACCCATGGGATGAGATAAAGAACTTTTGGATTGCATATGAACCGCCAGATGTGCAGAAGTTGTACATAGACTTTGCGAGAAACATTCACCCGTACGTAAGTATAGACCTACCTGAAAATTTGGACCCAATCGAGCTTCGAGAGACGATGTTAGATTTCGTTTATGAGAACGACGACCGTAAGGAAGAGAGCTTGACAGACTACATAAAAAGGTTGTATAAACTCTAAGTTCCTAGGCTACACGTACTCGTAGCTCCCCACTTCGCTTACCAGCTACGAGGGGCACGGCAGTTGGCTAGAGGCCAACTTCGCAGGACTCAATATGTACCCGTAGCTCAGTTGGATAGAGCGTTGGCTTGCGGAGCCAAAGGCCGCACGTTCGAATCGTGCCGGGTACACCAGAAAATCACTCACGTTCGTGGGTGTTTTTCTTTTATAAAAAAGCGACACCCCCGGCTAGGCCGGGGGTGCAGTAGCGCTCTACGCAAAACGTCTGTCGCATGCGTGGCAGTGGTACCTGTTCATGAACAGGAAGACGAACGTCGTCTCGTTCTCGCCAACTTGGGAATCATTGCCGCAGAACGGGCACTTGGGGAAGGTCCGGATGAAACCGGTCTCCGCCTTGTTATCCGGTTGATCTCGATCTGTTTCTTGACCCTTGGTATCGGGTTCAGTCATCTTTCTGTCTCCTGGGTTTAGTTTCTTTATAGTAGAAATTATTGCTTTTGTCAATAGCGATAGGTAGATAATCGAAAAAAAGAACCGCCCACCAAGTGACCGTATCCGCACCGGTATTGGTGGGGGTGGTTCTTGGTAGACGATCAGAGATCGTTTGCGTCCATGAGGCGCTCGCACGCGGGGAACGCGAAGGTGCCGTCAGCTTCCGAGTTGAGCCCGGTGGACGCCTTGTAGATCGTCGCCGTGTTCGCGCCGACGGCGAACGAAGTCTCCGGGACCAGGTAGGCCTGGCTCACGAAGTCCTCTTCTCCTTCGACGTGAAGGTGCATCTTGAGCCAATCACCGCGGCCGCTGATGATGAAGTGGGCCATCCAGAGGTCGGTTCCGCAGACGCCGAACGGCACGTACTTCGTGGTGTGCACGAGGTCCGTGGGGCCGACGCTGTCGTCCGTGCTCTCGATCTCGAGCTCGCAGAGCCCTTTGGGATCGCCACCGAGGCTGGGAGTGCGGATCGTCACCACTGGCGTCACGCTCGGGTCGTGCGAGTGAGTGACCTCGATGTGGCCGTCCCACACCGTTCCGTGCTTGTCGATCACCACGCCGACGTCGGTGCGGTAGCCGATCTGCAGGGTCACGGTGGCCTGCTCATCTTCCGTCGCCTCGTCATCGGAACTCGTAGCCGGGATGCAATAAGTGACCGCCGTGGCGACGAGCACCAGCTGCAGGGCAGCGAGCATCGGGATCATGGGGTTTTTCATTTGTCTCCTCCCACGGCTTTGTTTGTGAGCCGTGTTTTCTGACCGGAACGTACACTAAATTATCGCTTTTGTCAATAGTTTAGTAAGATATATCCATGATCAATCATCCGATAACTGCATTGCCCGGGATTGGACCCAAGCTGTCTGTCAATTATCGAAAGTTGGGAATAGATACTGTTCGCGACCTTCTTTTGGCATTTCCATTTCGATACGAGGATTACCGGACAATTCGAGGGATCGCCGATTTGTCGCCAGGTGAGACCACGACCGTCCAAGGATCGATTACGAGTATCCGATCACGGCGGAGTCCTAGGAAGAAAATGACTCTGACCGAGGCCACTATCGAAGATGCTACGGGGACGATTACTGCTGTTTGGTTTCATCAGCCGTATATTGCAAAGACGTTGAAGGTGGGGGACAAAGTTTCGCTGTCAGGAAAGATCGATGACAAGTTTGGTCTGAGCATCGTGAACCCGCAGTTCGAGACAATTAAGGACAGTGGGCCAACACAGCACACAGGAAGACTCGTGCCGATCTATTCGGTGTCAGGAAAGATGGCGCAGAAGGGGAGGCGTAATGCTGTTAAGAATGCGATGAAGGCGGTTGATGAGATGGAGGAGTGGATACCGGAGAATGTTGTGGCGGATTATGATCTTGCTTCGATTGCGAGTTCGATTGCGGCTTTACATTTTCCGGAGGAGCAGGAGTCTTGGGAGAAGGCGATGCGTAGGATGAAGTTCGCCGAGTTGTTGATTCACCAGATCGCGCACGTCCGAGCCCGACAGCATATTGAGCTGTCCAAGGCGCATGCGATTGAGATGGATTTACCGTTTGTAAAAGAGACGATATCGAAGTTGCCATTTGCACTGACAGATGCGCAAAGGAAGGCTACTTTTGCGATTATGCAGGACATGGAAAATGCTACTCCTATGCATCGTTTGCTCGAAGGTGACGTGGGGTCGGGAAAAACGGTTGTTGCAGCGTTAGCGGCCGGAAATACGGCGTTCCAGGGCTTTCAGAGCGCATACCTAGCCCCAACAGAGATACTTGCGGTGCAACAAGCATCCGGACTTCAGGAAACGCTCGGACCCGAGGTTCAGATTGCGCTTTTGACGAGCTCATATCAGGAGATTAATGGTGAGTCGTCAACGAGGAAGCTAATACTCGAAGCACTCGTAGATGGCAGGATCGCAATCGTGGTTGGCACTCATGCGTTGCTATCAGACGAGCTTGCGATCCCTAAACTTGCTCTTGTTATCGTAGACGAGCAACATCGCTTTGGTGTTGAACAGCGTAAGAAGCTCGTAGCAGGGCGCGGCGATATCGTGCCACATTTCTTGTCGATGACAGCTACTCCGATTCCGCGCACACTTGCTATGGCGTTGTATGGTGACATGAACATTTCGATACTGGACGAGCTGCCACCGGGGCGTGGCGAGATCGAGACAGTTCTTTTGCGACCGTCTCAGGACAAAGAAGCTTACGGGATCATCGGCGAGAAACTTAAACAGGGATTTCAGGCGTATGTAGTTTGTCCGTTTATTGATGTCAGTGAAGGATCTGAGGCAGACTCTGTGAAAGAGCTGAAGATGAAACTGAGTAAAAATCACCTGAGATCATTTAGTATTCAGGAGCTTCATGGCAAGATGAAGGCAAAGGAGAAGGACGAGATAATGACAAAATTCCGCAATGGAGAGATTGACGTATTGGTCTCCACGACCGTTATCGAGGTCGGAGTGAACGTTCCAAATGCTACTACTATCTTTATTGAGGGGGCAGAGAGGTTTGGACTCGCTCAATTGCACCAATTGAGGGGTCGAGTGCGCAGATCGTCAGACAGGGCAACGTGTTTCTTGCATCCAACGAGTATGAGCGGGTCAACAAAAGAGAGGCTCGAAGCCATGGTTAAACACGATAGTGGGTTCATGTTAGCCGAGATCGACCTCAAGCTCAGAGGTTCAGGAGATCGCTTTGGAACCCGACAGTCAGGATTGCCTGAATTCCAGTTCGCGAGCTTATCTGATCACACCCTGATATCACAAGCACGCGACGTAGCCGAACAGATTCTAGACACCGATCCAGAGCTTGAACACAATAAAAAACTAGCAGACGAACTCGAACGGTTCCTCAGTCGCAACTCACCAGAGTAAAAAGACAAACTTCAATAAATTGAAATTTGCCCAATTGCCCATTTGAATTGCCCTACACCACCTCTTTTATTTGAATCTGCAGCGGTCTATCTTGATTGTATGTAAGTCCGAGCTTCATCGCATGCTCGGCTTTTTGTAACTCCATACCAATGTCGAGAGCATGGGAAACTTGTGAGATTATATTGAGATGTCCGAGCTTTAACGTCAGATCACGCGCCGAGCTTCCTCGGTATTCTGCAATCAACGCGCCGTCACCGGTGTGATGCTCGGCTACGATCTCGCGATCCTCAACTCGGATGACGATACTTCCGCGCTTGTCACTGAACATTGCATCAAATACCTTCGCAGGATCACGTTCAAGGTATGAGCAGTTGATCAACTTCTCTGCATGTTCAAAGTCACCTTCGTACACGTGCGCGCTATGTGACTGAATGCAGAGTGAGCCGCGCTCGAATCCTGTGGCGTCCGAGACCTCCTGGTGCATGGCGATTAATCCGAACGCATTCGGGATCGCTGCCTTGAAAATGTCGTGACTACGGAAAGAAGCTATCATATTTAGCTTACCTTCGCTCTGTATGCACTGTACAGATATCAGGCAAGGAGGAGACTTGGAAGATGCATCTTGCGCTGGGATCAGTGTAGTTGCAATTGCACGACGTGAGTCTGGGCTCGATGTTAGGTTTGCGATGAGTCCATCTTTGACCTGGTCGACCACATGATCGCCGAGCTTCCAGTCGCGAAGTCGTGAGCCGTAAGTGTACGCCACGCCCTCCTTTGTTTTCGCACTCAGGAACACATCGTGATACTGCTCGATAGCTGCACTCGTAGCGCCGATAGTTTCCTTGAGTTGATCTGGCCAGTCCTCGGGTATGTCTTGCGGGAACAAGCATGGCTCATTGTGAATCACCCATTGTGCCGACAATAATTCCTTTTGTTCCATTCCGTACTGCGAACCTTTAACAGTTCCGTATCGCATAATGTGAAAAACGAGTTTGCGCCAAGCTTCGAGTACGGTGTTGCCGTGAACTGTGAAGCCGATCTTCTCTGATGGCAGCGTAGAGATTTCTTGCGGGACAGGAGGAGGGAAGTCTACTGAATCCATGTATGGCATAGACGATGTCGCCTCGATCTTTGAAACGGCTGTACACAAATCGTGTTCAGACAGATCGAAAAGTTCAACTTTCGTGATCATCTTCCGAACGACCTCAATATCGATCTCTTGTTCCAATTGGAACGAGGTTCCGATCACGGTCGAGTCGTCGTTCACCCCGTCTTTCCAGAGAGCTTTCAAGATATCGGTCCCACTCGTGCCAAAAGGAGTATTTGAAAGAGGACCGTGCCCCCAGAGTGCGAGGGTCCGTATATGCGGATTGAGTGCGAGGTTCCGTAAAACCACGTTCACTCCCTGACGCGAATACAGAGTTCCTACAATGGCAGCCTTCTCAAGAAGCTCTGGCGACGCTTTTATGGCAACATCGGCCTGATTCCAAACGGTACAAAAACCGGTCGAAGCCTTCTCGTTTCCTTGTATCACTGGATATTTGTTTTCTTGAAAGATATTCATAGTAAGATTAGTTTCAGTGTTCTTTGTCATCCTGAGGAGGAACGACGTGAGGATCTCATAATGCCAGGAGCGCGCTCTAGAACGATGAGATTCTTACGTTGCCACTCAGAATGACAATTGCGCGAGTTACTTAATTCGAGCTACTAGATCTCGTATCGTTTTAATATCCTCCGCCGACATCGTCTTGGTCATACCGAGTCTCTTGGACTCTTTGCCGCGTCTATCGTGCATAGGCACCGATCTCACTTCACCTCCGAGTCCGACTTCTCCAAATATAACTGTATCCTTTGGTATTGCTTTGTCGAGTTTCGAGCTTATGAGCGCGGCACATACCGCAAGATCGACCGCTGGCTCCTTCACATTCATGCCTCCAACCACGTTTACATAAACGTCTTCTCCGGAAAACGAGACTTTGCCATGTTTCTCGATGATAGCGAGCAACATCTGCATTCTGTTCGAGTTGAAGCCGGAGCCTCGTCTAACAGGTGTTCCGTAGCTCGACGTGTTCACGAGCGCTTGAATCTCCACGAGGAAAGCTCGTGACCCTTCTATTGTACACACCATTGCAGTTCCTGGCGCGGCTGGTCCGTCGTTTATGAACAGGGAAGAGGGCGATTCTACACCGAGCAGGCCTTTCTCCGTCATCTCGAACACCCCAACCTCATCAATCCCTCCGAAACGGTGCTTGGACGCGCGTAGCAGGCGATATGCGTGTCTTGGGTCACCTCCGAAGTGTAGAACAGTGTCTACCATGTGCTCGAGCATCTTAGGCCCCGCGACGTTGCCGTCCTTGGTGATCTGGCCGACGAGTATTACTGGGATGTTGCTCGTCTTGGCCAAGGCTACGAGTTGCGCTGTGGAGGCTCGCAAATGCGTCGGCGCTCCAGCGGAACCTTCGTGCTCGCTCGTGGTCATTGTCTGTATTGAGTCTACGATCACGAGATGCGGCTTTTCTTTGGACACGGCAGATATGACAGGCTCGACCTGCGTTTTTGTGATGATCTTAACGTTCTTTGTTTCAGATCCAAGTCTGTCGAACCGCATCTTAAGTTGAGCGGGGGACTCTTCACCCGCGACGTACATGATGGTGCCGTCCATCGTTCCTGCAAGGTTTGCGAGTAGGGTAGACTTTCCAACGCCTGGCTCACCAGAAAGCAAGATCACTTGTCCGGGAACGAGTCCGCCTCCGAGCACTCTATCGAGCTCGGATATCCCAGTTACCCGTTTATTGACCTCCGATGTCTTAATATCTTTGAACGTCAAAACAGCTGCCGGTTTGGCAGCTGTTGTTGCTTTTTTGGATTTCACGCTTTCACCCTCGCCCAGCGTCCCCCATTTACCGCATTCGGTACATCGCCCAGACCACTTTAGGTGCTGCGTATCACAATAGCTACAGCTGAACATGGGGTTATTTTAGCACACTAGTCGCATCTTCCTGTAGTTAAGTCAACATTATCCTTTGTTCGCACTCCTGCGTCAGAACAAGCATCACCATACTCTCTAGCACAGAGCACTGTACCGTCGCCTGTATAGGAAAAAGTATGTGAAGAGTTGCATTTATTCCAGAAGGTCTCGTTTGCTTCTGGCATAAGCATGATTCCAGGTGGAGCCTCACAGCCCTTTGTAGAATCAAGTACTTGCTTGCCTTCGAATTCGTAAAGCCACGGATGCATTACAGATCTGCAAAAGTTGTTAGTTTTCATGACCTTCTCAAGCTTTTTCTGGCATTCAGCGTCTGCTTTGTTGACAGAGTCACCATAGCAAACTGCGGCGACGGCGAATCCGGTTTGGAAAGGGCACCTGGGAGTGTCGTTTAAGAGTGCTTGTTGGCCAACTAGGGCATAGAACTCCTCGTTCTTCATGTCCTTGCTCTCCTCCTTGATAGCAGATGTGAGCGTGAATCCATCAGTGTAACTTCCTTCGACTACCTGACCATCAGGGAATGGGTTGCAGTAAGGGTCTTGTGAACAGTTGTCGTATACACATTTTTCAATAAATTTGATCGCTGCCTTTTGAGGCGATATATATGTCTGAAGTAATTCCAGTTTATGTGGCTTCACATCGCCAGTATTCTGGGAGTTCAGCTGGCCAGCTGCCGCCTGTAAACGGATGATTGCTTTTTCGTGCATCCAAATGTTATCTGACCCATTTCCTAGCATGATGTCATCTACGATGTTACCTTCAGCGTCTTTGACTGGCAGCCCGCCTTTAAACATTTCTCCGTCAGCTCCAAGTAAGTCGGTTTTTACAGCTGTACCAAACGCGGTCTCTTTCACGTCGGTTTTTGGAGCGTACGGGACATTTTTTAGTATAGTAAGTTCTAGTGACCGAAGTCCGGATATATCTGGATTAATAAATGTCACTATCGAAGTCGCGGCAAGAAGTAGCGCGAGTCCAGTTACCGCACCGGTTATGTGCTTTTTTGCTTTTTCGATAGAGCCAGAGGCCGACCCCACCATGTACTCAATTCCGCCGATCATTATGATCACGATACTGAAGATTATTCCCGCAGTAACCATGAACTTGAAAACCGCATTCAGATAAACTGATATTGTACCAACGCAAACTTTTCCAGGAGTACACTGCTCGCGTGTTTGGTTTGTTCCAACAATCACGCTACCTTTAAAATCATCCTCTCCTAATCCTGGGATGTTAACTTGGAGTTGTGGTGCGATTACTTCTGGTTGAGTGGATGCAGCAGCAAAGACTGCCCCTGGTGTGATTAGGGGGAGGGCGATCAGTAGCGCTAGGATTATGCTTCGTATTCTCATAGCGGTTTAGGTACAAAGTTCTTCACCGAGTCGAGTAAGAAGGAACTTGCTAGTTGAAGGTGGTCGTTCGGCCAGATGTCTTCTTCGTCGAGTTCCGTATTTCTAGACGTTGCGTCTTTTGACTCAATTAGCCAGACCGATTTAAGGGCTGCTCTGTTACCCCTCTGGGTACAGTCACGCTTTCCATCTGCGGTCACGTACACTTCCTCCCATAATTCACTTGCCGTGGTTTGATTCCGTGATGTGCTATTAGGGTCGTTCACGGCAATTGTACCATCAGCATTCATTCCGGTAAGCACTACGAAGTGACCATACCTAGTAAAACGACTACAACCCATTGACGCAATAAGCGGTTTTCCTGCTGAGAGGAGTGATAGAATCTCTTTTCTGTTGATTGCCTGTATTTGTCTGCCAACTAGATTGTTGTCTGTGACAATACTTGAGGAGGTGAACGCTCCCCAGTTTGTACCGTTGCATTTGTCACAGATTGGCTTCCCCTCATCGTCTTTGGGGCATGCTCTAAATCCGTCAGCAGCGAAGGCGCTTGCAACCTTTGGTGGATCTGCATTGACTTCCAGATAGCTGAGCACCATTGCTGCGGATGTTGGGCCACACCCAGAAGATTTGATAGTGCCGCACCCGCCGTAAACATCGCTGTAGCTTCTTTGGTTGTAATAGGGGACCGTGGGCGCTGTAACCACTTCATTCACGGGAACTTGCTTTGCCGGTCGAGCGCTCGGCACTGTTACATTAGACCCTGAAGGCTGAAGGGCTAATTTTTGAGGGTTACTTGATGTCGTGACCGGTGGAAGGCCAACTTGCCCAGGGTTACCAGGATCGGGATCGGCGTTATCTTGATCTGTATTCTCTGATGTAACGAACACCGTTTCAATAGCGGGTAGCTCCATTGCGCTTATTTGAGTGATATTTGGGTTCACGAATGACAGGACTGCGGACGTTGAAAAGACCAATAGAAGACCAATCACTCCATTTTTTATATGGTCCTTTGCTTTTTCTATAGTACCAACTGCCGATCCGATCATATATTCGATACCACCGATCATTATTATAATGATGGCCATTATAATCGCAGCAGACGCACTCCACTTATAAAACGCGTTTATGTAGGAGGATATGGTGCGTACGCAAACATGGTCAACTGGGCAGCCACCTGTTGGACCATATACGATTTGCGCCTCGTCACCAAGCCCTGGAATATTAACTTGATACTCTATTGGAATCGCGTCCACTTTCTTCTTCTTGCTCTCTTCCTGCGCCATGGCAACTGGGGCCGCTAAAAGGGTACAAAAGATTAGCAGGGAAGATATTATCAACGCTCGTCTCATCATAGAGCCTCAATCGCAAGTGTTAGTCCATCCTTTGTCAGTGGTCCTGTATATTCAACTCCGTTGATGAAGATCGTCGGTGTCCCTGTTAGGTCTAGAGCAACTGCTTCGTCCAGCGTGTGCTCTACGACTGGCCGGGTGATTTCCGAAGACATACAGTTGTCGAAAGCAGAAATATTCAAACCAACTTCGGTTGCCATATTCTTTATGTTCTCTGCACCAAGCCCGACGCCTTGCTGCATCATCTTGTCGTGCATATCCCAGAAAAGGCCTTGATTTTGTGCACAGCGTGCTGCCATGGCGGCTACAAACGAGTTGGGGTGAGCTGTTTCGTTTGGTGCATCTTTCCAAACCAGTCGTCGCTTATTGGGCTCTTCGGCAATTAGGGCTACGAGTTCTGGTTCAACAGTTTTACAAAGTGGGCAATCAAAGTCCCCATATTCGATGATAGTGACGTTTGCCTTAGGGTTGCCTCGCATTGGGTCTATAAAACTAATCGGAGGTTCCGTGAGCTTTTCAGGGACACTCTCTATTTCTTGCGTTTGCAGTGACTTTTCAGGGATGACAACGATAATGAACACCAACAAGATTGTTCCTGCGAGCGCTCCGAGTATCAGTAATAGCAATTTATTATGCATATCCTATTTCACCTGAATTTGTTGTAGGGTGCCGGTCAATACGTTTTGATAGAACAATGTACGTCCGTCATCACTCACGTTGAGGTTGGACATGCTCGTTGGGTTTTCTGGCGTTCCGACGACCACGGTCATACCTGTATCGGTATCGACCCGGTAGATCGTGTCGGGCTTTCCAAACGCAAGCGCTCTTTGCAGTCCTGACCCTTCTGGAAGACTCTGGGGAACTGCGCAATATACTATCGTCGCGTTTGAGTATGTGCATTTATCTGCCCAGGTGTTCAGTGCTACGCTACGACGATTTTCTCCAAGAGTGTCGGACTGTGCATCTACAAGCCATAGTTGTGGTTGGTAGTTGCTTGAGGGTCCGTGGGTGCTGTATAGGAGGCGTGATCCATCTTCGCTCCACTTTGGTTCAAAAGAAAACCCTTCGACTACAATACCTGGGAAGTTTTCTTGGTTCTTTCCGATCGCCAGCATCTGCTTGCGCCCAAAGCCACTTGTAAGCGCACCGGTGTCTGAAAAGGCGACAACTTGGTCGTTTGGTGACCAACTTACTTGTACCTTGTCCGCGTTACGTCCAAGTGCTGCGATCGTATCTGCACCCGATCCATCAGGATTCGAGATCACGAGCCAGCGGTTTCCAGGGTCGACTCCGATACTCTTTGATATCAATTGCTCTCCGGTTGGTGAAAAATCAAAGTCCTCCCAATGTTGTGGAAGCGTGTGAGTGTCGCCGGTTGCAAAATCGACCACGATGTTGGCGCCATCAGGAAACTCCACGACAGCATTCCTGCCATCTGGGCTCCAAACCACGTTGTCTACATCAGGATATTCTGTTGGGAGCAATGCGAATCGGTTACCATCTTTGTCCACCGCGTAAAACTTTCCATCCGCTGGGTCATAAAAGTTGAGTGACCGGCCATCGGCTCCGAGAGATGGATTGGTGACACCGGTTAGGGTAAGTGCTCCAACTTCTGTAGGTCCTCCTATTGCGACAGGGGAGGGCTCTGGAGTTGGAAGCTCGCCTTCTCCTGGAGTTATCAGAGTTCTGTCGCCTGCTTCCGTTGTTCCAGGAAGCGCGCCAGGTTCCGTTCCTTCTTCCGTGATCGTTGGTGACACTTCTTCAGGTCCAGTTGGAGCCTTAAAGAACACAAAGTATAGCCCGAGTGCGAACGCTACGACGACAAGAATAAATCCTGTCACGACCAATATTTTCTGCATTCGGAATGTCATATGTGTTTGTTTTTGCGACTATCAAATATACGAGCAGCTTATATGCTCATGTTCTGTTTATTACATCAATAATATCACAGTTTACGGCGCTATCGAGACGCTATTCACGCAACGCTAGTATCTAGACATTTTCTTGCCTATCATCTTTGGTTTGTTTTCTTCAAGCTCATTCAGTTCCTTTCCAAGCTTGGCACGAGCCGAGCGTAACTGTTTTTGGATTTTATTGGTTTTCCACCAAGCATATATGATAGTGATGGTGAAGAATGGAATAAAAGCCATTCCCGGTATTGCTTCGATCAAGAAAGACGGTCCAATTCGTTTCAGGATCATTCTGAAAATAAAGGTGCCTTTTCCCCAGAGGAATCTTAAAAAGAATGCGAAGAACAGTATCGAGATCACGGTATCCGTCGTTGGACCAAACAGGGCAGTTGGTAGCGGCGGTATGCTTAAAAACGTTATCAACATGTCGAACACGTCCTTGAATACCGCTACTACAACCACTAGTATCCACCACGCTTGACCTCCTTTTTTTATATTTTTGTCTAGCTTCGCAGCAACTTTCCAGCCGTACTCGAAGGCTTTTAAGTAAAGCTTAGTTTTTCCAAGTAAGGACTTACCTTCAATTACAGCTTTCAGAGCTTCAGCATCTTCTCCTATGCCTTCGGCGGTCTTTCTTAGATCACCGTCTTCTTGAGCCTGTAGAATTTTCTTGCGGGCGTATTTTGAAAACTCTGGATTCTCTCTTTCGAAAGTGTCTAAGCCACCCCTTAGTTTTGCGTATTCAGGACTAGCATCACGATAATTTCCTTGGCGCAGACTCTTTAGCCTAGCAGAATAATCACCTCGTTCTGAAGGTGATTCACCATCTTCTGATTCTTCTTGATCTCCGCCACCCGCGAACTCCCGTAGACGAGACTCTGCCTGCTGTCCAAGTCCTTGAACTTTTTCTCTCCCTGTCTGTATCTTGGACTCGATCGCTCGTCCCGCTCGTTTACGAACCGCATCTGCGATTCTATTGGTGTTGAACTGACCGGCTTTGGCTTGGGGATCAAACTTTTTATCTGGTTCCGCCATAAAAAAACACGGTAAATCATGTGTATTTTACCGTGTTTTCGCTTCAAGGTCGATCTTGTCCTTGTTGATAGAAATGTAGAAGGAATCGTGCTTTGGTTGTTTGAGAAGCTGGTCTGCAATCAAACTTGCAATCAACTCGTTAACCTTTTGCCGTATGTTTCTGGCTCCTGCGATGTCCGATTGGCTGAAGGCTACAATGTGATCGTGCACTTCAGGTGCCCAGTCCAGCTCTTTGTTGTCGACCTCCATGCTATTTTTCAGGATCGCGAGCTCGCGTTTTGCAACTGACACGAGGTCTTTGGCTACGAGCGGTTTGAAGGCGCAGATCTGATCAATGCGGTTTATGAGCTCCGGTCGCATCTGATCTCGCAAAGTTTTCTCGACATCGGACTGGCTAATCTCGCCGTCTTGCGTGAATCCGATGGAGCCGTTCAGGAATTTCTCTGCTCCAATGTTAGACGTTAGGATAACAATAGTGTTCTTGAACGATATTGTGCGTCCAGTAGCATCCTTAAGCTCACCATGTTCTAAAATCTGGAGTAGCAAGTTGTGTACATCTGGATGTGCTTTCTCGATCTCGTCAAAGAGCACCACGCTATGTGGCTTTTGCTTTACTTGGTCGGTTAGTAGTGCCGTATCTCGATACCCAACGTATCCAGCGGGGGAGCCAACGAGTTTCGAGATAGAGAAACTTTCAACGAACTCACTCATGTCGAGTCGGATTAAAGCTTTCTTGTCGTGGAAAACATACTTTGCGAGCTGTTTTGCGAGCTCACTCTTTCCGGTTCCACTTGGTCCAACAAACAGGAAGCTCGCTAGTGGGCGCGCTTGGCGGTTGATTCCAACCTTAGCTCGCTTAACGTGAGTTGCGACTTGTTTGATAACTTTCTTCTGACCAAAGATATGCTCGCCAAGGCCTTTCTCGATCCTAGCAAGATGCTTGCGCTCATTATCCATCATATCGACGACACGGATTCCGGTTCTGCGTTCAATCACGCGCGCGATATCGTTAATGCCGATGTTTCCAATGATGGTTTCTTTCTGTTTGTTTTCAGTTGTAATCAGCTCGTCTTCGATCTCGGCTTCCTTGCTCTTGTGCAAACTCGCGTCCATGAACCGTTCCTCTACGATAGCCGCTCGTTTCTGCGCACGTGTTTCTCGCAAATCACGCGTAAGGTGCTTTGCTGCAAGATCTTCCGGTGATGAGTGCTTTACACGAATCGCAGCGGCGGCCTCGTCAATGAGGTCGATCGCTTTGTCTGGTAGGAATGCGCTCTGAATATAACGATCAGCCGCTTCTGCTGCGTAGTCGAGCGCGTCTTTGTCGATCGTAATACAGTGATACTTCTCATAGATCGGTGCGAGCCCGTGCAAAATCTCGACAGTGTCAGCAACGGAAGGCTCCACAATGTCCACCATCTGGAAGCGTCTCTCTAACGCGCCGTCGGGTTCGATATGTTTCTTGAACTCACTAGGAGTAGTCGCGCCAATACACCGAATCCAACCACGCGCGAGTGCGGGCTTCAACATGTTGGCTGCGTCGAGTGAACCAGATGCTGAGCCGGCGCCTATGATCATGTGCACCTCGTCGATGAATAGGATGATCTGGTTGTTGTCTTTTACCTCGTCGATAATTTGTTTGAGCCTCCCCCCAAACTCTCCACGATAAACCGTACCTGCAATGAGGCTTCCTAGGTCGAGCGAGAATATTCTTTTGTTCAAAAGCGCGCCAGGCACGTTTCCTTCGATGATGTTGCGCGCGAGCCCTTCTACGATAGCGGTTTTACCTACTCCAGGCTCACCGACGAGTATTGGATTGTTCTTTGTTCTTCGCGAGAGTATCTCCATCATGCGTACGATCTCTTTGTCGCGGCCAATCACCGGATCGAGAGACTTCAACGACTCTGAAGAGGTGAGTTCGGTCGCAAAGAACTCGAGAGTCTGCAGATCGCTCGTAGGTTCGACATCAGCGACCTCTATATCTGACATCGGTTCGATCTCAGGCTTCTGTGGCGCGGCGGACTTGTCGACTGTATGAATTTGTATGTTTGGAAATTGCTGCGTGCTCTTCATGATTATCGACAACTGCTTTCTGATTATGTCGATGTTCACGTCTGATGTTTTCAAAAATGCGCTCAACTCTTTGCTGCTAACCTGAAGTATTCCTGCAATGAGGTGTTCCGTTCCAATGTGGCGATGCTCGTAGACGGTCGCAGTGAGAACGGCTTTCTCGATTACGCGCTTTGCATGTTCCGAAAGTTGAGGTAGCGCATCAGCTTTGGGGAGCGTGATGTCTGAGGTCAGCGAAGAGATTCCGATGTGTTCTTTGAGCACATCAGACTTCAAGCCGGCTTTACGCAAGATTTCTGCGCCGACCGAGCCTTTTTCCGTGGCGATGCCCAGCAGTAGATGCTCGGGTGTGATCTGGTCCGTTCCGGTTTCAACAACAGAACACAACGCGCTTGTTAGCACGTTTTTCAAGTGTGTTGAAAACTTTTCGACTATATCTCCTGGCATGTTCACATTACATCATGTTTCTTAGTCTTTCGATACGTTTTTCAGCCGGTGGGTGAGTGGAGAATGCGTTCTTGATCCCCTTACCCTTGAATGGGTTGCTGATAAACATGTGTGCGGTCGCGTGGTTCGCTTTTCGGAACTGATGCGAGTCCTGCGAGATTTTCTCGAGCGCAGATGCGAGTCCTTCTGGATATCGTGTAAGTAGCGCTCCCGATGCATCGGCAAGATATTCTCGTTGTCTAGACACTGCGAGTTTGATCAACTGCCCAATGATAGGCGAGAGGATCACGAGTACGAGAGCGATGATGGCGATAGCATTTCCACCTTTCTTGCTACCTCGGCCACCGTAGAATCCAAAGCGCATCATGTCTGCGAGTAGGGCGATGGTTCCAACGAGTACGACTACAACTGTCATCAGCAAGATGTCGTAGTTTTTCACGTGTGACATCTCGTGCGCGATCACACCTTCGAGCTCGACTTGTGTCAGTTTATCGAGCAATCCTGTTGTCACCGCGACGACCGCATGATCGTAGTTACGTCCAGTTGCAAATGCGTTTAGAGCAGGATCGTTCATGATGGCGACTCGTGGCATTGGGAGTCCGGCTGTGATTGCCAGGTTCTCGACGGTGTTCCACAGCATCGGATTATCGCTCTTCTTGATCACCTTCGCGCCGGATGCAGCGAGCGCGATCTTGTCGCTTTTGAAAAAGCTGATGCTCGTCATTCCAATTGACACGATCGATGCTATCGCCAATCCGGCGTAGTAGTCACCGTAATACGCACCGAAACCAAAACCGAAAGCCAGGACGACCAACACAAAGATGATCATCAGCCCAACGGTCTTTCGTTTGTTGGAAGCTATTTCGTTGTACATTTTTTGAAGTTTATTTTGTCAGTCAGTATGTCGCTCGCGAGCGATGCCCCTGGATGGATAATAAAGTGAGGATATCATGGTTCCGTCGTCATCCTGAGGAGGTACGACGTGAGGATCTCATGGCTCCGTCGTCATCCTGAGGAGGTACGACGTGAGGATCTCATGGTTCTGGAAAGTCTAGCACAATGAGATCCCTACGCTGCCGCTCAGGATGACACTGGCTTGGGATTCATTAATACCGACGTAGGTACGACACTATACTAGAACTTTACCTCTACGTTTTCTCGCTCCACGGTGTTTTCGATCTCAAAGAAGTCGCGCTTCTTAAATCCAAGCATGTTGGCGATCAACACTGCTGGGAACTTCTGTACTGCGATATTCAGGTCGCGTACAAGTGAGTTGTAGAATCGGCGTGCTGCCTGAATCTTGTTCTCAGTATCTGTAAGTGTATTTTGTAGGTTCAAAAAGTTTTCGTTTGCGCGAAGGGCGGGGTAGTTCTCTGACACGGCAAACAAAGTCTTCAATGTTCCACTCAACATGTTCTCTGCGGCGGCCATCTTCTTAGGGTCACCAGTCTTCTCTGCGTTCATTGCATTGGCTCGAGCATTGGTAACACTCTCAAGCGTCTCGCGCTCATGTGAAGCGGCTCCTTTGACTGTCTCGATCAAGTTTGGAATCAAATCGTATCGTCGCTTTAGCTGAACGTCGATGTCGGACCAACCTTCATTAACGTGCGTGCGCTTTGCAACGAGTGAGTTATATAGGAAGAGAATGAATACGGCGACTACTATCAGTAGGCCGAGAAATCCGATAAGTATTGGCATAATAGAAATTCAATGAATTCTGCGGTTTTTTGTGCCGCTTGTGGATTAATTGTATACTTTTTACCTCAATAAGGCTATGAATTCAACTAGATATGAAAATTGATGACTTTATCTTCCGTGCCTACGACATTCGAGGCTACCACGCGACTAACTTAGTTCCGGAGGTCGCAGAGGTGCTAGGGCGCGCATACATTGCTCTAACGGGCGCTAAACGCATTTCACTTGGTTGGGATATGCGCGAGACATCTCCAGGATTAGTTGAGGGATTTATTAAGGGAGTGACTTCTATGGGGGCTGAAGTTATAAAGATTGGAATGTGTACAACCCCAATGATTTACTACTCCGTAGGAATGTATGACGACATTGATGGTGGGGTAATGGTTACCGCGTCTCATTCAACTGCAGAGTGGAACGGAATTAAGATGACACGAGGGGATTTGAGTCCTATCGGAAAAGGTTCTGGGATGGAGGAGTTGAAAGAGTTGGCGCAGGCTGGGGAGTTTAATTTATCGGACACTCCAGGCTCAGTCTCTGAGCGCGATATTAAGAAAGATTTTCTAGATAAGCTTTTTGCGTACACTGGTGAGATTGATGCATCGAAGATGACGATTGTCGCTGACGCTGGCAACGGAGTGACTCCGGTTATCTTGCCAAAGTTTTTCGAACGACTGGGATCGAACACGGTAGACATGTACTGGAAACCAGATGGTTCATTTCCAAATCACGAAGCAAACCCTCTCAAGCTCGATACATTGGTAGATATGCAGAAGTCGGTTCTGGAGAATGGTGCAGCGTTTGGTGTTGCATACGATGCGGATGGTGACCGAGTTGGGTTCGTTGATGAAAATGCTAAGTATGTCCCCAGTGATATCGTAGCGACGATGATTGCGCTAGAGATGTTGAAAAAGAACCCGGGTGCAAAGATCTTGTGTGATGTCAGGTGTACTCGTGATGTGAAGCGAGTTGTTGAGAAGAATGGCGGGGAGTACGCGATGTCACCTGTGGGGCACGCTTACATTAAGCAACAGATGCGCAAAGAAGGTGCATTGTTTGCAGGTGAGTTGTCAGGCCACTTTTATTACGCGGAGATGTTTATGGTGGAATCAACGTTGTTGTCCACGATGTTGATTGTTAAGTTGATGAATGAGACGGGCAAGAAACTTTCTGAACTTGTTTCCGAGATCAGGACACATGAACAGTCAGGGGAGATTAACTATGTGGTGCGCGATAAAGATGCGACGATGAAGTCGCTGAGGGATTATCACGCAGAGAAAGGGGGGAAAGTTAGCGACCTTGATGGTTATACCGTTTCGTTTGATACATGGTGGTTTAACATACGTCCGTCTGCAAACGATCCGGTGCTCAGGCTCAATGTGGAATCTGAGACAGCTGAGGAGATGGAGATAAAGCGTGACGAGATCATTGCGATGATCGAGAGTGACGGAGGGGAGTTGGAGTAACTATTGTAATTTATTGCACATAACCAAAAACGGACAATTGTCCGTTTTTGGTTATCCTCATTTTCTTTTCGTCCAAATTTTCTTAAATAAGTTAAGCGTCAGCGTCGATAGTACAAACCCTGTAGTCGGAACTATTGAGTTTACGTAGGGCTTTGGTAGATCAGCTGCTTTGAAGAAGAGTACGATGATAATGTAAGTAAGTAGGGCGATCAACAGTTTGCGAGCAAGGCTCGTTTCCCACGCTTTGTCGAGCTCTACACTTGTGTTCCGTTTCTCTATTGCTTTGAGTCTTTTTTCTATATCAGACATATTTGAAGTTTATGCACGCATTATATAAGAAAATGCGTGTTTTGTATTGCGATTGAATCGACTTAACCTTGACAGAGCCTTCTCTATGAGCTAAGTTCCAGGGTCTTCATAGGCCGGTCGTCCAAAGTGGATGGCTGAGATGAGAGGGAGATATGCTCAAGAAATTCGACAGGCGTTTGCTGTGGTTGGATTCGCGTGAGCTGGTTCTGGGCGGAAGTCGCTGGTGCCTTGTTCGCGAAGAGGACATCGTGGAGGGAGCGGAGCTCGGGAGGCTCGATTTCCGAAACGTACATGTGCCAAGTTTGCGCATTGTGACGATTACCTATGGCATCGGTCCGAGCGTCGAGGTGGTCCCATGCTCTACCGTTGAGCGGATCACGGTCGACACCAACCCGATCCGGCCGAGCGACACCTCGAGCAGAGGGTCCGACGTCTTCTTCCACCACAGCATCGAAGGATGTTCCGTGGGAATAGAAGACTTCCTGGACCCGCACGGCGAGTTCGACACGTCCGAACCGTTCGAGTTCCGCATCTACCTCGCTCCGTGCTAGCACACAGAGCAAAACCTCAAGCCCCCGCACCACCTGGTGTCGGGGGCGGTTTGTTTATTTGTTGAAATGAACAAACTTCCATAAATTGAAATTTGCCCAATTGAAATTACAGTATGTGGTTCTTGCTCTCTTTCTGATATACTCTTCTTACTTATGACAACTATATTGATTTTTCTAATTGTTTTATCTGTTCTTGTTTTTGTTCACGAGCTTGGGCACTTTGCCGTTGCTAAGTGGTCCGGAATGAGGGTAGACGAGTTTGGATTCGGCTTTCCTCCACGACTGTTTGCATATAAAAAGGGAGGTACTGAGTATACGATCAATCTTATTCCGCTCGGCGGCTTTGTGAAGATTCACGGAGAGAGCGGGGAGGAGGCGGATGATCCAGGGAGTTTTGCCAGTAAGCCGAAGTGGAAACGTTTTCTTGTGCTGATAGCCGGCGTTGCAATGAACATCGTTCTTGCCTGGGTGCTCTTGTCTGCAGGATTCATGGCGGGAATGCCTGCGATCTTGGATGGTGCCGATGTGTCGAGTGCGAATGTTGAGGGCGCTCATGTGGAGGTGCTTTACGTGTTGCCGGATTCATCGGCCGACAGAGCAGGTGTTGAGCTAGGTGATCACCTTTCCATAATCGATGGCGTTTCGGTGATCGATGCCGAGCAGGCTCGTGAACAGATCGGGTTGATCCCAGAAGGTACGGAAGCTACGTTGATGGTGGATCGTCAGGGAGAGTCGGTCGAGATTCATGTGTCTCCAGAGAAGATAGACAACGACCTTATTGCAATCGGAACCCAGTTGGCGACAGTTGGAACGGTTCAATATAATCCGTTTGTATCCGTTTGGAAGGGGGCTGAGGCTACCGTGGCTCTAACTTCTGCAACGGTTGTGGGGTTTGGAGACCTGATTAAGGGGATCTTTACAGGTAAAGGAGCCGGCGAGGCTGTGGCGGGTCCTGTTGGAATCGCTGTGTTGACTGGAGAGATCGCAGACCTTGGATTCGTGTATTTGATCCACTTTGCAGCGTTATTGAGCATAAACCTTGCTATACTGAACGTGATTCCTTTCCCAGCGCTCGATGGAGGACGCATATTCTTCCTTGCATTAGAGACTATTCGACGAAAGCCGGTTACTCCAAAGCTTGAGGGTATGACGCATGCGCTAGGGTTCGCGCTATTGATGATTCTCGTAGTTTTGATAACGTATAAGGACATAATGAACTTAATAGCAGGTTAAGGTAGATATGAGCTTCAAGGATGAATTACAAAAATTAAGGGCATCGTTTGATACTGACCTTGCTACCGTGTCGGGCGATGATGAGCTCGAGGTGCTTCGGGTTAAGTATTTAGGGCGTAAAAGTGGTCTTCAGGACTTAATGCGGTTGCTCAAGGACATGACAAACGACGAGCGAAAGGACGCTGGTCAGGCCGCGAACGAGGTAAAGAAGGCTATTGAGTCGGCTTTTGATCTGACGACGACCGAGCTTGAGAGGGCTCGCTTAGAGAATTTGGCGACCGAGGAAGCTATCGATATTTCGCTTCCAGGCATTGCGCCACCTGTTGGACATTTACATATGACGACTACCGCGATCCGAGAGATCGAGGGTATTTTTGCTCGTCTTGGATTTACGCGCGTTCGCCATCCAGAGGTTGAGTGGGAGTGGTACGCCTTTGAGACGTTGCGTGTTGGGCCGGATCATCCAGCCCGAGACAACTGGGAAACTTTCTTTATAGACGCACCGGCGGACGACAAGAAGGGGAAGATGGTTTTGACACCGCACACGACCAATGGAGATGTGCGTGAGATGGAGCGCGGAGATCTTCCAATACGAATGATGAACATCAACAAGACATACCGACGACAGTCCGATGTTAGTCACGTTCCGATGTTTCATCAGTTCGAAGGTTTGCTGATTGACGAAGGTGTTACGATTACAGACTTGAAAGGTTTATTTGAACACTTTGCAAAAGAATATTTTGGAGCAGATCGTGAGATCCGACTTCGTCCTCACCACTTTAGATTCACGGAACCTTCATTTGAGGTCGATATTTCCTGCGGGCTTTGTCATGGAAAGGGTTGCAGGATGTGTAAGGATGGATGGGTAGAGCTTGGAGGAGCAGGAATGCTACACCCAGACGTGCTGAAGGCTGGCGGAGTTGATCCTGAGAAGTACGGTGGACTTGCCTTTGGTTGGGGTCTAGAGCGCACGGTTTCTATGCGAGCGGGCCTAAATATCTCCGATTTGCGTACTATGTACAGCAACGACGTTCGATTCTTGCAGCAATTCTAATATGAATACATTGATCCCATTCAACTGGTTAAAAGAATATTGTAAGACCGACGTGGATTTGAAGACGTTTATAAAGCGTTTATCTTTGGTTGGTAATGAGATCGAACGAACGATTCGACCAGACAAGTACCTTGCAAGAGTTCTTGTTGGACGCGTGAAAGAGATCAACCCGCATCCGGATGCTGACAAGCTACAACTTGTTACGACTGAGATAAACGGCGGAAAGACAGTGCAGATCGTGTGTGGAGGTACTAATCTTGAAGGTGGGCAGTTGGTTGCAGTTGCATTGCCTGGAGCCCTCGTCTCGTGGCATGGGGACAACGAGCTTACTTTGGAGGAAACCAAGATTCGTGGGCAAGAGAGCTTTGGTATGATTTGCGCGGCGGAAGAGCTAGGATTTCCTGGATTGGGAGGTGGCACAAACATTTGGGATCTGAGTGGAGTAGCAAAAGACTCGGATGTTGGGCGAGACCTGGCCGAAGTTCTGGATCTTGATGATACAGTTTTTGATATTGAAATGACTACAAACCGACCAGATGGAATGGCGGTTGTTGGTCAGGCACGAGAGGCGTGTGCGGCGGCTTTGGGAGACATGGATGATCCGCTCAAGAAAGTGCCAAAGATTCCCGTGCATGAAGGTGACGATAAATATGTATTCAACCTTCAGGTAGATGAACACGATTTGTGTCCAAGATACATGGGGGTTGTGATGGATGTGAAGGTTGGTCCATCGCCATGGTGGCTACAAAAGAGGTTGATATTGGCGGGTGCAAAACCGATCAACAACGTGGTTGATATTACGAACTACGTACGTCTTGAGCTTGGTCAACCAATGCACGCGTTTGATTACAACAAAATTGATGGCGGAAAGATCGTGGTGCGTTCTGCAAAGCAGGGTGAGAAGTTTCTTGCGCTCAACGAAGAAGAATACGAGCTCTCAGAGGGCATGCTTGTTATCGCGGACGAGTCAAAGCCAGTTGCGGTTGGTGGTGTCATGGGAGGGCTCGATTCAGGAGTGTCTGGATTAACAAAGACGATCATCTTGGAATCGGCGACTTTCGACCCTCTTTCGATCCGCGAGACTTGGCGTGCACTTAACTTGCAGTCGGACTCACAGGCGCTGTACGAGAAAGGCTTGTCTACGGAGTTAGCACCACACGGAATGGCGCGGGCCATTGAGCTTTTGAGAGTGCTTGCGCACGGTCAGGTTGTAGGTAAGGTTCAGGATGATAGAAAGGGCGATTATGTTCATCGCGCGTTCTCACTAGATCCTAAAAAGGTGAATAAATTGATTGGAATAGAAATTGATACAAATACTCAGATCGGAATGCTTTCTAGGCTAGGGTTCGAGGTTTCTGACACAGATCAAGATGGAGTATATGAGGTGAAGGTACCGTTTTGGCGTGATATGGACATTGAGTCCGACGTTGATCTTACGGAAGAGATCGCTCGTCTTTACGGCTACGAGAATCTTCCAAGTACGATTCCTTCTGGAGTTATTCCTAGAAGAGAACGCGACACATTGTTGGATCGTGAAAATGAGATCAAAGACTTACTTGCAGGATCTGGATGGACCGAGGTGTATGCGAACTCGTTTATAGATCCAGAGGATGCCGTTCGAGCTGGGATTGATCCTGCGCTGGGCCTCATTGTCATGAATCCGCTCGCGCAAGACCAGGCTTTGATGCGACCCTCGTTGATTCCTAACATGATGCGTACCATCGCAGAGAACGAGCAGCGCGAAGGTGTTGAAAGGCTCTTCGAGTTGCAACGCGTGTACTTGAAACGGGAAGGAGACTTGCCTGAGGAGCGCTCGATGTTGTTGGTTGCGATCGTGGACGAGGTTGGTGGCGAGGATTTGTTCCGTCACATGAAGGGGTCGCTCGAGATCATCATGAGCAAGTATCACGCCGAGTTTGAGTTGTCGCGTGAAGGCTTGAGTAGTCAGTGGCATCCGGGTCGATCAGCACGTGTGTTGGTGGACGGGGAGGCTGTTGGAACGCTCGGAGAAGTGCACCCAATAGTTGTTCAAGCGTTCGGAGTTGAGTACAAAGTTGCAATGATGGAAATTGACCTTCCGATGCTGCAAAAGCACATGAAGCTCGACCCAAGTTACGACGAGCCAACAGAGTTCCCAGCGGCGCTTCGAGACCTCGCTTTGCTCGTAGACGAGAAAGTTGCGTACAGAGAGCTCACCGAAACGATGATGGATAGCTCAAAGCTGTTGAAGAGCATTGAACTGTTTGATCTTTACAGAGGATCGCAGATTGAGAAAGGAAAGAAGTCGCTCGCAGTTCATCTCACACTTGCCGATGACCACACGTTGACGTCAGAGGAAGTGGACGTAGATATAAAAAAGATTACCGACGAATTGATATCAACACATGGCGTTGTCATCAGAGACTAGTTTTCTGATATAATGGAGGAACTATGATCAACTCACTAGACATACTTTGGATCGTGCTTGCATTTTGCGCGTTGTGGTTTACAGCGTTTCTATGTTGGGCGATTTACCATGTTGCAATGGTGATGCGCAGAGTGCACCTTGCGCTCGACGAAGCGCGGCATGTTCTTGTAAAGATCGAGTCTGCAATCAACGGCGTGAAAGATAAGATAGACCATCACGGCAAGATGGTGAACACGATTGCAAACATGGCAGGAGCCGCTGCAGGTACCGCGTTCCGGTCGGTGAAGAAGAAGTGGGACGACAAAGAAGATAGGGAAGAAAAAGAATAGTAAAAAAAAGACTCGAGCTCAGGCTCGAGTTTTAGATTGCGGCGAGTACTTCGCTTACAACCTCGTTATTTGGACGATTCGTGTCGACCCGGATGACCTCGCCGGGAAGTGACAGAAGCGTGCTTGTATCCATAGGCTGGTCTACGAGCATACGATCCGTATCGTGGTGACTTGCATGGCGCGGTCTTGTTTCAAAGCGCGTAGCGCGGATTTTCGGATCCACAGTGCACTCGATGCAGATCAGTCTCAGTCCGTACTGCTCCTGCCATGCAGCCAGCATCTCGTTGTCACCGGGAACCGCGAAGGGCGACTCGATGATCAGGTCTACGCCGCGCTGCAGCTGGATCTCGATCAGGTGCAGGAAGAGCTTGAATGCCATAAGACCAACGCGCCTACTGTCTTCGAGCGTAGAGAGCTCCATGAGCTCGTAAAGACGCTCTTTTATTGCGTCCTTATTCAGACAGGCAATGTTCAATAGTGCAGACAGTTCTGCGGACAGAGTTGTCTTGCCTGTTGCCGGGGCTCCTGATATCACGATCAGCTTTTGTTGAGTTCTCATACTGTCCCTCTGCTTACTTTTTAGTTTCAGCCCTTTATTTGTCCCACAAAAGGTTTGAGCCGTCAATATTTCTTATACTTGGAATCTCTGGTAAAATCTTGCCATGAGCAAGGATTTCGTTCAACTACACGTTCACTCGCATTACAGCCTCCTGAATGCTCTTCCTAGCCCAAAAGCACTTGTTGCTAGGGCTAAGGAGTATGGATCAACTGCTATGGCGATAACGGATAACGATGCAATGTATGGCATCGTGCCTTTTTATGAAGAATGCCGAAAAAATGACATAAAGCCTATCATCGGAGTGGATTTCCATATCGCCCCTGAGCACAGGAGTTTGAAGCGTGGAATGGTGGACAAGAAGTCTTGGAGGTTGGTTGTTCTCGCGAAGAACAACGCTGGTTACAAGAATCTTCTAAAACTCTCGAGCACAGGTTATCTGGAAGGTTTTTACTATACAGCCAGGATCGACAACGAGATCTTGGGAGAGTTGAGCGAGGGGCTGATTGGTATGTCTGGGGGTATTGGAGGGGAGATTCCGGGACTTCTACTGTTGGGAGACAGGAAGAAGGCGCAGGCGCTCGCTGAGATGTATCAGAAACTATTCGGACCAGGGAACTTTTACCTGGAGATCGTTTGCCGTCCGGACTCTGCAGAGCAGGTTCAGGTGAATACTGAGTTGATTGCATTGTCTAAAGAAACTGGAATCCCGCTCGTCGCCACTTCGAACTCTGTCTATCTAGATCCCGACGATCATGAAGCGTGGGAATCGCTCCGTTGTATCCAAGGAGGAAAGACTCTTGAGGATTATCGACGCATGTCAGGAATCGACATTGATCTTTCAATGTCGCACCCCGATGTTATTGCAAAGGAGTTTGAGGCTGTGGGCGAGGCGTTGGAAAATACGCGAAAGATCGCCGATATGTGTAATGTGGAGATTGATCTTGGCAATAACTACTTGCCAGTGTTCGAGATGCCTCCAGAGAAAAAGGATGCTGACTATTTGCGTGAGCTGTGTGAGATCGGACTCAAGAAACGATATCCTGTTGAGACGAAGGAGATACGAGATCGATTTGAGTTTGAATTTGAGACGATTTCCAAGATGGGGTTCGCCTCTTACTTTTTGATCGTTCAGGACTTTTTGAACTTTGCGAGAGAGAAGAAGATTTTGGTTGGTCCCGGACGTGGATCAGCTGCGGGATCAATCTTGTCTTATGCATTGCAGATTACAGATATTGATCCGTTGGAGTACGATCTTCTCTTTGAGCGATTCTTGAACCCAGATCGTATCTCGATGCCTGATATCGACATGGACTTTGCCGACTCTCGACGTGCAGAGGTACTCGACTACGTTCGCAACAAGTATGGAGCGGACCATGTAGCGGGAATTATCACCTTCGGAACCATGATGCCTCGTGCTGCTGTGCGAGATGCAGCTCGGGTCCTTGGTTTAGATTTTACAGAATCCGATCGCATCTCCAAGCTCGTGCCACTTCCAGTTCAGGGCCGCCACACTCCGCTTGAGATTGCAAAGGTTGAGCACGTTGAATTGCGTAATGACTACCAATCGAATCAGATGACAAAGCGTGTCGTCGATCTGGCGTCGAAGCTCGAGGGAACGCCACGGCATACGTCACAGCACGCTTGTGGAATCGTGATCTCTGACAAACCTTTGACTCACTATGTGCCGATCCAAGAGTCGCAGCATGATGACTTGGATTATGTGAGCCAGTATTCGCTGGGACCAGTGGAAGCTGCGGGACTTGTGAAGATGGACTTCTTGGGACTGTCTAACCTTGCAATAATTGAATCAGCTCTCGAGATTATCGACGCGGTGCACGGGGACAAGATCGACGTTGACTCGCTCGAACTCGACGACAAGCTTACATTCGAGCTCCTCGGACGCGGAGAGACGGTTGGAGTGTTCCAGCTGGAGTCGGAGGGAATGCAGCGTTACCTCGTCGACCTTAAGCCGACTGAGTTTAACGATATCGTTGCAATGTGTGCGCTGTATCGACCAGGACCGTTGTCCGCTGGAATGGTGCCTCAGTACATCAATCGAAAGAATGGTCGGGAGAAGGTTAAGTATGACGATCCGAAAATGGAGGAGATTTTGAAAGATACATACGGAGTAACGATCTATCAGGAGCAGATCATGAGAATTTCCCGTGAGCTTGCTGGGTTTACTGGTGGTGAGGCGGACACGTTGAGAAAAGCGATGGGAAAAAAGAAGCGTGATGTTTTGGCTAAAATGAAAAGCCAGTTTATTTCTGGTTGCAAAGGGAACGGAATCTCGGAGAAGGTTGCAAAGAAAATCTGGGTGGACTGGGAAGGGTTCGCTGACTATGCCTTTAACAAGTCGCATTCGGCGTGTTATGGAATGATTGCGTATAGGACAGCGTACTTAAAGTCGCATTACCCTCCAGAGTACATGGCTGCCGTGATGAACTCTGACGCCGGGAATATCGACCGTATGACGATTGAGGTGCAGGAATGTACGCGGATGGGGATTGAGGTTCTGCCACCTGATATCAATGAGTCGTTCAAAGGATTCGGTGTTGTGCCTGGGAAGAAGCAGATTCGTTGGGGGCTTGTCGCTATTAAGAATGTTGGAACAGAGATTGCTCTCGAGATCGTGCGTGAGCGTAAAGAAGGTGGTCCTTTTGCGGATGTGAGCGACTTTGTGAAGCGCATCAACACGAAGCACTTCAACCGTAAATCTCTTGAGTCCATGGTGATGGCAGGTACTTTTGATTCCATGGAAGAGCGCGGAACGATGATGGCTAATGTAGACCAGATACTGCGGTTCAATAAGCAGATTACATCAGATGCGCTGAGTAACCAGGGAAGTCTCTTCGCATTGGCGCCAACTATGGGCGTGAATGATTTGAAGATTGTGGCTGCACCAGAGTCAAAGCGATCCGATAGATTGTCCTGGGAGCGTGAGTTGCTTGGTATCTACGTGAGTGAACATCCGTACACTGTGTTTATCGACGTACTCAAGGATCACGTGATGGCATTGAAAGATGTGCAGACCAAGGAAGATAAAACTCCAGCTCGTGTTGCGGGCGTTATCACATCTATCCGCGCTATCGTAACAAAGAAAGGGGATCCAATGGCATTCGTACGCATTGAAGATGCCGATACCAGTGTTGAGCTCGTTTTCTTTCCAAGAACTTACGCGCAGTACAAGGCTGAGCTCGTTGATGGACGTTTGATGTGTTTGACTGGTAAGGTGTCCGTAAGAGAAGGGCAGCCAAAGTCAATCTTGGTTGATAGCATCGCATGCTTTGACGAGGACTCAGTGGAACAGATAGCGACGATGCTGAAAGATGGTATGTGGGTTGCGGAGGAGGTTCACAAAGATGCGATGAAAGCGAAGGGTGATAACGCGGTTCCTGGAAAGCGGATCGTGATCGATCTTCGTGGCGCGCCGTCTCAGGAGCAGATTTCTGGTCTACGAGACATCTTCAGAACTAAGCCTGGTGATCATTTGGTACAGTTTGTAGTGGATTCGGGGGGAAGAAAGAAATATATTAAGACGCAGTTTTCGATTTCACCTACAAATGCGGTAGTAGACTCCATTCGGGACATTATCGGGGGTCCGCACGTGCAAGTGGTGGAAAATACGGAGATTGTGTAGAATAAGGAAATATGGCAGTAAAAAAGCGAAAACCAGCAAAGAAAAAGAAGAAAGTACCAATACTTCCTTCCGTTCGACTATACAGAAGGATAGCGGCGGCATTTTTGACGTTGACGATGGTCATGTTGGCGGTTGTTCTTTACCTTGCAACGGTGCAGGCGGTTATTTCTGTTGAGACACAGGAAGAGGGAGTTGAGCGTGAGTTTATCGCGCGCGTGATGGAGGAACCACAAGGGAGCGAGGATATTCCAGCTCGCATCTTCTCGGAGCTTGTTGAGCGTTCAAAGACATTCGAAGTAAACGGAGACGGAGAAAAGATACCTGCGAAGGCAAGGGGAACGGTTACTGTTACCAATGAGTCCAATGTGTCGCAGCCATTGATAGCAACTACTCGTTTCCTGAGTGAGTCGGGCGTACTGTTCAGGCTCGTGGATGGAGTGACGGTACCTGCGAATGGTGATATTCAGGTCGTGGTCGCAGCTGATGAGGAGGGTGAGCAAGGGGAGATTGAGCCAACCACTTTTACGATCCCTGGATTGAATGAAACAAAGCAGAAGGTAATCTATGGAACATCGACCGAGGTTATGGTTGGAGGGTCTATCACGAAGAAGTCTCTCACAGTAGAGGACTTGGATGTAGCTCAAGACGAACTCCTCATTGAGATCGAGGCTGAGATGGATGAGCTATGGCGTTCTGAAATTTCAGGGCAACTGGCTGGTGCGACGATACTCAAGGAGACTGTAGAGAAGCGCTCAGATACTGAGCCTGGTACTGAGACCGGGACATTCGAGATCACCACGATAGCTCGCATTACAGGTATATACTACGACGATGCACGGATGAGGCAGATCGCGGAGCTTAAGTTGCGCGAACACGTACCAAGCGGACAAGTCTTAAACTCGGTGTCATTCGATGAAATGATCGTAACGTATAACAGGCATGATATTGAGAATGCTGTAGCTCATTTTGATGTAACCGTAGGTGGTATCGCGATGTTGAAGACAACGTCCGAGATTCTGGATAAGGCGAACTTAGTGGGACTTACAGCTCCGGAAGCGGAAGAGTTTCTTGAGGCGAATGACACTATCAAGAATGTAGACATCTGGTTGAAGCCCTTCTGGGTCAAGCGCGTTCCAAAGCTATTGGATCATATAACGATAAACATCTTGCAGACTCAGTAACCCTGTGTTACTCTCATATTACGACGATTGAGAACGGACACACTTTTTTGAGACGGCGTTTTAGGGAATGAAAGCCAGAGTTTACTCTGATTGAAAGCTTTCAAACGCACGACGAATTAGTACTACCGTTTGAGTCAACAAAAAGAAAGAGGCCCATACCTCACAGCTCCGTGGCACGCCAAGTCTCTCACGAGCGACCTGGCATGCCACGTCGCTCGTGAGCGACTGTGGCAATTCGGGTGGAACCGCCGACGTACTTGTTGGTCCCGAAACTACACTTTATGTGTAGTTTTTTGTTATTAAGGCGCGACTATGACCGAAGAACAACTATTTAAAAACCGACATTCGCTATCGCATATCATGACGATGGCTGTGCTTGAGCTGTATCCAGATGCGGGTCTCGGAGTTGGTCCAGTGATCGACAATGGGTTTTATCAGGATTATGATCTTCCAGAATCAATCTCTGACGAGCTTCTGCCTAAGATCCAGAAGCGAATGCGCGAGATCATTAAGCAGGGGATAGAGTTTAAGAAGTATGAGATGGACTTTGACAAGGCTCTGGATCAGTACAAGGACGATCCGTACAAGACGGAGCTTATTACCGACCTTAAGGCGGCGGGTGAGGCGAGTCTGAGCTTTTACAAGTCTGACTGGTTCGAGAACTTGTGTAAGGGCCCTCACGTCGACACTACAAAGGAGATCGACGTTGTATCCTTCAAGCTCACGAAGATCGCGGGTGCGTATTGGAGAGGTGACGAGAAGAACAAGATGTTGACTCGAATTTACGGGGTAGCATTTGCTAACAAGGAAGACCTCAAGGCACACTTGAAGATGCTTGAAGAGGCTAAGAGACGAGACCATCGTAAGCTCGGCAAAGACCTCGACCTGTTCCTATTTTCAGAAAAGGTTGGTCCAGGCCTACCGCTGTGGACTCCAAAGGGGACTGCATTGCGTAATGTGCTCGATGACTTTGTTTGGAAGCTGAGAAAGCAACGTGGGTATGAGAAGGTTGAGATTCCTCACGTAACAAAGAAGGATCTGTACGAGACGAGCGGACATTGGGAGAAGTTTAAGGATGACCTGTTCCGATTCAAGACGCGAGAAGGGCACGAGTTTGCGATGAAGCCAATGAACTGCCCTCACCACACGCAGATCTTCGATCGACATCCACACAGTTACCGGGACATGCCCCAACGATACGCCAACTCGACAATGGTGTATCGCGACGAGCAGACAGGTGAGCTGCATGGTTTATCACGCGTGCGCTGTATAACCCAGGACGATGCACATGCATTCGTTCGGCACAGTCAGGTGAGCGAGGAGATGCTCAAGATCTGGGAGATTATAGAGATCTTTTATAAGGCGGTTGGGTTCGAGGATTTGAAAGTCGAGCTTTCTTTCCATGATCCGAATGAGTCTGAGAAGTATCTTGGTGGTCCGGAGGTTTGGGAGACGGCGGAGAACGCTTTACGCGAGATCGTTAAGAGTAAGGGCGTTGAGGCAGAGGAAAAACCAGGAGAGGCGGCATTCTATGGGCCCAAGATCGACTTCATCGCTAAGGATGCTATTGGGCGAACCTGGCAAGTTGCTACTATCCAGATGGATATGAACATGCCCGAGCGGTTCGACTTGAACTGTATAGATGAGAATGGGGAGAAAGAGCGTGTCGTAATGATCCATGCTGCGATCATGGGGTCGATTGAGCGATTCCTGTCGATTATCATTGAGCACCACGCTGGGGCGTTTCCATTGTGGATGTCGCCAGTGCAGGTCCGTATAGCGAGCGTAGGAGAGTCGCACACGGACGCAACTCTAAAGCTCGTGAACGAGCTGAGTATGCAGGGTATACGAGCTGAGGCCGACGTATCAGATGCTACTGTTGGTGCAAAGATACGGAATGCCGCGAAGAGCAAGACTCCATATACGATCATCTTTGGAGATAAGGAGAAAGAAGGTGAGGACTTTCAGATACGAGTATTTGGAAGTGAAGAGGGGGTCGTGGTCGCTCAAGGTGACCTCGTGAAGCACATTCAGGAGAAGGTGCTGGAACAACAAGGGTAATCAAAAACACCGAGCGTGAGCTCGGTGTTTTGTTTTAAACAAGTTCCTCGTTCCTGTTTTCAAAGTCCAGGGCCTCGAGTGTTTGCTTAGCTTTCCTATACTCGCGTCCGTCCTTTGTTAACGGTAGGCGAGACAGTATGCTTTTGTTGTCCATTAACTGGATGAACTCTTCAAGCTCATTATACGCTTGCTTTTGCACGGTAGATTGATGTTCTACGCGAGAGATTTCTTCTAAGGCCTCTTGTACTGCTGCCTCCTGAATAGCCTCCTCCTTTTCAATTCTATCGTGTGTAGACATACGCGATACGGTTTCTAGTGTTTAGACTCCAGCTCTTGGTTGTCCGCCCGGTGATGCGGGTGGTCTACGTCGTGTTCGTCGTCGAGGTTTTAGACCCTCTCCAGGTCTCGATGACGAACCAACTGGTCCGCTTATAGGTGCTCGTCTTGGCGCAGCTGCTGGCTTAGCTGCTGCTGGCCTAGCATTCCTTCGCTTAGGTGCACCTTTCTTTGGTCGTGATACATCTCCAAGTGACCTACTTGGTAGACCAGATGGGTTCTGAACTCCTCCGACGTCCACTCCGTATCCTGCACCTACATTCTTAATACTTTCACGTCGACCCTTTCCTGGTCTTGCTCGGTGAGTTGGCGCTGGCTTGTCCGTCGCTTCTAGAAGTTCTCCGGTTGACTCGTCTTCTTCTTGTTCACCATCCGCGAACTCTTGATCTGCGTCAAATAGCTTTCCACCATTAATTTCCTTTCCTTGTGGACGTACTCTATCTCGGTATGACGGTTCTCGTCCACCACCTGCTGGCATTCCGCCCATGTTCACTCCGTATCCTGCTGACGGAGTTGATACACCAGCTCTGCGTCCTACTCCAGATCGGACTCGCTGTGGTTTGCTGCGCCCAGCGTTTGGATCAGCTGGTAGGAGTTCTCCGGTTGGGTCGTCTGCAAAAGTCTGATCTGCGTCTAGAAGATCGCCAGTAGGCAGGTCAGTTTTGTCATATTTTGCTCTATCTCTATTTCGATATCCAGGTTCTCGTCCACCACCTGCTGGCATTCCGCCCATGTTAGCACTATATCCGGCTCCAACTGGCCCCGCTGCCTCATATCCACCGATCGGAGCTTTACCAACAGCATCTGCCATCACGAGTCCTGCCTTTGCGATTAGGGAGTCCATATTCTTCACGGCCTTTCGAGCCTTTCGTCGTGCCCAGAATCCACCTGCAACGGCTAGGTCTTGCTGCGCTTTGTAATCATTGGCAGTGAAGTCCCGTAGTCCTTCCAGTGACGGGTCTCCCAAGATTGCTAGACGTCCGGATTCTGAGTTCAGGAAATCCGAGACTGTGCTCATGCTCGCGTCGATTCCTTTTTCTGACAAAGCGAACTGTTTAGCTTCAGCCTTTTGGTCGGGTGAGAACGTTGCGGCTTCAGGTCGTGATCGTTCCATGTTGCGAGCCGGACCATGAGCACTGCTAATCGTAACCTCTCCAGGTCGGCTGTATTCTCGTGCATCACGAGCCCTAAGACCTCTTGCAGTTCTAGGTTGCTCTGTTGTTGACATGTCAGGCACCGCCTCACCGTCAGCGTTCGGCATTATTACACCGGCGTCTTCTACTGGACGAGCTCGAGCGTCTAGCGACACATCACCCTCACCCTCATCGTCACCGGCAGCAAATTCACCAGCGAACTCGTCTGGTCTTTGAACGTCACGCACTCTTTCCCTTATATCTGCGATTTGTGCGTTCAATTCGTTTCTGATTCTATTCGATACAGAAATTACTTCTGCTTTTACTTTATCAATGTTGATTCTTCCCGCCATCCTTGATGCGAACGAAAGAGCGATGTCGCTCATGCTCATGGAAAGATCGGCATCTGTCTTCTTAACTCCCCGAGCACCAAGTGAAAGAGGGGAAATGAATCTTCCAAGAGCGTTTGAGAGCCCCATCTTTGCAGGGCCGGGTGCATCACCAAGTTCTTCGTGTAGCTGCTGAGCTACTTCGCTCACAGTTTCAAACAACTCTGCTCCATGCTCTGCGGCGGCTGCGTCGTCTCCTGCGATCTGAGCATCAGCCAACATGTCCGCACCTTCACTCATCTGCAACAAGAAGTCTGATACATCCTCATCCTCGTAATCGAGTCCCTTCAAGTCCTCTTCAATAGCAGCTTCACGTGCGCTGAAATGTTCTTTAATCTTCATCCATGCTGGCGCATTCTCTTCACCTTCTGGGCGAGAGAGCATCTCGCGCATTACAGCGGTTACTTCACCCTGTACTACGCTCTCAGACTCACCACCAAGAACAAGCTCATCGACCAAAAGAGTGAGACCATCTTGAATCATTGCAATTTTTTCTTGGGATACACCCTCAACCTCATTTGCAGCTATAAGGGCGTAATCGTGCAGCGAGTTCTTCAACTCATCTTGTCGTAGACCCTCTTCTGTCCTAGCAACCTTTTCTCCGCCTACGTCGATTGTGTAAATACCGTCCTCAATAGACTCAACCTTTCCGGCTGTATGTTTCTCGTCTTTTCCGTACTCGTGGAACGTAGAAACCTCCTGACCGACTTGCCAGGTAGGCTCCATGGCGGCTTCTTCTCTATGTTGCTCCGAAGCAGCCTCGCGGGCTTCTTGAGGCTCTGCACCTTGTCCTGGTGCTTCGTGCCTCTGGGCGTTGGCATTTTCTGCGCTCATATTAGCTAAAAGTATTGGGAATTCTCCCTAAATGATACTCGAATTCTAGCATTTTCAGAGAGGCTAGGGAAGTCTTGACAATTGTGTATAATTCTGTTAAGTTGAAATCTCCATAAAGGAGACGGTTCTCTCGGAAAGGACGGTAGAAATGATGGTAATCGAAGTTGACTTTTTGAATCGATGCCGTTATCGAGCTGGTTCCAGTTCTGATGACGGGTCAAGCTCGCCCATGACGGGCGAGGGAGCGCGACGACAGTGCCTCCTCAAGGAGATCCTGGACGGGTACGGCGCATCGGAGGAACAGCAAGCTGCCTTCATGGGTCTCTCACGCGCGCAGCAGCGAGCTACGGTGAACTTCGTAAATCGGATGGTCGAGGCCATGGCTTCCCGCCGACAGTTCATGAATCTGCGTAAGGTCAAGGACTTGACCGTGGATGAAAGTCGGATGGCAGGTCTCACCTTGACCACCTTCTTGCATCTGCAGGGGGACAAGGGTCTGCATGTCGCTAGTGCGTTTGTGGCCAGTGTCAATCGATCTCGTGAAGAGATGTTCGCCCTCAGGCTCAGTGCCAAGAGCACGATGCCTCCGACTTACAACATCAGCCGCGAAGAACGCGACATGGTGCTGCGAGTTGCGGACGGCCTGATCTTGGCGACACTGCTGCGATGGGCAGCGGAAGACGAGCATGGTCCAACGGGCCAAGAAGGCACTGGATAGACGACGTTTCGTCCCTCGATCACGGGGGCCGAATTTTTTTGTTATAATGTAGCCATGAATGATAAACCAAAAATCGTTGCCGTTGTTGGGCCTACCGCATCAGGAAAGAGTGGGTTGGCTCTGAGCATAGCTCAAAAATACAATGGAGAAATTGTAGTGGCAGATTCTAGGCAGATATACAAGGGACTGGACATCGGTAGTGCAAAGGATGAAGGTGACTGGGAGCAGGTTGGCGATGAGTCTCATTATATTGTTGATGGTATTCGTGAGCATCTGGTTGACTTACTTGGTCCCAACGAGGAGTTCACCGCGGCCGAATTTCAAAAAAAGGCGTTCGTTGCGATAGACGATATCTTAAGTCGAGGTAAACTTCCGATTCTAGTTGGGGGTACTGGTTTGTATATCCAGTCGATTGTGGAGAACTTGGGGTTTCCGAACGTAGCGCCTAACGAGGAGATTCGTAATCGCCTCAAAAAGAAATCTATCGAGGACCTGATCAAGACATACGAGTCTTGCGACCCTGTTGGGGCGGCATCGATCGACAATAACAATAAGCGGAGGTTGATTCGTGCTATTGAGGTTTGTATGGTTACGAGGAAGCCTTTCTCCGAGATGCAGCTGAAGAATGAACCCAAGTACCAGGCACTACAGTTAGCTATCGACCACCCACGAGAATCTTTGTATATGCGCATTGATTATCGTGCACGGAATTTAGTTTATGATGGATTGATCGATGAGGTGTACAACCTGCTCGAGGAAGGTGCCAATGTTACAAGAAGTGCTATGTCCGGGATTGGGTATAGAGAAGTGGTGGATTATTTGCAGGGTGAATATAACAAGGAGGAGTTGCTTAAGCGCTTGCAACAAAACACACGACGGCTCGCAAAGCGACAGCTGTCGTGGTTTCGAAGGGATGCAACAATTAAGTGGGTGAGGGAGGGGGACGAAGGGCTTCTACTCGCCGAGAAGTTTCTCAAGTAGTTCCTTTGTTTGCCTAGGGTCAGCGTTGCCCTGGGTTTGTTTTTGTACCATTCCGACAAAGAATCCAAGCAGAGTCACCTTTCCTGACTTGTATTCCTCGACTTGCTCTGGGAACTTCATTAAGACATCGTTAATGATCATCTCAAGTTGCCCGGCATCATCAATTGGGTTCATTCCCAGATCATGCATGATTTGAGCGGGTGAGTTTCCGTCTTCGAGCATTTTCTCGAGCACAGTTGAGCCCGTTTTGTTGTTGAGCTTGTTTTGGTAAACCAGTGTTAAGAACTCGGCCATATTTTCCGGCGTGATGTGAATCGTGCGTATATCGATAGACATCGAGCTCATGATTCCAAGGAGCCGGTTCACAATCCAAGAAGACGCGAGCCGTACAAGCTCGTCTTTTTTGTTTGTGCGAGTTTCCTCAGCGGTTCCTTCGTCGGGAAGGGAAGAGACCCACGCGTACAACTCACTCAGCGTTGCCTCTGCAAAATCTGCAAGAACGGGATCGTCTGTGAGAACGAGCGTGTCGTCTCGTTTAAATCCAAGTTGGTCAACAAATCGAGTACGTCGAGCAACTGGCAATTCAGGCAAAAGGTTCTTCTCAAGCTCAACGATCTCTTCAAGACTCGTTGGCGGGATGTCTGGCTCACGCATAAAGCGATAGTCAGCAGCCTCCTCTTTGGTTCGTTGCATTTCGGTTTTCTGCTTATCTTCGTTCCAGCCACGAGTAGTTGTTACAGATGGTGGCGAGTTCGTCTCCCAAAGATCACGCTGTCGACTTATCTCGTATATCAAAGCACGTTCAACAGAGCGGAACGAGTTCATGTTCTTTACCTCGGTCTTTGGATAGAAAAGTTGTGCAGTTGGTACTCCATCCTCATCTACAGGCCTCAATGAGATGTTTGCGTCACATCGCATATGACCCTTTTCCATATCGGCGTCAGACACCCCGATGTATCTCATGATACGGCGGAGCTCGTACAAGAACAGTTTTGCTTCTTGCGGCGTGCGGAAATCAGGCTTGGTCACAATCTCGACCAGCGGTGTTCCTGCGCGGTTGAAGTCAACGAGTGTTTTTCCGTCACGATGCACGTTCTTAGCTGCGTCTTCCTCAAGGTGAGCTCGCTCAATGTGTATCTTGGCGACATCACGCTTTCCATCGGGTACGTCGAACGATAGATAACCTTCTTCAGCGACCGGAACATCGAACTGTGAAATCTGGTAACCCTTTGGAAGGTCAGGGTAGATGTAGTGCTTTCGATCGAAATAGGTGGGCGAGTTTATCTTACAGTTCAGCGCCAAACCGATCCGTACAGCAAAATGTAGCGCCTGCGCATTCAAAGATGGCAGCGTTCCAGGGTGACCGACGTCGATTGCAGAAATTAAAGTATTCGCTCCAGCTCCGTCGGCGTGGTTGCTTACAGAGGAAAATAGCTTGGTTTTTGTCTTCAGTTGGACATGGATTTCCAGTCCTATAACTGTTTCTAGGTGTTTATATTCCATAATGTCCAAGTATAACATGGAAAGAGTGCGATGTGGATTATTGCAGCTGTGTGCATGGCGGCAAACTAAAAAGGAGCCGAAGCCCCTTTGTAGTTATTATTTTGCTAGTTTTTTCAAATGTCCGAAGATCATCACACCAATTCCATTTGAAACAGGGATAAGGATTCCGTCCAAAACACTCTGACCCACTATGGCAAGACCAGCGCCCCATTCGGCACTTGCAAGACCTCCTATCATGCCGAGCACGAATCCAACCACTCCAAGCGTTATGAGATAGATCAATCCGACTACAACCATGAGGATGAACAGTAACGAGAATAATTCCCACTTTCGTCCCTTGGTAATCTTGATACTGAACTGCATTGCTTCGCTCACTCCCTTTTTATCGATAATCGTTGAATACGTTGCACCAAAGTACATGAGTGCAAGTATGATTCCAGGTATGATGAACGCTACAAGTCCAAGCATCACGATGATTCCAACGATGATGCTTACTGCAATATATGGCCAAAGTACTTCTCCAATATTAGCCTGCGCCTTTTCTGCATCAACTTTGCCCTTCATTGTGATCTGGTGCATGAGGCGTGTGAGCACAATGGAGAGCCAGATTGCTACGACCATGATCGCGATGCCTATGATGCTACCGATCAGTGGTGAAGGGTATAGAGCGATCAATAGTCCCTGCAGCGCGGATAGTCCGACGTAAGGCGCAACGATCTTCCAGATTATTGCCTGGTTCTGTGTGTACCCGTTCCAAGTTGTTGAGAGGACCTCGCTAAACGACGGGAGGCTTTTTGCTGTTTTTGCTTCTGCCATATTTTTATATTAGGTCTCTATAGATCTTGTGATCCGTGATCAAGAGAAGTGGATTTATGAATATAAATAGTACTGTGTAACTTGTTGGAAGAATGAGCCAGTTAACTCGCTGAACCAGTAGCTCGTCTGCACCTCCGAGGAGCCCGAAGACTGCGACCTCTAGAATCATGACTAGCAATACCTGCGCTAGGAAGAATATACCAAAGTAAAGTAGCTTTGGAATGAACAGGCGCATAACCACGGGCCAGAAGCGTCCTTTTACGAGTCTGATGCTTTCTTTAAGGGCTTTTGTTCCTTGGTGTCCCGACACTACAAGTGCAAAGACAGCAAATGCGAGGTATACGAGTACTGCAAGCGGAGCTAGGAACAGGATCAGTGCTGCGAACAGTAGCAAGAACAATATTCCAGACGGTAGGAATGTTGATGCAATGTTTGTTACAAGCCAGAACGCGAACATTGGTATTGCGAACGTGAGTCCGAATACGAGGGCAAGGTATATCCTGACGAGTACCTGTGGCCAGAACAGCTTCCAACCAACTTTGTGTATCTGCACCATCTTGATCTTCTTGCCGTGGTCGAAGTTGTGTATCGCGGTAATCAACGCATTCACGATCCATACGCCAACAACGATCGCAAGGATGGTGTTATTGAGAACGAACAGTAGTAATCCTGTGATCTCCCAGCCATTCAAACTGCGCGTTAGTTCCGATGCATTTATCGGATACATGCTGATCGCGATAACGTTCACCGCTGTAACCACAAGGGCCCATGCACTGATCTTTATCAGCATAGGGAAGTGCTTCCTGTACTGATCCCATGACTGGTCTATCAGCGCGCCGATTCCTAGAAGTTTTTTCATACGGTGGCTTGTTGATGTTTGTTATTCAGTATCAGAGGCGTTGGTACATGCAATTGCACGGCGCGCCAAATTTCTTCGTGTATATCTTCTATGGTTCTGAGTCCACCTTCTTGCGAACAATCTATGAGGTGATATCCAGGGAAGTTCGTGGCAACCTCTTTGAAGGTTTCAATCGACGCTTGTAGATGATCTGGATCTTTCTCGTGAATGTCACCCTTCACCTTCGTTTTTTCCTTTTCACCTTGCTTTGCAAGCTTCATTGCGACTTCTACTGGCACACTCAGGATCACATTTAGCGTTGGTCGAGGGATTCGTAGAATGTTGTGCTCCATGTCGTCGTTCCATGCAAGGTACGCGCTACGTTCGTCTTGGTCGGTGATCTTGCCTCCTTGATGACCCATGTTCGATCCTACGAAGCGGTCAGAGATCACGATCTTGCCTTCGGCTACCCATTGCTTGATTTTGAACGATGCATCGAAGCGGTCCACCGCGTAAAAGATACTCGCAGCTTTTGCATTCACGTCTTTCGCGTTCTCTCCATACTTTCCACCAAGATATTCCTCAACCATTCCTGCGCTCTTTGCGCCGTACTGGGGAAATGAGATGGTCTCCACAGCACGCCCCTCGGAAACAAAACGCTCGACGAGCTTTCTCGTCTGTGTTGCTTTACCTGCTCCGTCGGTTCCATCGATAACGAAAAAGGCTCCAGTTGTTATGGAAGTATCCATGTTCTGCACCAATTATAGCAGTTAGATTCGTTTTGAGCTTGTGGACAGCTTATGCTCGTTTGAGCAACATATACAGCATATCCACCCCGTCCTCCTCATCGGCACCCAGAGGCGTCATGTCTGAAAAATCTCCCGGTATGCCAGGGAAGTACGTATCCACATCATAAACATTGTCGATACGAGTGAGGTAGATACCGGAAAGGTCTTTGCGTTCCATGGCTTCTGAGTAGATGTCCATTCCACCGATTGCGAATATATTCTCTACGTTGTCATCTGCGAGCTCGAGAGCTTGCTCGAACGAGTTCGCCACTAACGCTCCTTCAGCCTCGTATTCAGCTCGTCTCGTGAGCACGACGTTTACTCGTTCCGGTAATGGTCGGAAAGACTCTGGGATCGACTCCCAGGTAGTCCGACCCATGATCACCATGTTCTTTTTGTTTGGATCCTCTGTCTTAGTCGTCACACTTTTAAAGTGAGCCATCTCTGTTTTGAAATGCCACGGAAGTTTTCCGTCCTTGCCGATGCCATTGTTGTTATCGACGGCTGCAATGATGTAGAGATTTTTGTCCATTAGACTGCAACTTTGAATTTAATGTATTTGTCGTGTGTGTAGTTTTCTAGCATGAAGTCGTCGATTGTAAGGTCGAGTATTGGTTTTTTGACGATCTTGAGCTCTGGCAGCTTGTGTGGAGTACGCGCGAGCTGCTTGTTGATACCTTCGATGTGGTTTGAGTAGATGTGAGCGTCACCGAGTGTATGTGTGAAGATCCCGGGTACGAGATCGCACTCCATTGCAATGATATGCATCAGCGTGGCGTAGCTCGCGATGTTGTAGGGAACCCCAAGCGCTGTGTCAGCTGACCGTTGGTAGAGCTGGCAGTCGAGTCGGCCGTTTACAACATAGAACTGCATGAACGCGTGACATGGCGGCAGATTCATTCGTGGTACATCCGCAACGTTCCATGCGCTAATGATGATGCGACGTGACTCCGGATTAGTTTTCAAAGTATCAATCACGTTCATCAACTGATCGACGTGGCTTTTGTCGTAGCCCTTGGTCTCCTCGTTCCAAGTGAACCTCTCCCAGTTTCGCCACTGGTAACCATAAATAGGACCAAGCTCACCGTCGTCGTCGGCCCACGCGTTCCAGATTGGCGTGTGGTCTGTGAGGTCTTGGTCGTTGATGTTTGTGCAGCCATGGATGAACCACAGTAGCTCGCGCACGATAGCCTCGAACTTTACTTTCTTTGTGGTTACGAGCGGGAATCCGTCGCGAAGATCGTATTTTGTCTGTGTTCCAAATATCGAGATCGTACCGGTACCTGTGCGGTCGCCTTTCTCCTCGCCGTTCTCAAGGATGTTTTGAAGAAGCTCAAGGTATTGTTTCATATGATTCTAGGCCATGTCTGGCAATTTCAACTGGGCAATTGGGCAAATTTCAATTTATGGAAGTTCTTTTTTCTACGACGTGACTTCGTTAGGCTGCACGACCGACATGTTCTCTAGGAGTTGATCGGCTGGCGCTCCGTGAAGTACGAGTTCGATGCCGACTTTCTTGCAGATCTCACCAACTGTTGGATCTCGGTAAAGCATTCCGGCAACGATACGGGTCACGCCGACACTGATCGCTTTTTTGAGACATTGGTAGCAAGTGCTGTGAGTTGTGTAGAGAGTTGCCCCTTTTGCGCTCGACCCGCCGATGATCGCCGCTTGCAAGATTGCATTCTCTTCACCGTGCAGTGTTCTTATGCAATGTCCATCTTCCATCTGGTGCCCGATGTCGCTGCAATGCTCCATACCAGGGGGCGATCCGTTGTAGCCGGTTGTGATGATGCGATTGTCTTTTACGATTACGGCACCCACGTGCGCGCGATCACATGTTCCACGAGTTGCTACGACCTTCGCGATGTTCATGAAGTATGTGTCCCAGTCTGGTCGATTCATATGTGGTGGCTTTGTTTGAGTGAATCTAGGTTTCCGGCGATTATGGCGTCGCGTTCTTCTTGTTTGTCGAGCTTGTACGATCCGCTCGATCCTTCCGTATACTTTGCCTCCTGCGCTCCATGCAAGTTCGCTTCTTCCGGCGTAAGATCTCCAGAGAGTTCTTGCAGGATGATCTGGCAGATTCTTTCACCGGGGTAGATGCGGATTACCTGGTTGGTTTCGTTCTTTATGGGGAAGATCAGCGTTCCTTCGTATCCAGTGTCGATGATTCCCGATAGCGACAGGTTCAGTCCTCGGCGATTCGTACTTGTTCTTGGGAACAGGATCGCCATGAGGTTTGGTGATTTGAGCGTGATGTTCTCTAGACTCGTAGCGATCACGAACTCGTCTGGCAGTATCTCAAAGTATTGACCTGGCTTAAGGTCGATCTGGTTATATTCGCTATCTGAGCTTTCAGCATCGATCGCGACCTTGATAGCGGCCCGACCTTTTTCTGTTATCTCCCAAGACTTTGGAATCATAAACTTTGTCCCAAGTCGCAGGTCTATTGCGTGGGGCTGCATTTGGAATTGATCCAGTGGGGGAGAGAAGGCTAATCTTCCCTCCGAGATCTCTTTTTTGATGTCGTTTCGTGTCAGTATTGCCATAAGTTATCCACAGTATGAAAGCATTTTACCATATAAAAAAGCACGCCCCGAGAAGGGGCGATTTTGTTGCGTTGTTGGGTGTGGTCATCTGTTGATCCTTGGTTCCACTATGCCATGCATTGCCCATTTGCGTCCGAGCAAGAAGACCTCCTCCAGCAAGGACTTCAGAGCCTCGAATGTCGGTACGGGCTGGCCAGCCTCCATAGACAAGAAGTGGAATCCAGTCAGCAGTTCCGACACGATGGGTCCCATGACGGCTGCGATGTACTCAACGTCTTCGCGTCTACGAAGCATCGTGTATCCGATTCCGCTCGGAGATGCGATGGAGATCAGGTCCTCTGGCTTTGGCGCCGACAGCTGGATCTGGTGGTGCAGCAGCTCATCGCGCTCGAAGGGAGCGACTCGTGTCGTCTCCTCTGGCAGATTCCTGAACAGGCTCGACGACGTGATTAGCCAGATCAGCCCCGAATCTGTCTTCGGGAGGAACGCGGTACAACTGCGTGCACTCAAGACGTTCTGCTGGAATGTGTCTCCCTCCATTGCGACCATGACCATCATGCTGCCGTATCGTGCCATCTGCCTCTTGAGGCCTAGGGCCTCTGACTCCATGGCAATAGCTCCGAGTAGTCTCGACGCTTCCTTGCTAATCAGTCCCGCACAAACCCCTACATCTGATTGTAGCGGATTCAGGACCACTCCAACCCGCGGGAGCGAGCTTGGGTCCATCCTCTTACAAACAAGTCTACTAATAGGTGCCCCGGTGCCATCAGCAACCAGGAACCATCGTTCTGGTGCTGTATTCACGCTACCTCCTAGGATTCGACATTAGCCCAACTTAAGGGGAGTGTCAATCGATGGAATCAAAAACACCCCAGGGTCAACAGACCCGGGGGTGTTAATTTCAAATGGACAATTCAGGTAGACGTCATTCTGAGTGGCAACGTAGGAATCTCATTGTTCTGCGGTACTCTCTAGAAGTATGAGATCCTCACGTCGTTCCTCCTCAGGATGACGTTTACTCGATAACTTACTCTACTGAGAACCGTATTCCAGGTCCCATTGATGTTGTAATTGTTGCTGACTTTACGTAGATCCCCTTAGCAGTCGCAGGCTTCGCTCTCTTGATAGCGTCGACTATGATAGTAAGGTGCTCTGTGATCTTGTCGGCTCCAAAGCTAACTTTTCCGATTGCGACATGCACGTTTGAAGTGGCGTCGTTCTTGAAGGCGATCTTTCCACCTTTCTGCTCGTTAATCATCTCGGCAATATCTTTCCCAACTGTATCTGTCTTTGGGTTTGGCATTAGCCCCTTTGGCCCCAAGATCTGAGCGATCTTTCCAAGCTTTGGCATCATTGTTGGAGTTGAAACAGCAACGTCAAAGTCGATGTTCTTCTTCTGTGCGATCTCGGCGATCATCTGCACGTCTCCAACGATATCTGCTCCAGCATCCTTTGCTTCCTGTTCCTTTCCCTCATCAACGAAAGCAATAACTCGCTTTGTCTTTCCTGAACCGTGGGGAAGGGTAACTGTTCCGCGAATCTGCTGATCTCCCTTTTTAGGGTCGATCCCTAGTCGGAAGTGAACCTCCACAGAAGCATCAAACTTCACAGCTGATGTATCAAGTGCGAGCGCTACAACTTCCTCTTGTGTGTACACGCGACCAGCATCCAGCTTTGCGTTCTGCTCCTTCATTCGTTTTCCGCCTTTCTTTATAACTGCCTTGGCCATATGTATATGTTAGTGGTTCAAACGTACGATCATGCCGCACTCCCACGAATTATTATAGGTGTGTGTTCTTATGAGAGTTCTGACTCAATTCCCATCTGACGCGCTGTACCCGCAACAATCTTTACAGCTGCCTCTAGGTCATTGGTGTTAAGGTCTGGCATTTTCTTGTTCGCGATCTCTTCTAGTTGAGCGCGTGTAAGTTTACCGACCTTGTTCAAGAGAGGGTTGCTTGAAGCCTTCTTTAGGTTCAATACCTTCTTGATTAGGGAAGACGTAGGTGGTGTCTTCATCACGAAGTCGAATGATCGATCTTCGTAAACATTGATCACAACTGGAACAATGTCTCCACGGCGGTCTGCTGATGCGTTGTTAAACTGCAAACAGAAGTCTTGGATGTTAAGTCCGTGCTGTCCAAGCGCAGGTCCAACTGGTGGAGCTGGGTTTGCCTGTCCTGCAGGAATCTGAAGCTTGATCTGTGTGAGTAATTTCTTTTCTGCCATAAGTCTTTTCTTTATAGAAGATTCCGCGATGCGGCAACTTCGACTGGATTAATTACTTTATTCTGCTGGTGTTACCTGAAGGAAGTCGAGCTCCACTGGAGTCTCACGGCCGAACATGTTAACGAGCACTTTAACTTTACCTCGTGCTTCGTCAATCTCGCTGACCTTTCCTTCAAAGTTTTTAAACGGACCATCGATGATCTTCACAGCGTCATTCACTGAGACATCGATTGTAAACTCTGGCTCATGAACTCCCATGCGTTTTTGCAACGCTGCAACCTCCTCTTCGGAAAGAGGGGAAGGGGTTGTTCCTGTTCCAATGAATCCTGTCACGTTTGGTGTGTTACGCACAACGTACCAAGACTCGTCGTTCACTATCATTTCGATAATTACGTAGCCGGGGTAGATCTTTTCTTCCACGACTTTGCGCTTTCCGTTTCTAATCTTAATCTTCTTCTCCTTTGGAATAATGATGTTGAAGATTAATTCCTCCATGTCCATCGAATCTGTACGCGTTAAAAGGTTATTCTTCACATTCTCCTCGTAACCGGAGTATGTGTGAATAGCGTACCATCGACGTCCAAGGTTGGCGGTTTGTTTTGCCATACAATGGTGTTTAGAAAAGAACGATGAGAATTAGCTAGACGACGAGCTTAAGCAGCGTCGCGAAAATGTAGTCCATGCCTCCGAAGAAGCCGGCTGTAAGGATCGTGATAATGATCACGAGTGCGGAATAACGGAAAGTCTCCTTGCGCGTTGGCCAGGTGATTTTTCGTGACTCCTCGATTGATCCACGGATATACGCCGCGGTCGTTTTTAAGATGTTTGCCATAGTTTTCTTTGTATCTAAAAACCCCGCCGTGGATGGGGAGCTTTCGCGCATATACTAGGATAAATAGGGGAAAATGTCAAATGTTTGGGGTGGATCAGGTCAAGCTCTCGGAATAGTGGTAAAATACGGCCAATTTTAGTTAAAATGGTTGACAATGAGCGTGATTATGTTACTCTCGTCGCGTTCAATGAAAAGGAGAACGCACGTGATGGAATCGCGAATCGTGAATGCGCTCAGGCGTACGGTGACAGGTGGCACTGCTACAGATCTCGAAGGTGTTCGGCAGGAAGTTGGTGCTGCGATCATTGCCTTGAACGAAGATCCGGAGTCGGAGCTGCCGTTTGGGTTCTTGGCTAGGAAGCCCGAGTTGATTACGGGAGATGATCACGCTGGGCCGCCAAGGTTCGGTGCAAAGCTGACGATTGTGCAGAAGGTTTACCAGTGGCATCTGCGAAATATCGGTCTCGGCCTGTTGATCGAGCCGGTCGGCGATGAGTCCAACAGGAATCTTCGGCTCTTGATGCAGATCATGATCTACGGTGTGGAAGCGCCGGAAGATGCGCCAGACGTTCTGGTGGAGCGGCCGAACGGTCCCCAGATCATTCGCATTGATGGTGTGCGGTACTCGCTCGATCGAAACGAGAACCTGCTCATCATGAATCTCAGCGACCCCGGAGGACCGATCAGCGCCGAGTTGTTCCGGTACCTCGCCGACATCTAGACGCGACCCCCATCTTGGGGGCGCTATTTTTTTACAAAAGTTGTGGATTGTTCGTTATGATTGACTTTTCCGCTCCGATCCGCTATCCTCACATCGATTTGCCGTGGTGGCAACTCATACACATTTCAGACTTTGGAGAGACCATGGCGCAAGCCGATCTGGTTGTCGAAGAGGAAGAAGAAGTCGCGGAGAGTCCCCCGATCCTGGAGCTGCTTCAGGTGCATCGCGGAAGAGGCGACATCACCGGGCTGACCGCAAGGATCGAGGCGGCAAAGGTGTACTTCGGCGCGTCGTTCAACTTCGTCGTTACTCCTGACTACGTGATGTTCAAGTTCTACGGAACTTGCTACACAGTCGCGTGGTTTCAGGGCCGCTTGAGGATCAAGCCGCTGATGACAGGCGGACCTGCGGGTGGGGATGGCAAGTGGTCCGGCAGCAGCGGCATCGCATTCTTGTTGAAGATCCTCTCTGGTCACGACAAGATCGCGGGTGTGCGCATGAGCGCTTTGCAAGTACCGGTTGATCGTATGTGCAGGCAGTACTTGGGAGCTGAGAGTGCGGACATGGTCGAGAACATCGACCACCAGACGGACAACGTTCGGGAGATCGAATTGCTGCTTGAAGGCAAGCGCATGAGGGTCAGTCGTATGGAAGTGACCCCGTTCCGATCGCCAGCGATTGCCTTGCCGGCCAATCTGCGAGGCATGGATTACCAGCTCGAAGGTGACTCTGGCGTGTATCACGTCCGGTGGGAGGGTGACGAGTTGACTGTTTGGGCGAGCGACGGCCACGCGTTTGGCCCCGGCTTCCTGGAAGCAATCGGCACGCTCTAGCGCGCCGAACAAACGAAAACCCTCCGCGGGCTGCGGAGGGGCATTTTTTTATATATCTAGGTTTTTCACGCTCTTTGCGTGTGTGCTGATGAAGTGCTTTCGTGGAGCCACGTCGGTCCCCATTAAAGTGTCGAACACCTCGTCTGCCTTTGCTGCGTCTTCGATGGTAACGAGCTTCATGACTCGGTTCGCTGGGTTCATGGTTGTTTCCCACAGCTGGTCCGGGTTCATTTCTCCAAGTCCCTTGTATCGCTGGAGGTTCACCTTTCGGCCTCCTTCGACTGTAACGATCTCTTCACCCGTCTCTTCGTCGATAGTGATGGTCGTCTTCACGGGTTTAGATCCCTTTGTAGGCTTCGTCATCCTCGCGACGATCTTGTCTTTATCCTCTTCGGTAAAGGCGTACTCTACGGCTTTGCCAACCTGGACTCTGAATAGAGGAGGCTGTGCAATAAATAGGTGCTCCTGTCTAATCAGTTCAGGGAAGTAGCGGAAGAACAGTGTAAGAAGGAGCGTTCGAATGTGAGCTCCGTCTACGTCCGCGTCGGTCATGATGATGATTCGTCCGTATCGCAACTTGTCCATGTGGATGTCATCACCGATTCCGGTTCCAAGCGCAATGACAAGCGACTTAACTTCGTTGTTCGTGAGCATCTTATCCAATCGTGCACGTTCAACGTTCAGGATCTTTCCACGCAATGGAAGGATGGCTTGGAACTCTCGTTCACGTCCTTGCTTGGCAGAACCTCCAGCAGAGTCTCCCTCAACAATGTATAGCTCAGACTTTGATGGATCGCGACTTGCACAATCAGCGAGCTTTCCAGGAAGTGTAAGGCCCTCGAGCGCGCCCTTTCGCAGAATAGTATCTCTAGCAGCTCGTGCAGCCATTCTTGCGCGTGAGGCAAGGAGAGATTTTTCTAGGATCGATGTTGCGTCTCGTGGATGTTCTTCAAGGAAGGTCTTGAGCGCATCTGCAAACACAGACTCCGTAGCGCCTCGAGCTTCTGGGTTTCCAAGCTTTGCCTTTGTCTGACCTTCAAACTGAGGCTCTGGAATTCGCAAAGAGATAACAGCGGTGAGTCCTTCTCGAACATCGTCACCGGTCAAGTTGTTTTCTTTCTCTTTAATGTGACCTTTCTCTCGTCCGTACGTATTCAGAACACGAGTAAGGGCCGTCTTGAATCCAGCGAGGTGAGTTCCGCCTTCTGGGTTCAAGATGTTGTTTGTAAAACAGTTTACGTTCTCGTGGAAGTCTTCCGTGTACTGCATGGCAATCTCGACTTCTACATCACCGGAAGTTTTGCGAGTATGCAAAACGTTATCGTGCTTGGCTTTCTTTCCGAAGTTCATGTGTCGAACAAATGACGACACTCCACCTTCAAAGTAGAACGCGTATTCGGAGTACTTCTCCTTTATACGCTCGTCTACGATCACGAGTTTAATTCCACGAGTAAGGTACGCATGTTGACGCAGACGATCTCGAATGGTCTTAAGATCGTACTCGACAGTCTCGAATATAGAAGCGTCGGCCTTAAACGCGATAGTGGTCCCAGTCTCCTTAGACTTGCCGATAGGCTTTAGTTTATTCTGCGGCTTTCCAATCTTGTAGTCCTGATGGTAGGTCTTGCCTCCACGGTTAACCTCTACCCACAACTCTGAAGACAGAGCGTTCACGACTGAAACACCAACTCCATGAAGTCCTCCAGAAACCTTGTATCCAGAATCGTCTCCACCGAATTTTCCACCAGCATGCAGCTTGGTCAAGACAAGCTCTACGGCTGACACCTTGTACTGAGGGTGGTTGTCCACAGGGATACCACGACCGTTGTCAGTAACGCTCGCCCAACCATCTGGAAGCAACTTAATAGTGACCGTGTCAGCGTGACCGGCCATAGCTTCGTCGATTGAGTTGTCTACTACCTCCCAAATCAGGTGATGCAATCCGGACTCTCCGGTTGATCCGATGTACATTCCTGGGCGTTTTCGAACGGGGTCTAGTCCTTCAAGAACTTGAATCTGCGCGGCACCGTAGTTACCTTTCGCAGTCTTTTTCTTGGCCGCTGGTTTCTTTGCCGCTGTCTTTTTTTCCGGTTTCTTTGGAGGCATACTGTCATTTACAGTCTTAACAATGGCCCTATTTTAGCATTGTTTGCGCTTTTTCACAATGCTGAATAGCAAGTTGTCTAGGTAGCTTTATTAATAAAACAGCCTTGCCCAGGGTGTTCATATGGTAGTGGATTGTGAACAATGACAGAGTTGTAGTGTGACTATGAGCGGTTGTAAATTTTGGCTAATCTCAGTAGGATTTGCACATTACTATCTTGACAAGGGAGCATTTTTGTGCTATATTGACGAGTCAAAAATGACCGATTGCCATGTAGGCAGTCGAGTACTGGAGTGGGTATGAAGCCTATCGTTATTTCGCGGATTGTTTCCGTTCTCCTGTTCATCTTCAGCCTGGGTTGCAACTCAGAGACTCCGCTTCGGAGCATCGCCCAGAGCCCCGAGATGTCGGACGAGCTCCTCGGTGAGCTCGACGACGAACTCGACGAGCGGTTCGACGATCTGCCCAGCGACGCGCCCGAAGATGGGCCCGACGATGAGCAGTGGGGCGATCCGAAGGAGGGGTGCGGTTTCATGGTGCGTCACGGACTCTCGGACGAGAAGTTC
>JABIWD010000060.1 GCA_018701105.1 Candidatus Uhrbacteria bacterium | reverse complement strand
AGTCCATTACGGACAATCAGGCTCCAACATTCGTAGAGGCGCGTTATCAGGATACAGACAACGATGGTCAAGTAGAGACTTTGTGGTTCCAGTTCTCAGAAGACATCACCACAGTAACACCATCGATTGATGAGTTTAGCTATACCGTAAACGACCTTACAGGCTCTGCGCTTGATGTAAGTGATCCAACAGTATCTGGTGGAGGTGGTAATCTGCTGACATTCGAATTCGGTACTTACGGGGATGCTGGCGTGACAAGCACGACTACCGTGCCAACGATCTCATATGCGCCTGGGACTGGCTCGGCTGGCCCATTTACAGATCTTGCAGGAAACAATATTGCAGCCTTCACGAATCAGCCTATGTGGGACAATGCTGCTCCGGTGATCACGTCCTTCACGTATCAGGACAGCGACAATGATGGAAAGATAGATCAAGTACTCGCAACATTCTCTGAAGCCGTAGATCAGACTTCTGTATTGGCTCCAGCCGATCTAACATTCTCATCAGCCGGTGCAGACGTTGGAGATTTCACTGGTGCAGCCTTCGGTGCAAGTAATACAAACGTGATCGTCTCAGACAGCGTTACAACTGCAACTATTCCTCTTGGAACGGAGGCGACTGTAGTTGATACATCCGAGGATTCTGCCTCAATATCGATAGATTCGCAGGCGGCCTTTAGCCTTATAGATGAAGTGGATCCAACAACGAATGCGGTTCTAGGAACACAGTCTCAGGCAGCGTATGTTGATGGTGCGGGTCCAGTTCTAATCTCATCATCTCCTGAAGATGCAGAGACAGGCGTTGTCTCTAGTTCAACTGTGGATCTCACTTTTTCAGAAACTATGGACACTGGAACATTCGCGTATTCATGTTGTGGCGCAGGTACTGACCCAGGGAGAACGGGGGCGTGGACAGTTTCAGATACTGTGTACACTATTACCCCTACCGCAAACTGGTCTAATGGTGAAGACATTACAATTAACATAACAACCGCAGATGATGTAGTGTCTTCTCCGAATGCATTCGCGGGTGCTGTAACAGGAATGAACGATCCGTTCACCTTTACGATATCCTCACCTTCAGGAGGCACTCCAACGCCTGGAACCGGCCCGGCAGCAGTGGTAACTACTGCGATGCTTCTCACGCCAAACGGCGCAGAGATCCTCCAGGGTAACTCAGCATACTCGATAACCTGGCTAGCATCTGGTGATAACCTGGATACGATCTCGCTTTACTATTCCTCGGATAACGGACAAAATTACAGCATAATAGCATCTGGCGAGTCCAACGACGGATCATACTCATGGACCGTACCAAACGAGACTGTTGCAACAGGGAAGATTCGAGTCGACGCTGTAACAAGTTCAGGTGGAGTCCTGATCGACGACGAGTCTAACGCATCGTTCTCGATATCGACAATTGTATCGCCGCCAGAACCCGAAACCGCAGAACCAGAGCTCACTGGTCCAGTCCTCGCAGAGATGACCGCTCCAGACGGCGAGATACTCGAGATCCGCGAAGGATCGTTGTTTAGAGGTGTTGAGCTCTCAGGCGTGTACCTCGTGAAAGACGGAACACGGTACGTTTTCCCATCCGAGGCAGTATTCCTCTCACGCTACACAGACTTCAGCGGAGTGGTGCAAGTTGACGACGATCAGCTACGTGAGCTCCCATTCGGAGGGCGTATGACAATGGCTGAGGGTAGCCTCATAAAGATACAATCAGACAATCGAGTATATGTAGTGCTCGACGACATTGGTACGATCACACACATACCAGACGAGACTACAGCAATCTCAACATACGGCGCAGACTGGGCTCAGCTAGTCCACGATATCTCAGTGGTATTCTGGTTTGACTACACTGTGGAATAATTACTAACATAAAAAACACCACCAGAGGAAATCGGGTGGTGTTTTTGTGTCTCTGGATTGTGGACCTTGCAAACGGAGATGACCCCGTTTTATAGGGTGGAGCCACCGAGGAGATTCGAACTCCTGACCTCTGCCTTACGAAGGCATTGCTCTACCAACTGAGCTACGGTGGCGTGTGACTTGTCATTCGTAGCCTTGTGCGAAGAATGATATAATGCGAGAAGATAGTACCGAAATAGTCAGAAAAGATCAAGCACTATGATTAAGTGCCATAAGCTGTCAAAACACTATAACCCTGACATAAAAGCGCTCGATGGCGTTGATCTTCATATTGAGCCAGGAGAGTTTGTGTCGATTGTTGGGCAGAGTGGAATGGGGAAGACAACGTTACTTAGAATGTTGATCGCAGAAGAACGGCCAACAAAGGGCAAGATCGTGATCGGTGGATGGGATATTAGTAAGATTCGCGGATCAGCTGTGCCGTATCTCCGTCGTCAGATCGGAGTTGTGTATCAAGACATTAAGTTGTTGCCTAAGAAGACTGTCCACGAGAACGTTGCTTTTGCGCTTGAGGTATCTGGAGAGCCGCGCAAGAGGATTCGTGAGGTTGTGCCACAAGTTATCAAGATTGTTGGACTCAATGGTAAAGAGGGTCGATACCCTCACCAGATGTCTGGAGGAGAGCAGCAGCGTGTTGCTATAGCTCGCGCGCTTGTGCATCGACCAAAGGTGTTGGTTGCAGACGAGCCTACCGGGAACCTCGACGCTATTACTGCGCACGAGATCATCGACCTTTTGAAGAAGATTAACAACTTTGGAACTACGGTTGTTCTCGTGACACATGACAGAGACATCGTGAATCATCTCAAAAAACGAGTTATCACAATGAAGGACGGTAAAGTTGCTCGTGATCATGTTGGAAAATACTCTCTCGCATAATGAAGACAGTACGAACAATTCACAGAACCACGAAGTTCGCTTTTCAAAACTTCTGGAGGAACATATGGTTGACGTTTGCAACCGTACTTGTGTTTGCATTGACTTTGGTTACGATCAACATTTTGATCGGCCTCAACCAGATTGCGCAGACCGCTATTGAGAGTGTGGAGGATCAGATTGACGTTTCCGTATACTTTGAACAAGGCACGACCGAAGGAATTATCTTTGGAGCGCAGGAATACCTATTCTCGCTATCGCAAGTGGAGAATGTTGAGTATGTTAGTGCGGATGATGCGTACATCAGGTTCCTCGACCGACACAAGAACAATCCCGACATTTTGCAGGCTCTAGATACCGTTGAGTTGAATCCGTTCGGTGGATCACTCGTTGTAACGGCTACGAGTCCTGAGCATTTTGACTTTATATTAGAGGCGTTGAATAACCCGACGTTTGGAGACTCGATCAAGCAGAAAGACTTCACAGATCACAAGCGTGTCATCGAACGTATCGAGAATTTCACCGATCGCGCAATGATCTTCATGTACTTCCTGGCCGGTATCTTTGCACTGATCGCGATTTTGATTGTGCTGAACTCAATTCGTGTGTCGATCTACACTCATCGTGAGGAGATTGGAATCATGAAGTTAGTTGGTGCGAATAACAGCTTTGTGCGATTACCGTTTATAATAGAGGCAATATTGATGAGTTTGATCGCTACAGCAATCACGGCCGCGATAGTTCTGCCGGCATTGCAGGTAATAGAGCCTTCATTGAGCACTTTCTTTGATGGCGGGGAAGTCGGACTCTACGCTTACTACACTACGAATTGGTTAATGATATTCGGAGGACAGTTTGCAGGGTTATCGATATTGGCGATGATAGCGTCGGCGTTAGCGCTGAGTCGGTACTTGAGATTTTAATAGAAAGAGAGGCTAGTAAAACAAAAACCGTCATTTGGTGACGGTTTTTTGATTTCTAGTTGTGCTCGAGTCTATCACGAAGCCATTTTGACATTTGTTTTCTTAGAGTCATTGTCGGCGATGTAATTATGAGGTCACTTGAGTTTGCGTCAGGTATGGTTGATAGCAACTTGGCAGTCTTATCGTCATTGCACAGTATCGTAGAAATATTGGTATCCAAGTCTTTCATATTAATGAAAGTATAATCAGATT
>JABIWD010000018.1 GCA_018701105.1 Candidatus Uhrbacteria bacterium | reverse complement strand
TGTTGCTGTCGGCGATCATCGCTCCTAGCATTTTGAAGGTTGCTGCGCCGAGGTCCATGCCTCCTTTGAGATTGACTCGGCGGGCTGCCTTGTAAAGTCCGCACAGCAACTGCTGTCCGAAGCGGAAATTGGGGAATTGATACATGAGCACTCTCGGAGTTCGGGTTGATTCTAGATTTCTAGACGAGCGCAAGTATGCCAGAAAGCGGCCACTTTGTCAATGCACGAAACCCCGCACCGATTAGATCGGCGCGGGGTTGAGACGTTGTGTGGGCCGTAGCCCTAGTGTGTGAGTTCTTCGGGGAAGACCGTGACGTCTGTGCCAGGCATACCCTCGCGTCCGGTTTGGACCAGGGCGCACCGAAGGCCATTGATCGAAATATCGTCGGGTTTCTTGGCGGCATTCCGTACGCGCAAGATGACGAAGACCGGGCTGATCTCGCAGATCCCAGGGCTCAGACCGCTGGCAGCGCTGTTGCTCGGATGGAGCTCAAGGTCCGCATGAGGGATCCCGCCGAACACGTTTCGAAGGGTCGTGACCGTTTTTGCAGCGAGTTCGGTCATCTCAGGTGGAAGGCGGTAGTAGAGGAATCGTGGGAAGACTTGCGGTGGCGGGCTTTGCTGTCCGGCAGCGCCGACTCCGCCTGAATGTTCTGTTGAGGGTTCGCGCATGGGCTATCCGTGTCTGTTGTTGCGAGGTCATGGAAGTCCAAGACGCTCCAACCATGTAGCAAAACGGCAATAATGTCAACCATAGGAAGCTTAAATATGCGAAAAAAACCAAATATCCAAGAAAAAAATATCAAACAAATAACAACAGCGCACCCAGAGACGAGCACGCTGCGTATATGCAACGGTGTCCGGATGCGCTCAGACGGCCTTCTTGCGAAAGACAGCAAAGATGCTGATGAGGTTACGTTCAGGGGTCGGACACAGGGTCACGAGTTCAAAGCCCTGAATATCCATGTACTCAATCAGAGCCAGGGTACCGGACCTCTGTTGAGTGATCGAAACTTCCATCGTGATCATCGCGTTGTTGCGGGTGGCGTCGTAGGAGATGAGGGGGCTGCTTTCTCCACGCTCTAAATGTGTTCCCCCATCGTAATCATTGTAGCTGAACATGATGCTTGGTCCCGCGCGTCGGTTTGACGCGCGGAGCGAGTCTTGTGACCTGAACAGCGGCGTGACGTTACTGATCATTCTGTGAGTATCCACGGTGTCTCCAAGGATGTGGCAGAACGTCATTGTCCTGGTCGTTAGACAGGGGAGACTACCAAGAAAACGGCGCTATGTCAACCCCAAAAGGCAGGCAATTAGCAGAGTTTGCATGAGAGTGCTAATTTTGTTAGGGTTATCCGCGATACAAGAAATGAATAAATAACCTTTCTCTATGAACCTAAAACCTGTTTCAGACCACATCGTGCTTAAGCCGATGGACAAGGAGACCACGACAGCATCCGGGATTATTATTCCTGATACCGTAGACAAAGATCGACCAGAGCAGGCAGAGGTTCTGTCAGTTGGACCAGGAAAAATGCTTGAGAGTGGCAAGCGAATGGAAATGGAATTTAAACCTGGGCAGAAGGTTTTATTTAAAAAGTACTCACCAGACGAGTTTGAAATCAACGGCGAGAAGTTTCTAGTTATTAAAGCGGAAGACGTAATCGCAATAGTAGGATCGTAAGGCTGTAATATTCTACTGGCCTCATGATCCATTCATGCGCCTGCGATGTGCTCTAGTCTCGTCTGCGTAGCGCTGCTATGCCTCCTCGACTATCACAAATCTCGGCTGCATTACCTGGAACATGATCTCAGAAGATATCACAACCTTACGATCTGGCGAGTCTTGTTTACTTGAATATATAAAAACGTATGGCAAAAGAATTGATTTTTAAGGAAGACGCGCGTGCAAAGTTGAAGTCAGGAATCGACCAACTTGCAAACGCAGTTAAAGTAACGCTTGGACCTAAGGGGCGGAACGTTATTGCCCAGCGAAGTTTTGGTCCACCGATGGTTACAAAGGACGGAGTGTCTGTAGCAAAAGAAATTGAGCTCGCAGATGCAGTCGAGAACATGGGAGCAGAACTCGTAAAAGAGGTTGCTTCAAAAACAAACGATGTTGCAGGAGATGGAACGACAACCGCTACCGTTTTAGCACAAGCTATGGTGGATGAAGGTTTGAAGCTTGTGAGCGCTGGAGTGGACCCACAGGCTTTGCGTCGTGGGATGGAAAAGGGGGTACGCACTTTGGTTGAAGATATCAAATCTCAGTCACAACCGATTGCCGGAATGCCAGAGGCTATCAAGCAGGTAGCAACTATCTCTGCAAACGACGCTGAGATCGGTGAGACAATCGCAAGTGCGATGGCGACTGTTGGAGAAAACGGTGTGATTACCGTTGGGGAAGGGCAGTCATTTGGAATTGAACTTGAAAAGA
>JABIWD010000057.1 GCA_018701105.1 Candidatus Uhrbacteria bacterium | reverse complement strand
GTGGTGACCGATTGACTGGTATGCAATGTCTTCAGAGAAGCCGAACTTCTTCATGATGTTGTAGCCGATCTCTGGGTGAGATCCCTGCATGTCATGATCAACGGCCTTTCCAATGTCATGGAAAAGTCCACCCTGCGTACATACCTTCACGTCAGCGCCGAGCTCTTCTGCGAGCATGCGCGAGATTGTTGCAACCTCCATCGCGTGCTGCAATTGATTCTGTCCGTAACTGGTTCGGTACTTAAGACGTCCAAGGATCTGAACGAGCTTAGGGTCGATGGACGACAACGGAATTCCAAGTTCAGTCAGTGCACCTTCTCCGGCCTTCTTCATTTCAATTGCAAGCTCCTTCTTTGACTTTGCAATAGCCTCCTCAATACGCGCCGGTTGAATGCGTCCGTCCTTTACGAGCATCTCGATTGCACGCTTTGCAACCTGTCGGCGAATAGGGGAGAAGGAAGAGATGGTGACGGCCTGTGGAGTGTCGTCCACGATGATCTCTGTTCCTGTCTGCTGCTCAATAGCACGAATGTTGCGACCCTCTTTTCCAATGATTCGTCCCTTCATCTCGTCTGATGGGAGCTGAACACTGGATGTGGTCGTTTCTGCTGCGTGACCTGATGCGTAACGCTCAACAACAAGTGAGAGCATCTTCTTTGCACGTCGATCAAGCTCGTCTTCTACCGAGTCCTCAAGTTTCTTAATGCGGCTGACGAGCACATCTTCACTATCTTTCTCTACACGAGTAAGTAGTTGCTCCAATGCCTGCTCGCGTGGAAGTCCTGCGACTTCTTCAAGCTTCAGCTTAGCCTCTTCGCCCAGCTCTTCGAGTCGAGCTTTGATTTTGCGAAGACGATCTTTCTCTTCCTCAAGAGCCTTGTTGTTATCCTCGAGGTCGAGTAATCGTTTATCGAAGGTGTTCTCTCGTGACTCAAGGCGATCCTGCATCTTCTTGAGTTCCATTCGCCGTTCTTTCTCGTCGTTCTTTGCCTCGTCGATGATCTTTATCGACTTCTCCTTTGCTTGTAATAGTGTTTCTTGTTCTTTTTGCTTAGCACCTGAGATGATCTTCTCCACCTCGGCTTCAGCATTATCGGTTCGTCGTTTAGCTCGCTGATCGCGCAAATATACGCCAAGAGCAGCACCACTGATGATACCGACTATAAGTCCTATAATTAATTGTGTTGACATAGTTCAAGCGGAAGCTCGAACAAAACGCAAAATAAGGGATCTTAGTCCCTTATGTAATATGCACATCCTCTAAGTGTGCATTTTGGCTAACCTCTGAGGAAAAATTTATTTTCACATCCCTCATAATCATTTCACGTCAAATTCAGAACTTCCAATTACTTTTATGAGTATCTATAAAGAAGATACGCCGATATTGGCATGATGTCAATGAGATTGACAAATAGCTGATCTTTAGCTCTAATGGGCTTGGAGGCACAAGAAATGTCCGATGAGATGACACGAATTGCTATAGTAGTTCTGTTCGGCACGCTTTCCGTGCTAGTGCTGGGTGTACTCGTTCCTCGTTTCCTCTCGCAGCGGCGAATGAGGAGGGAACGTCGTGACCTTGAGACCGTGTACGAGCGGGAGGTCACCACGACTGTCACCGTTGAGGTCTTTGATGACGACGAGGAAGAGGTGATTGCGCCGTTCGGACGTCCGGGATCGCATCGTGCGAAACTTCCGACGCCGGGCCCACGACCTGTGAACACGCGTAGAAAAGGACCGCCGAGACGCAGCGGCAGAAGGACAGGCCACCTGAGGGTGGTCGACGACAACGACAACAAGGAGGGCTCGGAATGAGTCGAAGGCAAGTATGGGTGAGTCGAGGAAAGGCATTGTGGACGTGGTTGAACAACCCGTACTTCAATGGAGCGTACTGGGAACCGAAGCCGTGGAAGTCAATCTTGTTCGCGCTCGCGCTGATCGCGATCTGTCTCGTAGTGACACCGTTGCTGTTCGAGCTTCTGGTGAACACGAGCTTTGACTTCGAGTGGTTCGACAAGGCGGAAGAGTTCGTCAGCCAAGGAGCACGATATGTCTAGGAAGATCGTGAAGGGCGTGGCCCTCTATCTGGGTTACGAGGCTGTGACGCTTGCGCTTGCGTATCTGCTCCTGCCGTTTGGCGGAGTGGCGGGCGG
>JABIWD010000051.1 GCA_018701105.1 Candidatus Uhrbacteria bacterium | reverse complement strand
CTGGAAATTTAACAGCGGAATTGTCAGATAAAATAAGTATAATAGTAAAAGAAGTATTGCTGAAATATGAGAATCGCTTTGGCCCTGTATTAGTTCACGGTGATTGTGGTCCAACGAATCAGATACTCTCTGAGGAAGGTGATTTGTTCATGATCGACTGGGATTATGCCAGGAGGGGAGTATGGCTTGAGGATTTGGTGCCCATTATTTTGAGCGCCGGACAGTTCAGCGAAACGGAGCAAGTAGAAGAGGTCACTTTGGAAATCAGAAAATCTTTTCTAAAGGGATATGGTGTAACTGAATATTCAGAAAAAGAGATAATAGAAATTGAACGCGTTTTTATAGCTATTGCTTATCTATACAATCTGTCCTTTTATTCTTCGGATAGTAGGAACCTCGATGCAGCCACCCACGCAAAAGAAAAATTGAATGAATTGATGAACGATGCATAGTTCTGAGTTCGTCTAGTACTGAGAGCCAGGGACCGCGGCCGCGAAAGCGGTTGTTTTTCTTTGTCGCTGAGCGTGCTTATTGGTATGATGTAGCAAATACGACATAATATAGTAATAATTATCCCACTTCTCTATGACAGGCGAAAGATACGTACCGGAGGGGGCTATGGGGATTGCGAGAGCTGAGGCGTCTGCCGAGGATCTAGAGCAAGAACGGCTGCTTGATATCTTGGGTGACGAGGAGGAGGATTCTGAAGAAGTGAATGTTGAGAGCAGAGAAACGGAGGCGGAACGTGAGGAGGAGGAATCTGAGCGTGCCAAAGCAGAGGCCGAGGCTGATCTGTTGGCGGTACGACGCATCCAGAGGTGAAGAGGGTGTTGAGGGTGCTCCTGCTCCGGTAGAAGATGCTGTTGATTCTCGGGAGGATTCTGCGGAAAAAGTACGGCTACGGAATATGCTAGATAGTTTTAGGAGCGCATCTTCTTTTGCCGGCGAACTTGCGGGAACATCTACTGAACCGTCGAAGTTGGTGACTGCAGGTAATGGCATCAGGGATCTATCTAATATTCTTGCTCAGGGCGGACTGGGTCGTTCGGGTATGTATAAAACTTTAGAGCAGGGATATGGCGACTTCAGGAGTTTGAATAAGATGATGAAGGAGGGCGCCGAACAGATTGCTCAGTTAGCCTCTGAGATCGGCGGTGCGGAGGAAATTACTCCCGAAATGCTATCAAAGGCGAAAACCATGTCTCGCAGCATAAAGGCGCTCGAGCGCAAGACGGAGCAGGTGATGTCGAGCATGGACACTGTGTTGAGCAGGATGGGTTCCTGGGGGCAGAACATGGGAAAGGATCGCGTGATTTCGCCAAGGGCTGCAGGCGGCATCGTTGACGGTGCGTCTCGTGCGCGTTCAAGGCTTCGAGATGTCGTGCCGGCTGTTGCTCGCGTATCGCAACGTTGGGACGCTGGTTTACAATCAGGAACGGAGTCTCCGAATGGGCAAGTAACAAAAAATAACCGGACATAATAATCTTGTATGAGAAAAGGCGAAGTACATAGAAGCCCCGGCCTTCCTGATCCAGGGGCGCCAGAGGCAAAGGAAACTAAGGTTGATGAGGCCCTAAAGATGCAGATAAATGAGGTTCTGGGTCATTATAGCCTGACAGAAGAAGAAGAGGAGGAGGGCGAGTTTAACGGTAAGGTCCTTGCGTTCATTGAAGATCGAAAGTTCGAAGCTGTTTCGATGATGCTGGACTATGCATCAGGTATCAACGTTGTTGCTGAGTATTGTGACGATATATTGTCAGCAATCGCACGGTCAGCGAAGCAAGGTGCTCTGAGTCCAGGTGATATATTTGAGCATTTAGATGAGTTCATTAATGTTATGGCCATACATGACGAAGTTTGGTCGGAGCCGGTCCTAGATTTGTGTGAATATATCGATAGCGATGCGGATGCTCAAGTGGCGATGGCTGAGAAGGTGACACAGATGCCATATGACGAGATGTTTAGCGTTTTGCAATGCTTGCCCGCAAGTTATATGTCAATTGTGCTAAGGCGGGAAAATATACTCGATGAACTTGAGGCGTTCAGTGCTTCAAAGGATATTCATGGCGAGTATCTTTACGCTGGAGTTGTTGCCATGATCTTCGAGAAAATGTCCGTTGCACAGCAGAAACTATTGTTACCTATTTTGATTGACGGAGCGATGAATGCGCAGCGTTCGAGTGCGGTCTTGGACTCTGTAAGACCTGGCATTAAAATCTCAGAACGAGAAGTGAAACAGATGATTACGGAGGCGTATGCCGCGAGATATGTGGATCATGAGGACATTGAACGCGTAGGCGCTCAATTGATTGAGGGCTTTGCGCTAACCGTGGCTGACAGAAGAGAGAAGAGAGTTAGAAAACCACTGGAGCTTGTTGTGGAAGGGATATTAGAAACGCCAATGGCAAAGAAGGACATTTTTGAAGGTTCGATGGATGTACTACCGCTAGAAAATAAGCAGGCGTGGATCTCGGTCCACTCTCCAGATGTGGCAAGACAGATAGTATCAGGTGCAAAGAGCGTCTTGGAAGGAAAGCAAATTAGTCAACTTCGTAAACTGTTCGTCAAGCACATTGGTGCAGTTAAACCAAATGAGGATCACTTTTCTTATTACGCGGATGAGGTTATTGATGCCGTGAAGGCATTGGCAAAGCAAAACCAGAAGTTTAGGGAGAGTGAAGCTTGGGGAGGTCTTTCTGATCTTCTGGGAGAACAGGACGGAGTTGAGTTGAGGTACATGAAGCGGGAGAAGTCCGACTTGCGTCTTGGCAACAAAACAGGGGACTGTACAGCGCAAGGGTCAATCAACTATGAAAACTCACTGTCTTGGTACGTGAACCCAGCCTATCAGCTGATGATGATGAAAGAAGGTGGGAAGTTTATGGGGAAGATTGGGATGACTATTGCAATGCGCGGTGATACAAAAGTGATCTTTATAGACGCTTTGGAATTTCATCCACAGGCAACGGATGGCAAGCCCTACAGAGATAGAGCAATGAAGGCATTTGAGAGGGCGATTGAGCATATTCGAGTTATGGGAGATGGTGAAAATGCGCAGGTCATTGCGTTAATGCGTTCAAACTCATTTTCTGCGAATGACGAATTAAAGGATATGGGTTCAACATCAATACAGGGTGTAGAGGAGGCGCAGGTTACGGATGAGGAGACCGATACCTTGCAAAAGGTAGAGGTTGTAAAGCTGAAGCTAGAGCTCCCTGAATCCGTCATGGAATTGTTGTCTGCACATGACGGAAAGATCTGGTATCAGATGTTTGAGCATAAAATGAACGATAACGCTTTTAGCGACTTCACGAAGTCATCAAAGGATCTTATTGATGGGCGCCTCACTGAATTAGAGACTAGTGTGATAAATCCTGTGCAGATAGCAAATACGGAGGTTTCGGTAGCGATGAATGAACGTGATTTTCTAACTGCATCAAAATTGATTATGAAAGACGATCACTGGGCAGCTCTTGTTGGTGAATTCTTTGGTATACCTTTGGACGTGGGTCGTGTGAGTCCAAAGATGTTAGCAAAGAAACTGGAGACGATGTATTCAAGCGATGGTGAGACAGTGGAGTCGTTGTCTGCGCAAGTTGCTTTGGACGCAAGTGTATTGGTTCAGCTTCAAGCATCCACCTAGTGATCAATAACAAGAAGATCAACTCTGCAGTCAAGCCCAGTTTTTTGACAACATAAAACATACACCCACACATAATAGTATTCCGGGACTCAATGTTCCTTCATGAGAATAGTTTCGGCACCATTGTGAGTACCTTCTTTAGTGTAGAGACATTGGGTGTAATGTTGATATCGGTTATTATCTATTTCGGAATGAACAGTTTCAAAAAGGGCCTCAGAGATAAGAATGACAAGGGCGTGACGGCTTGATACAGCAAAGACATAAGAAATCACACTGAACTATGAAAACACTTAAATGCGACTTGTGCGACGCGACTGCGGATGGCGAGACTTTTGAAGACTGGATGAAGGCACTCATGCCTCATTACATGGATGCTCATGCGGATGTTATGAAAGACCCTTCTAAGGGTGAAGAGGAGAAAGGGAAATGGATGGCAGAGAACAAGGCCCGGTTTGACGCAGTGTAAGTCTTGCTGAGAAAAGTGCACAGGACGATCAACGATTATGTTGATCGTTTTTGTATTAATAGTATTGACAAATGCTCAGATTCGTGGTACAAGCAAATAGATATTTGGTGATTCCACTTAAGGAGCTGCCCTTGGGCACGGAACTGACTTTGTTGGTTGTCGATCCATACCAGATGAGCACGGGCGAAATTCACGTCTTCACTCTGTCGACGTTCTACGTGCGTACACCTGGTGACGAATTCAAGGAGGGTATTCAAGACCTGGAGCGATCGAAGGGGACACAACTACCGTCTGACTGGGAGGTCTTCTTCGGAGAGACACCGGTGACGGAAAAGAACGGCGTGATCTCCTACGTAGCCGCGGGTGATCTCATCGTGTTCGATTTGCACTATGCATTCGGGGATCCTGTCGAGCACAGGTACCCCGAGGCGATGCTGGCGTACTTCGGGGCCATCGACCCCGATACGCCGGTCGTGCTCTACTGGCACTGATCCCGAACCTCTTCCTCGGCCCCGCTTCTGGCGGGGCCGTTGATTTTATGAGGCTTACCTTAGCCAAACTGACACCTCCTTACCTTGACAAAAGGCCATTTTCTTGGTATAAACGGAACACGAAGAACTCGGGTATATCCCAGCACGAGTTTGATGACAGAACAGGGATTTAAAGGAGCCGACATGGCCCAGCAGACTAACGGAGAGCGACCTACTGGCCTGATTCGAGGCCTCCTCAGCAGCAACTTGATCAGGGGGCTGATTGTCCTCCTCGGTATCCAGATCCTCGCACTCGTGATCCTTGCCTGTGGCTTCTACGCCAACGCGCAGGCCTGCGAGCGTCCCGAGGTGTACGCCCAGGAGTTGGTCGAGCACGCGCGAAAGCACGAGCAGATCCCGTTCCAGGACTCGTTCGAGGCGTACCTGGAGATTGAGCCGGAGGTGCGTTGCGACGTGCTCTGGCAGATCCGGAACGCAATCTACGTTGGCCACAACTACGCCTTCCGTACCAGGAGGGCACAGGTGTGGGTTCAGCAGTACACCAAGGAGTATGCCGGCCCGAATGGCTGGTACCTGCGCGACCCGAGCGTCACCGACAAGACGGTGAAGCTCAACGAACAAGATGTCGCAACCCGCAACTACATCCAAGCCCTCGAGAAGAGGCACGGCTGCGCAAAGTAGCCACTCGCCGCGACCTGAACTGGAGCACTTTGCTTCGGCCTCCAGGTCGCGGCATTGTGTTTTGTGTAAAATACTTATGAAAACAAAAACAACCGCGTGTGCGGTTGTTTTTTTGTTGCCTCTGCACAATGCTCGTTGATACGAGCGCTATGTGAAGGCCCAGACAGCGTCTGGGGGAAAAGATTGGCACGATGTCTCGCGCGTCATGCGTAGGAGATCTCGAGGATCTCCTGGACCTCTGCAGCTTCACGCTGCAGCTGTACCATCGCCATCACGATGTCAGGTACGGCCTCCTGGCCGAACAGTTCCCTCACACGCCCGAGGATCGCTCCACAATCCCCTCGGCCCAGCACGCGAACGCGCCGGTCGTGCCAGGCACGCATCTCGCGGGGCGCAGAAGGCGCACCCAGAGAAAGCCAGTCGGGGGTCAGGTCTCGCGACCTTGGGAGCTTCTCGGCGGCGTCGCAGTGGACAAAAAGGACGTAGCGGCGCATGGCGATCTCCCAAGGGTAGTAAGTAACCCGTCACATTTCTCGTATCCGGGGGACACGAGGACTATGATCAGTTACCTATCTCGTTTCTGCATTGTTGAGAGATTACCACAGAATTTAGAATCTGTCAAGGGTATCCGGACGGGCCAGGGATAGGGCGCTAACCTTGGCCCTGTATCTCGTTCGGAGTGCGCGGTCTCGACGATCACGATCTCTGCTTTTCGGAGCGGTTTAAGCCTGTTTTTGAGAAAAGGCAGGCGTGATACAATATTGTAATAAGCACTAAACAAACATAAATAGCTAAATATGAAGAAGTTGCTGACAATCGCAGTCCTTTCGCTGCTACTGCTTCCAGTGGCCACTTTCGCTCAATCATCAGTTTCTGAGGAGTATAAAGATGTGCTTGGAGGAGTGGTTGATGAGATAGAACAAGCTGTCCTTGATCAGGACGTGGATAGGCTTATTGGTGGCATGACAGACGAGTTGGCCGAGGACGTAGGCGCAGTGTTAGAGACTGCTCTTGCGGATGAGAACGAGATTGTTACTTTCAGTATCTACGGCAACGAGTACTTGCAAGTCGACGATACGCATTTTCGTGTTGATGGAAAGTATTCAATTAAGGCTCGTGGAAGTAATGGAACATGGTCTGTGAATGGCCTCGGAGTCTTTATTGAGCTCGTAGAATTGGAAGACTCGTTCATGATCTCGGACACAAACCTTCATGAGGTTCTAACGACGATAGACTTCCGCGGTCTGATTAGCGACTATGGTTCGATCATTCTTGGAGTGTTAGCGCTCTTCCTTGTAACCTCGATCTTCTGGGTATGGATGCTGGTGGACGTAATTCGGCGTGATATTCAAGACAAGGCTCCGTGGATCTTGCTGATAGTACTTGCTAACTGGTTGGGAAGCGTCATCTACTTCTTCACGGCTCGAAAGAAATACAAGATAAAGAAATAGACTAAAGTTAATGCTTGGTACGGCCATCGTTCTGCGATGGCCGTTTTTGTTACGTGCAGATAGTTTATCCCCATGTACATTAAGTATCCTCGTCCAAAATAAGATACAATGCACTCATAAAAGATCCGTAACAAAATTAAATATGTCACGAACTACAGCGTTCCGCTTATTGCGGGATATTGGCGTAAAAAGAACCGCAATAGCAGTTCTCATTTTCATGTTTATTCTCAGCACCTTCATGATGGTGTCACCGTTCTTTGTGAGCGCAGCTGCGCCTGTTTTCACAATGGGTGGATGGAAGGATGGTCAGGATATAATAGTAGTATCTTTCGACGATCAAGTTCATGATGGTCAAGGTGGACCGTTGGTTGCTGCCGATTTTACTGTGGCTGGTGCCAACTCAATTTCTATCAGTTCGGTAGACCATGGTCCGGGTGACATGGATGCAATTATTACGTTGTCTGGAAACCTTAACTCTGCAGGTGGAACAGATTTCACAATTACTTGTGCAACTGGCGAAGTATTGAATGGTGACATGGAGGCCTGCACGTCTTCTCCTGTGAATGTGTACACGGCGATTGCAGAGGACACGACTGGTCCAGCCGTTCAGGATATAGCACGTATAGATATAAATAATGTTTTTGTAGCATTTGACGAGCCCGTAGACGAGAACTCGTTCGGTCCCGGCTCAGTAGTTCTTGCTACTTCGGACGGCGGAGATGACTCAACTATTACGGACATAGCAGGCTTTGGTTCCGATGCTATTGGCGTGGAAGCAACTGGAGCAGTTATCGCCGAGGGATCGGGAAACACCGTTCAGGTCACGACAAGTGTTACTGATTTGTTTGGAAACGCGTCCGCTGGTGAAACGGTGACTATTTTGCCGAGTATTAAGATTAGTGAGTTTAGGGTATCTAGTCTCTCATCAGACACCGACGAGTTCGTAGAGCTTTATAACTATGGTCCAACTCCTGTAGACATGACCGGCGTTAAGCTCCATTTCTGGGACGGGTCAACGGATACGAATGTTGCGATGACGATGTTCAACACTCAAATCCCACCGAACGGATTCTTCCTCATTGCTCCAAGTAACTTTATCGCTGGAGACGGAGACGAGGTTGCGGACGCTTCGTACTCTGCCTCTGCTGCCGAGTTGGTTTCTAATGGCGCTGTTTACATTAGTTATTCTGCTACAGCGGACACAGATGTAATTGACTTGGTTGGTTGGGGAACGTCAACAAAGAAAGAAGGGACCGCGCTTGCTGACATAACTGGTGGTCAGAACCTGGAACGTCTTGCTGTTGCTGGCGCTGATGCAAACTCAATGACCGGTCAGGGCGGTGATGTTTTCGATGGTAATGGTTCTGATAGTCAGGACAACTCAATTGACTTCGTGATTCAAGCGACCGCTGTGCCACAGAACAGCTTCTCGTTGCCTGAGTTCGCGGGAGGTGCGGCATTTAACGAGAACGGAGACCAGACACCACCAACGGTTACGGATTCGTTCCCAGATGCTGCAAGCGCAGCTTTCATTCCACAAGAGTTCGCTTCTGCTGGACTAAGCTTCAGTGAACAAATGGATCCAGGAACTATCGATACGACCTCAGTACTACTAGTTGTAGACACTGATCAAGGGACAAACCTGTGTCAGAGCATAAGCTATGATCCGGCCGCTACGTTTGGAGCCCAGGTGACATGTAATATAGATCCATCGGCATTACCGTTGGCTTCTGTGCCACATACATTTGCTGCGACTATGGGCGTAACTGACTTTTCAGGAAATGGATTGGCCTCTGACTACACTGTAGGCTTCACGCCTTCTAGCGCCTTCTCATTTAGCTCACAAGCGATTCCAGAAATGGTTGGGGCCTATCCTGGTCCAAATACATCTTCATATCCACCAAACAGTGGATTCATAAACATAAACTTTAACCAAGAGCTTGATAGCTCTACATTGGCGGGCAATGTTACATTGGTAAATACAACTCAGAGTACATCAGAGACAATAACAGGAATGCAGTTGCTCTCGATCGTAGATCCTAACGATGCCATCGAACTCGATGTTTCAGGAGTGTCATTCACCGCGGGTGAAGATTACCTGGTTACAATTACAACCGGCGTGACATCATCTGATGGTGTGGCACTTGCTGCTGATGTACAAATACCATTTACGGTCGCTGACTCAAACGATAACACTGCTCCGATCGTTATAGCATCTAACCCTTCTGATGGAGCTACTGGAGTGGATGTAGGAATGCCGATCGTGTTCATTTCAATTGATGACGCTCTTGATGCGTCAACGGTTACCACTTCATCAGTTGCACTGTATGAAGGATTCGCTGCCATACCTGCCACAGTATCTTATAACTCAAACTTTAGAGAGATTGAAATATTCTCTGAAGTTGTATTCCAACCAAGCACAGAGTACACAGTGGTGATAGGAGGTGCTGGTGCTGGAGCAGCTGTTTCAAACGTTTCAGGAACTGAGCTTGCAGATACGGACGGATATGGACCGGCTGATACAACTCACAACATCAAGTTTACAACTGGTGCAGCTGATGTGACAGCGCCAACTGCTAGCTTTGCTAGTGCAACTCAGAATAAAATAGACGTTACCTTTGCGGAGGGAATGCTTGGCTCTTCTATCGAAAACCTTGCCAACTGGTCACTTGAGAGTCCTGTTGGCAGTTCGGTTCCTTTGTCTGCAATGGCAGGGATTGACGCATCTTGGGATCCTTCAACGATGACGGCTTCACTTGGTGGTATATCGCTCACAGACGGAGCATCGTTCGAGATTACCGCAGGAGTTGGTATCAAAGACATGGCTGCCAACCCACTTGGATCACCTGCAGTTTTGGGTGGAACGGTGTTGGACGTAGCGATATATGGATCATCTGGTCCGGGTGCTGGATTTACAGGAAACGAATGGGACCTGCCTGCAGCCTTTGACGATGGCACATTCGGATTCGTCCCCCAAGCTGGAGTTTGGCCAATGAATGGAATGGCCGGGATGGTATCAAGTTACAATGTTGACTTCCCAATTTCTGAGCAGATTCGAGCGAACGGAAACGGTGGAAAGGTTGTTATGACGTTCCCTACTGGATTCGACGTAACAGGTGCCTCATTTGACTCAACGAACCCAATGAACAGTGACAGTAATGGACCAGGTGTTGGTATATTTGCTGTGAATAGCGTTACAGCTAACGCCGCAGCTAGAACTGTGACGGTAGACTTTACCGGAGCTACACGTTGTGGTGCCGGGAACACAGATCCTTGTGTGTCTGATGATGAGCAAGACTTCATTGGAATGAGTATCTCGGGAATCGTGAACTCGTCAGTTCCGCGAGATTGGGAGACTGCTGGTTATACTGTAGACATTAAGACGATGACAAGCGGGACGTTGCTTGAGACAATGACGTCGATGCCGTTCTTTATCAATGCGGCAGGTGCAAATAGCCTTGCAGTTACCGTGACCGCTGGCTCACAAAACTCGGGAGGATTTGATGTGCACATTTCATCACCAACTACAGGTGAAATGACACAGACACTGGACTTTTCAAATAACTTGAATGGAACCGAGGTAGCCACATTTACCGGACTACCAGAGGATTACTACGATGTTTGGACCGAACCATTGGTTCTCTCGGATGCTTATCAAGGAATTATGAGCGAGCAGGCCTGGGTCACCGGGTCAGCAACCGGAAGCTACACATTGACAGGTACATCGGGATTCCAACTCGTAACCATAAACGTGAGTGGAACAACAGGTAAAGATATTGATGTTATTGCCAGTGGCTCACGAGGATTCCAGGTACAGCGAATTCAAAACACATCTGGCAGTGATCAAGTTACAATGAACTTGCCTGACGGAGATTGGAACTTTGATATCGGTCCTCATATGGACATGAGTGGTGGGTTTACAATGCCTGAACCACCAGATTACAAAGTAACACCGCGATGGTTGCCAGTTAATGTTGCAAACCCTAACGTTACGGAAGACAGTGATACGGCAGATGACGGAACGCTAGAATTCGTTCTGTCAGCAGCAGCATTCACAGTGCCAGTTTCTGTGGTAGATACAAGTGGAAACCCAATCGTTGATGCGATGGTATTCATGGATGATACAACTGCAGGATTTGGAACATTTGGACAGACTGCAACGACGGGAATCGCAAGCTTGGGAATTGACGCGGGAACTTACCGAGTTGGTGCGTTCATGCAAGGTGCTCCTCCTACTGGAGAGATCACGGTGAAAGTCGCTGGGAATGGAGATATCTTCCAGGACGGATCAGATGTTGCAACCTTGACCGTAGTCTTGGAGCTAAGTAAGAGCGACACTGTTATCAGTGGAACTGTTACAGACGGGACAAGCGCAGTGGGCGGAGCGGGAGTTCACGCATTTTGTACTGCGAACTGTGAAGGCTACTTTGATGCCGGAACTATGTCCGATACTAATGGAGGCTACACACTGTATGTAGGAAATGGAACATGGAATGTTGAGGCCTTTATTCCTGGATACGGCCCTACTGGTCAAACAACAGTGGCAGTTAGCAATGCTGATCAGACAGGAATTAACCTAGAGCCTGACACAAACGCAACTTTCAGAATTATTTCTGGAACAGTGTGTAAGAAGGATGGTGGTGCAGGCGACTGTAGCTCTGGATCCAACTTGGAAGGATTGGCCGGAATTGAAGTGTTTGCATACTCGCAAGCTGCTGGCGGAGGCTCCAACTTTACACAGACTGCAAGTGACGGTACTTACTCATTGCGAGTTCCGGGTACCACAGGGTACACGGTCGAGGCATGGGATCACCGTGCCGGTCCATTGCCAATGCTAAGCAGTGTCGACACATCGAGCGGTAATGCTACTACACAGGACATCGTGATAGGGACACCACTTGGTGTGACAGTTAACATTGAGGACGGCGCAAGTGGCGCGGTGGTTCTTGAAGAGATGTACATTGAGCTGTTTGATGACAGTACGGGAATACGGCAGAACTTGTTCATTGAAAATGATAGTTCTGGATCTATTGATCTGCCGCCTGGAGATTACGACATGTTCGTGCATACGATGTCGGCACCAATCGACCCTGCAACGGACGTTGCTGGTGCTGGTGGAACGGTAGTGAGCACTGGAGTTTTGACTGTTGACAGTGCAGAAACTGTTACAGTGGTTGTCCCAGCCTTGAACACGGTCACAGGGCAATTGACAGATGGCGCAAACCCAGTTGCAGACGCATGGGTTGAGGTGAGTGACCCAACATTGGGTATTTTCATGGGAACGACAACGGACAGCAGTGGAAACTACTCGATTGAAGCGCCGGTTGGTTCATACCAAGTGAACGCGTATAGTCCAGGTTTGGTCCTTGATGCCGTTACACTTGCTGTGACAGGTGCTGAGACTCTAAACCTAGCCGGGTCTACAGCAGACCAGACAATTTCTGGTACGGTCACAGACTTGAACGGAAACGCGGTTCCTTACGCCTTTATTGAGGGTATCGAGGACAGCGGAAGAAGGACGGCTGTGCAAGCAGATGCAGATGGAGAGTATGAGCTCGCAGTTGATGACGGAGACTGGTCGCTTACTGCGAACGGATACGGATATCAACCTGAAATGGTCGCTTCATCTGTCGGTATCAGTGGTGCACCGGCTACATCACAGAACATTCAGTTCACTGCTGTAGAGGCGGGATTGAGTGACCCAACAGTTACAACTCTTACGCCTTCTGAAGGTGGAATGGCATCTGACGCAACTCTTGGTCTGTCGGTTACAGTTCCATCTAATGCTACGGGTACTTCTACAAGCGCAGGGTCGCTGACAATGAAGGAGACTAACAATGTGGTGGATACGGCCACAACGAGCGTTGTTGGAAACGGATTCGAGGTGTCGATGGTAGATAATGGTGGAACTCAGCTGACATCAGGATTCACAGAGCCGGTTTCAATTGGAAAAACAATGACAGTTGCAGAATTGAATACAGCTGGCATTACGTTGGCTACAGAGGTAGATGGACTTACAATGTCCTACTATGACGGTGGTAATGGAACATGGGTGCCAGAAACAACAACTACTGTTTTCTTGGACGGATCTGGAAACGTTGTTGCATCACCTGCCTCTAACTTGTCAGACGTAACTAGTGTGCGATTCAGTACAGCGGTGGACCACTTTACGGTCTTCAGTATCACAGCTCCATCTGATGGAGTTGCACCAGCTGCACCAGCTGGAGTTGCGGCAGTTGGAGCGACATCTGGAAACACGGTGAGCTGGACTGCGGTTACAACAAACTCAGATGCTTCTGCGATTTCAGACCTTGTCGGGTATGAGTTGTACCGAGATACAAGTTCTGGCGGAAGTTACTCAACGCAGGTTAATGGATCCGACATCTTGACTACAAGCTACGAGGATACAACTGCGACAGCAGGAACACTCTACTACTACAAAGTCACAGCGTCTGACACTGGTGGACTTGAGTCTTCAAAGTCTTCAGCGGTATCTGCAACTCGTACAACTGCAAGTAGTGGAGGCGGAGGTGGATCGGCCCCTCGAGTATGGTCAGATCAGGGTACTGATGACACCGATGAGGTGGTGGCAGATGACGCGTCTCCTGAGCTTATCTCGGAGGTACAGCCTGACGCAGTTTCTGATGAGGCTGATACGGTGCTCGGAATCACACGAGATTCAGAAGGGCGCCGAGTTGCTCCAGCTTCTGGAGTGGAGGGCGCGTCACCATTGGACGGATCACTCGAGCCAGTGTCGACGGTATCAGCCGGTCAGTTTGTGCGAAGTTACGCATTCGACACGGTTTACTACGTCGACGAGGACATGAAGCGACGACCATTCTGGGATGCAAGATCATTCTTTACATGGGGAACTGATTGGGACGACATTGTGTGGGTAACAGATGCAACGCTTTCAACGATGAGTTTGAGCGTTCCAATGCTGCCACAACCAGGTCATGTACTTGTGAAGATCGAGTCAGATCCTAAGGTGTACGCGATCGAGGCGGACCCAACGGATCCTGCAAAGGACATCTTACGATGGATTCCAAGCGAAGCAGTTGCGAACAATATCTACGGTTCAGCATGGGCTGACTACATCATAGACATTGAACCAACTGTATATATTCGATACACAACGGGACTAGATATAGCCCTTGGAGAGTCTGTTGACACTTCAGGAATACAAACAAGAGTGCAAATAAGCGCAAACTAACAATTAATAAACACAGCCTTCCGAGGAGGGCTGTGTTTTGCATTGTGCAGATGATTGCTATACTAGAACCATCGACGACTAACTTACTCACGCAAAGCAGAATATATGACATCCGACACAAAGACTGCAAAAAGCTCCGCTAAGGACGTATTTTTGTACCTGTTAATGATAATCATGCTTGCAGTGGGCGTGAGCTTCTTCGTTTCATTACTTTGGCAGTACATAACGGTACAGTTGCCGGACCCATTAGACTATTATCGAAGCGGGTCATTCGATATTATGCGTAATGCAATATCTGCGTTGGTGATCGTATGGCCAGTGTTATTGCTGACATCGTGGATGATCAACAAGGACCTCTCAATTGAGTCGGCAAAGCAGAATATCTGGGTCCGCAAGTGGTTGCTCTACTTAACTTTGTTTGTAGCGTCACTAACTGTCATCATCGATTTAATAACGTTGATGAACAGTTTCCTTGGAGGTGAGCTTACAGGTCGTTTCTTCTTGAAGGTGCTCACGATACTGGTGGTCGCGGTTTCCGTATTCGCCTATTACCTATGGGAGCTAAGACGTGACGTTAAGAAGAAGACAAATGTGCATAAAATTGTAGGTATATCATCGTCAGCAGTGGTCGTTGCATGTATCATCGCAGGTTTCTTCATAGTCGGAACACCGGCCGAGCAAAGGGCGATACGCTTTGACGAGAACCGCGTGAGTGACCTTGCATCTATTCAAGGTGAAGTAATATCGTACTGGGTGCAGAAAGATGCCCTACCAGAGTCTCTGAATGAAATTACGAATTCGATCAACGGATATATCGCGCCAACCGATCCGGATAGTGATGAGCCATATACGTACAAAACAACGGGAGACCTGTCGTTTCAGCTTTGTGCCACGTTTGTAACAAGTCAGGATGCTGATGGTGAGTATAAAGGTGTATCGGTTCCAAGAGGTTATGAATACGATAGACTTGGCGCTTCATCGTACGCCTGGGACCACGAAATAGGGGAGACGTGTTTTGACCGCACGATAGATCCGGACCTGTACAAAGACTCGAGTGTTCCTCTCGAGCGGTAAGCTAAGAAAACAAAAAACAGGCTCGCGCGAGCCTGTTTTTTTGCTGTCGAGATTACTGTGTGATCTCGATTGTTACCGCTGCTTCTGGGTCACATGAACCGGCTACGATTGTTCCGGCTGCTGTCTTTTGAATGTAGTAGTCAGTCCGGTCTGCCGATGAATGACGCGCTACAGATAATATACGACCAATCAAAAAAGAAACCGCTCAAGACTATAGTTGGCACATTGCAGAACATGGTGCAGAGTGGGCGCACTCTTGCCGAAGGGTTTGCGAGATACCCACATGTCTTTAATCCGGTTTACGTTAATCTCGTGGGGGCAGGAGAGGCTTCTGGAACTTTGCAAGCCAACCTAGAGCATCTTACACTCCAGATCGAAAAAGAGCACGAGATGCGTCAGAAGATCCAAGGTGCTTTGATGTATCCGTTGGTTATCATGGCCGTTGCTATTGTGATGACGGTGGGAATAGTTGTATTTGTGCTGCCAAACATCACGGATGTTTTCGCAACCTTGGATGTGGAGCTTCCAGTAACAACAAGGATGTTGCTATGGATAGCGGAGGTGATTGAGACAAAGAGCGGCCTTGTGTTGCTCGCGATCTTTGCATTCGTGCTTGCGATTTACTTTGTAAGAAAAATTAAGCCGTTAAAACCTTTTCTGCATACGGCTTTAATATACACACCAGTTATAGGTACGATAGTTCGAAATACGAACCTCGCTCGATTGGCACGTGTCATGGGAACGATGCTTGCTTCTGGTGAAACTATCAGCGACATCATCCCGATTGTGAAATCCGTGCTTAATAACGCCAGGTATAGCCAGTTCCTAGAGACGATTGAGAAGAATGTGAAGCGGGGAAGCTCTATATCGCAGTCCATGGCAGCATCGGAGCGCTTCTTCCCATTGATCATGCAGCGGATGACGCGTGTTGGTGAGGAGTCCGGGATGCTCGGCAATATGATGATTTATCTTGCGGAATTCTACGAGCAAGAGGTTGATGACTCAATGCGTAATCTTTCAAACATGCTTGAGCCTATATTGTTGCTTGTGATTGGTGTTTTGGTTGCCGGCCTCGCACTGTCTATCATCTCTCCTATCTATCAAGTTGTTGGAAACATATAACATGCGCGCAAAAGGATTTACATTGATTGAGATTCTGATGGTTGTATCTGTTGTAGCCATAGTTTTTGGATATAGTTTAGCCGTCATGTCTTCTGTGCAAAAAGTCGCTAGATCACAAGAGGCGACATCGGGCCTACTGCATGTTCTGTCTGTTACGAATGAAAATGCAATGCAGAATCGCAGTGGCGATTCATGGGGAGTGTATTTAGATTACAATGAAACTTCTCGTGATGTGAATGAGTATATTATATTCCTGGGAGGATCCTATGCGACACGAGATGTCGCTTACGACAGAACATATACGGTAGACTCAGCGGCTCAGATTACGGATGCATCGCTAAGTGGCGCTTCACCGTCAGATGGAAATGATCACGAGGTTGTTTTCTCGGCACTATCTGGTGAGACTCCACAGTACGGCAACATTACGATTGAATCACTCGGGCTTTCTAAAACATTGAACATATCTCGATATGGCTGGGCGGTTTGGGAATAAACTAAAAAAGGATCAAAAGGGGTCTATGATCCTGGAGGTCTTGATCGCGACCGGTATCGCGGCCATGTTTTTGGTTGCCCTAACCTCGTTAGCAGTGCAAAGTGCTAGAACGGTCTCCGTTACATCGCAGAGAGGTGAGGCTCAGTATGCGGTCTATGAGGGCGTGTCAGCATTACGGACGATCGCATTCGATGATCTCGCCGTTGGGGCGGGGCAGATTGCATTTGCGGCTGGGTCGTGGGGCGTAGAGCCTGGCACAGAGACTTTGGCGAACGGTATGACTCGAGATATCACCGTGTCCGAAGTAGAGCGTGATGGAGCGTGTATAATCGTTGCATCGGGCGGTACAGTGGATCCCGATTCGTTGCTTTTGTTGAGTAACGTTGGTTGGACGGATCTTGGAGGCCACAGCCGCTCCGTTTCGAATATGGTGCACAGGACACGTTTTGACAATCCGCAGGGTGATTGTTTTGGAGTTGACGAGGCTGGAATGGTGTCCGTGGATGTGTCCAGTGGTGAGTTTGTTGGAAGCAAGCAGCTGCGTCGCGTTTACATTGAAAACACAGGAACTACTGCAGTTACTATCGACTTGGTTACGTTGACTTGGGACAATGACAGAACTCTTGGTCAGATATTTATGAATAAGACTAAGGTTTGGTCCGATGCCGGCCCAGGTAGCCCGTCAGGCAATCAACCAAGCGGCGTCGATATTGATATAGTTGATACGGTTATCAATCCATCGGAGACTTTCGAGATGCACAAGATGCAGTTCTCTCAAGATATGGATGACGTTACCATGACCGTCACTCTGACATTTGGTGATGGGTCGACTTATGTGTCTGACGAATTTGAACCTGAAGACTAATATGAAACAAAACGGTTTCTCATTACTTGAGTTAGTGCTGTATGTTGCAGTAGTTATAATCGTCCTAGCTGGGCTGACTACATTTTTGCTAAACACAATGCGCGTTCAGAGTGGCCTAGCTCCTGGTCTACGCCTGAAAGAGACAGCGACGGTGACTATGTTGTTGATGTCCCACAATATTACAGGGGCAAATAACATAAATGTAACTGCTTCGACACTCGGGTCGAATCCGAGTACGTTGATTCTCGAGGACGGGAATGGCGATGCTGTGCAGATAAGGTCAGTACAAGATGCGGTTGATTTTGGTGGCACAGTGACATATGTAGATCGATTACAATTAACTAAGGGTGCGGAGGCTCCAGCATGGATTACTGACGCAAACCTTAATGTTGACACGTGGCAGATTGATACGGTTGATGATTCGGGCGGTATTTTGACAGGTCTAAAGATCGACTACGTTATTAGTACGATAGACTCCGCAGTGTCCGATCGTACATTCACTGGATCTACCACGATCCCGCTTACTCCCAATACGCTTGAAATATGACGCGCCATCAACAAAGTGGTTTCACTGTCATGATGATTGTTTTGATTTTGGGAGTAGTAACCTTGAGCACTGCGATCGTCTTCACGCGAATCGGACTCGAGAACGTGGGCATGGACCAAGATCGATTACACTCATGGGAAGCAAGGCAGAACGTGCAGGGCTGCATGGATGAGCTTTTGATCTGGCTTGCGTCAGACTCGACTTACACGACGTCGACGTTGGTCATAGAGGGCGCAGAATGCGATGTCGCACTCATATCCCCATCACCGAGCACTAGGAATGCTGTGATTACGGACGTGGTTGGGAACGTGCATTATGGGCTCGATATAGATCTGGGAGTCGATCCGATCGATGTCACCGCAGTCACCGAAGCATTGAACTAGAAAAAATGAGCACCAGTAGGCTCATTTTTTGCTTCCTATGTCTTGTGAATGAATTGATGTAAGATGTGCATAATAATTATTGGTATCTTTACTATATCTATAGCTGGAAGTTAGTAGTGAGTCTAACTTGAGCCTATTATTCCTGATTAATATCAATGTGGTACACTAATTTCATATGGCAAAGAAAAAACCTACAAAGAAGACCTCAAAGAAGAAAGTGTCGCAGCCAGTGGTACCAAAGCACTTGTTTGTACCTATCGTTGCGTCAATTATATTGTCGATTGGAGCGATCGCAGTGTCGTTCTACTCGCTGAGTGATGCGGGTGACTTTTTATCGGGGGATATTGAAGCGGATGAAGAGGTGGAGGTTGTGGCAGAAGTGGAGGAGACTACTGGATATGAGACGCTTGATTTGGAGCTTGTTCAGCGCATTCTGGACGGAACTCCAAAGCCTTACTTTGTTCAAGACGAGTATCAATCATTCATCGAGGTTACAAATCCGATTACCGGTGAGCATGCAAGGGTTACGAGTACAAATGGTGTTGGTCTACGACTTTTTGCAGTGCCGGACGATTATGACGGCAGAATATTTGCAGTGTACTCGGGGGAGACTGAGCATACGTTTAAGCCCGTCACAATCGACCTTAATGATTTGAGTGACTTAGAGCCCGTGTTCGTGAAAGATCCAGGGTTCAACAAGCTTGAGATGCTGAACATTCTTTCACCTACGCAACGATACGTTGCCAGTCTGAGCGACGAGTATATGTCTCGTGATCACAGACGGTTCCTTGTATTGAGCGACCTTCTTGGTGAGCGTCATGAAAGTACGATCATACGAGATTTTGATGAGCGCATCACTTCTGTTGATGGTGATCCGGACGGCTTGCCAGATGTATTGCCAGAGTTTGAGATTGCCTGGGTGTCAGATGAGTGTGTTGAGTTTACAGTTTATGACAACGCAACCCCAGAACCTCGCGCGGCATTGCGAACAGAGGAAGTATGTGTATTCGATAGCTTGGGGTTGTAGAGAAATTATAGTAAGATATCAGCATAAATAAATAAAACTTTTATGAAGAATTGGTCAATCATTTCACTCGGTTTTCTAGGGCTCGTACTATTGGGAGCAGGTTGCTCATTCACATCAGATGCAGATCCCGCAGTCGTTGTTGAGGATGTTGTGGTGGATGAAGCCCCAGCTGTTGTAGAGGTGCGTCTAGTAGACCTGCACAACAACTACGCTCCAAGTTTCGATCTTACATACGATGACAACCAGTACACAGTTGCTTGTGGACCAGATGACGAGGCAAAGGAAGCTACTGCAGACTTTGTTATCGTGAACAGCGACGACGTATGGTTGTTTGCAGAGGGAGGTGACGTTTCGGAGCGACTTCTCACAATGAAGTACTCAAAAGTAGACTCACCAACAAATGAGATGGTTGAGGGGCGACTTGCAGGTATCAAGAGCTCTGAGGACATGTTGTTTGGTGATATTGATGCTCGACGTCATGAGTTGGCAGATGGAACAACTCACTACGTGATTGTTGCAACAACAGGTTACTACGAGCTTACAGTGCACGATCAGGCACTTGCTGACGTAGCAAAGACATTGTCATTCTAAAATCAAATAAACCGGCTTTTGCCGGTTTTTTGATTGGAGGAGCTATGATAAAATTGATATATGAAAAATGAAAAACCATTCTTTGAAGTCAGGCTCGGCCGTCCAATATTGTCCGTAATGTTGTTGATAGCTTCTTTCTTCCTTTTGACCGGGCTCGATCTTGCATTGTTCAATGTTGTTATTAAGCCTGAGTATTTAAACGATGCACCGATGTTTGCGTGGATCATGTTTGGCATCTTCTTCTTGTTCGTACCATGCTTGATTATTTGGAAGATGACTCGATACATAGTGAAGCCACCTGTGATGATGCGCATTGATGCCGATAATGTGACGTTTGGAACTGGATTTGGCTATAACGCATACTCAATTCCAACAAAATATCTGAACAAAGTTGGCTGGGCGTTTAGAGATGTAAGTTTGACTGATATTCGACCAGAGGGATGGTTGATACATGGAGGACTCGGGTTGACTTTTGATGAAGCAGAAGAAGTACCTTTGGCGAAGATAACGAGTGCAGGGGTTACATTTAGTCGAAGAAAGCTTAAACTCGCAGCTTTATACATGAATATGAGTGTCAAGAAGGCTATTGAGGGAATCAAGCCGTTTATGAAGGAAACGAGCTTATAGGACGCAGTTACCTGGACCAAACCGGTTTGTACTGGTAGATTCTGATTGATATGGCTAAACCGTTACTGGAAGTACAAAATATTGCAAAGATGTACGGGAGGCAGGATGTTCTAAAAAACATCTCGTTTCAGGTTGCGGAAGGTCAGAAGATAGCGCTAATCGGTCGTAATGGAGCAGGGAAGTCTACTTTGCTCAAGATCCTCATGGGTGAGATTGAAGCAGACTCAGGATCCTTTCAGATGTTTGATTGGACTCATGTTGGAGTGATCCGTCAGAATGAGGTGCTGCCTGGTGGAATCTCGACCCTTGCATTTCTTGAAGAGTCTAGTGGTAAACCATCGTGGGAGGTTAAGAAGATGGGATCCAAGTTTGGTTTGCACGTTGACCATTTGGAGAAAGCTCCAAGTGAGCTGTCCGGAGGTTATCAGATGCGCATCAAGCTTGTTGCGATGTTCTTGAAAGAACCGAATCTCCTGTTCTTAGATGAGCCAGTGAACTACTTGGACCTCCAGACGCTGCTGATGCTCGAGTCGGTACTCGCAGATTATCGTGGCAGCTTTATTCTCGTGGCGCATGACAGAACCTTTTTACAGAATACTTGTGATTTCACGTACGAGATTGAGCGTGCTGCTCTTACTATATACAAAGGAAAGGTTCAGGAGTTCTTGGAGTGGAAAGCGGAGCAGCTTGAGTTCGTGAAGAGAACGAACAAGAAGCTGTCACGCGAGATGTCACATCATCAGAAGTTCGTAGATCGATTCGGAGCGAAGGCGAATCTCGCGTCACGTGCAAAGAACAAGGTTAAGCATATATCTCGACTGCGAAGCCAGATCGTGAAGATTAATGCAGACCTCGCGACGACAAGAATCACGATTCCGTCACCTACGGTTCATGCTGGGCCTGCGCTCCGAGTAACCGATCTTGTCATCGGTTACGGCGACCTCGTCATTGCTGACAATATTACGTTTACGATTTCGCGTGGGGAGAAAATCGTCATCGCAGGGGACAACGGTCGTGGAAAGTCGACGCTGTTGAAGACGATCGTTGGTCAGATTGAGTTACTCGATGGTTACATGAAATGGTGGAAGCACGCCGACGTTGGATACTACGACCAACTGACAAGCTCTTCATTGAAAGATAACGATAAGGTGATATCGCATTTAACCGATAGTGCACGTGATGGAACGTCAGCAGAGCAGATCTTGATGATGGCTGGCAACTTTTTGTTCCAAGGAGATGATCTTGATAAGCCGGTTTCTGTGTTGTCTGGTGGGGAACGAGCACGACTCGCACTCGCCGGAATACTCCTGCGCAATCATAGCGTACTGATTCTGGACGAGCCTACGAACCATCTGGATGTTGAGACATCGGAAGGGCTCGCTATAGCTCTGAAGAAATACAAGGGGACGGTGATCTTCGTTTCACATGCGCGTACTTTTGTTAGCGCGTTAGCTGATCGTGTATTTGAGGTCCGCCATGGATCGGTTCGAGAGTATCGAGGCGATTACCCAATGTATGTTGAGTACCTAGCGGAACTTGCTGCAGTGGAAGCTGACATGATCGAGGAAAGTGTATCCGAGGAGGAGGCTATTCGAAATAAAGCAAAGATGGAGAGAAAAGAAGCGCGGATGCGTGTTCGCGAGATTCAAAGGTCGTTGAGGAGGGTCGATAGCGAGATCGAGAAGTACGAACAGGAGAAGGCGGAGATCATGAAGTACTTCTTCGAGAATCCGACTGACTATGCACCGCCAAAGGCCCAGAGGCTTGAGGAGCTCAAGAAAGAGCTGGAGAGGCTTGAGAGGGAATGGCTGAAGCTTCAAGACGAGATTGAGGCAATGAGTGTATAATAGAAGCAACGAGATTAGCTTATGGCGAAAAAGAAAATTGATTCGTGGGAAGATTGCCCACGGTGCTCAAAGATACCCAGCTCGTATTCATCTAGCATGTTTAGCGAAGACGGTGACGGCGAGGCTCAGGCACCAGAAATGATGGAGCTACCCGGAATGTCTGAGGTTGATATGGGTAGTGGATATCAGGAATGGGTTGTTAAGTGTGATATTTGCGGTACTCGATATTATGGAGAGATAGATGTGGAGCCTTTTGTATGGGACTTTACGTTCAAACGTGAAAATAACGGTATGTCATACTCGCAATTTGGAAAGAAAGTTGATCTTGATACTGTGCCAATAAAGAAAGGGAAGTAGACGCTAAAGTTAGCTTAATCGAAAAGGTTGCTTCACTGCTGTTCGCAATGACGTGCTAGTAGGTGATATAATCACAGCATAGAGAAGACCATGGCAAAAAAGAAAACAAAACCAAAACCGAAGTTCAAAACGCGATGGAAAAAGATAAGCAGGAAGATCCCTGTAAAGTTTTTGTTCTCGGTAATTGTCATTGCTCTCGTTGGATTTGCTGTTAAGGGTTGGGAGCCGATTGGTACTCGTTACATCTCCGCTTATAATTCTGTGCCCGGGCAGACAGACGATACACCGTGTCTCGCGGCGAAGGGAGATGATATTTGTTTGCATAAAATTCTTGGAGGGCACACGTGTGCTGCGAACTTTGTGCCGATTGGGACGAGACTCTGGGTTGATGGAATGGGGAGTTGTCTTGTGCTCGATCGCATGAATGCGAGGTACACAAAGCGCATCGATTGGTATATGGGAATGGACGTTGAACAGGCAAAGACTTTTGGAATTCAGCGTCGCGATGTGTGGCGTAAGGATTATAGTTGGCTGACCAATGATTAGAGAAAGACTAAAAACTTCAAAGCGTTATCGTAAACTAAAGCATCTTTACGATAAACATGAGCGCCTACTGATTCCAGGGACTTTGATCTTTGGTGTTGCGGTTGATTTTGTTACATTTAGATCTATCGAGATCAACACCGCATTCATGTTGCTCTTAGCACATTTGATTGTTTCCGGATCTACGATCGCATTCATGCACATTTATGACGCGGGAAGTAGGAAGGCTCAGGAAACACGATGGCGATACCTCAGACTTGCAGCGCCGCTCATTGTTCAGTTTACGTTTGGAGCGTTGTTGAGTGCGTCGTTGATCTTCTACTGGTTCTCTGGATCGTTCTCGGTAAGTTGGCCGTTCATGATCATTATCGCTTCGTTGATGGCGTCTAACGATGTTCTACGGCATTACTACTTGAAGCCTGTTGTGCAGGTCGGCGTATACTACTTCATTATTTTCTCACTGTTCGCACTCGTCTTGCCGTACATTTTTAACTCGATTGAGCCATGGGTGTTTCTGGTAAGTGGTGTTGCGAGCCTGTTTGCGATGCTTTTGTACGTGCAGTTTCTTGGCAGATACTTATTCTCTATAAGGTCTCAGAGGTCAGGGATCGCGATGGTGGTAATAACGATATTCGTGTCTATGAATGTACTATACTTCGCGAATGTGATTCCGCCGATCCCACTGTCATTGACAGATGCCGGTATTTATCATAGTGTTCAGCGCGTAAACGGGTCGTACGTAGTCGAGGAGGAAAACGACGGATGGCTGGATTCGGTACTGCCAGGGCAGACGATTCATGCCGTAAGCGGTGAGCGCATCTACGTGTTCGCCTCAATATTTGCACCCGCTGCTCTTGATACGACTATATATCACCAATGGCAGCATTACGATGAAGATGATCGTGAGTGGGTAGACTGGAGCCGACCATCGTACTCACTGTTTGGTGGGCGAGGGGATGGGTATCGTGGATTCTCGTTTTCAAACAACATTCAACCGGGACTTTGGCGGGTTGATGTTGAAACCGAGAGAGGGCAGACAATGGGACGAGTACGATTCAACGTAGAGATTGTGGATGAGGCCGTAGAGCTTCATGAGGTGATTAAATGATAAAAGAAATTTATGGCCAGTAAGAATAAAGCGAAATTATCGAAGAGCGGAAAATTTAAAGTTGCAAACGAAAGCTTTGGATCTGGTAACAAGAATCCAATGAGTTCAACAAACAACTATTCCGGCATTGGGCGCGCAGCAAAGCGGACAGGAACACGAGGGGATAAATAACCCTCGTTTTTGTTTTATGAAAAAATGGTTTGTATACATGTTACGTTGTAAAGGTGGGAGTTTGTATACAGGAGTTACGACCGATCTTGATCGCCGCGTCGCTGAGCACCGTTCTGGCAAAGGAGTAAAGTATACGCGCGCTCATCTTCCCGTTGAGCTTGTTTGGAGTGAGAGTGTGAGCTCCGAGTCCGACGCAAAGAAAAGGGAGGCGGAGATCAAGAAATTTAGAAAATCAGAAAAAGAAGAGTTGATATAAAAAAACTAGCACCCGAGCGGGTGCCGTTGTCAGTTTGTGTCGTGGGGAGACGATCATTTGCCGCGATCACGTGTTCTGGTGTAGAGCCAGATGGTCAGGTATCCAACCCAGACCGCGATGCTCATCAGGGGGGTCACGAAACGGAATCGCGCAGTGGGACCTGAGAGCATGTCGGGATGACCACCGAAGATCATCAGGAGGATGATGGCACCGATGATGATGAAGTCGAGAGTTTGCCTGAGCGTGATCACCACGCTCGCCTTCTCAACGACCGTATCTACGAACAGGCTCATCCACGCATGCTGCACGACGAAGATGACTCCTCCAAAGATCGCCAACGTTGCGATTCCCATGGCGTAGTTCTTCGGCTTGATCAGGACGATCGCCAGGAAGTTCAAAGCACCCAGTAGCAGTCCCACTGTCAGTGGGTTGCCAATCACCTTCTTCAGTCTCAACGCTGCCATACGCTCGTTCACTTGCAACCTCGTGTTCCACGCGTCCATTCGCGATGTCTCGAAGTTACTCGTAATAGAGCTGAATGTCAACATTGACCTCCGCGATCCTTTCATATAGGGTTAGTCTCATCAAATAGAACATATGAACATACCAAAACACGTCGCAATAATCATGGATGGAAATCGTCGTTGGGCGGTGGAAAAAGGGTACCCAAAGATTGTTGGGCATACGCATGGTGCCAAGAATTTGAAACGAATAACATTGGAATCGGTAAAGCAGGGAATCTCGTTCCTAACACTTTACGCACTATCTACTGAGAATGTCGCAAATCGATCAGAATCAGAGTTGAAACACCTGTTTTCTTTGTTCGTGAAGCTTATCGATTATCGGGACTTATTTAAAGATAATGACGTTGTCTTCCGCGCGATTGGAAACATAAAGGGTTTGCCAGAAGCTGTTCAACAAACAGTGCGAACTCTCGAAGAGGAGACAAAAGATAACAAAAGCCTCACCCTTACGGTTTGTGTGAACTATGGCGGACGTGACGAGATCGTGCGAGCAGCGCGCAAGATCGTTAAAAGCGGTGGCGAGATCACTGAGGATGCGATCTTGAGCTCACTTGATTTTCCCGAGTTGCCGGACGTGGATCTTGTGATCCGCACTGGAGGGCATCAACGTCTCTCAAACTTCCTAACATGGCAGGCTACTTATGCTGAGCTTTACTTTACCGATACCAAGTGGCCGGCATTTGATGAGGCAGAGCTCGTGAAGGCCCTTGAATGGTTCACGGAGCAGAAGCGTAACGCGGGGAAGTAGTGGATTTGATATACTGTGGTGACATGAAATCACAGTTTCGATCCAAATATCTTTTGACGATTGCATTCGTGGCAGGAATGTCTATCATGGCTATGGAAATTGGCGCATCTCGTTTGATTGCGCCATTTTTTGGTACCTCACTATTCGTGTGGACAAACGTAATCGGCGTAGTCATGATCGCATTATCGATCGGCTATTACATCGGAGGGAAGCTCGCTGACAAGAAACCTGAGCTCAAGATGCTGCTCTGGCTTTTATGCATTGCGGGATTGATGTTCGCGTTCGTGCCATTTGCTGCTGCACCGTTAGCGATCGTAATCAAGTTGGCGATATTCGAGACAGCGTCAGCATCTACGATGATAATGTTGGGATCGTTTTTGTTGATCCTGATTCTATTTGCAATGCCACTTCTGTTGCTCGGCATGGTGAGTCCATACGTAATCAAGCTGTACGCGGACGATGAGGCGCACTTAGGAGAACAGGCTGGATCGATTTTCGCGTTATCGACAGTCGGCAGTATTCTAGGAACATTTTTACCGACGCTGTGGTTGATACCAACGGTCGGAACTCGGTGGACGATTCTAATTTTTGCGTTGATCTTGATAGTTGTCTCTGGCGTCGGGTTGTATCGGGATAAGAGATATATCCTTCTCGTGATAGTCTTTGCAATATTTGGATCGTTCTCGATGCTCGAACCCGTTTCAGCGCGGTCGATATACAGGGGTGAGTCGGTTTATCAGTACATTGAGGTGATTGAAGACGACGACGATCGTAGAATGCTATTGTTCAATGAAGGACTTGGTGTTCAATCTGTGTTTGATCCTGAAGATATATTTCTCGGAATGTACTACGACTATTATTTGCCACTGCCAGAATTGTTTGAAGATGAGGTTAATGTTGGGATAATAGGATTAGCAGGAGGGTCTCTATCCAGAGCATTTACGAGCATCTATGGTGATCGCGTTGCAATCGATGGTGTTGAGATCGACAAGAAGGTGATTGAGGTTGCGCGTGAATATTTTGAACTTGATCAACCGTCATTGACGGTATTTAACGAGGATGGAAGGTTGTTCGTCGAGCGTAAACAGAGCGCATACGATCTGTTGATTATTGATGCGTACACACAGCAACTGTACATTCCGTTCACGATGACAACACAGGAGTTTTGGCGGGATGCCGAGCTTGCTTTGAAAGATGGTGGTGTCGTGGCGTTGAACATGAATGCGACTAGTCTCGAGGCGCCCCTCTTGTCTGCGATCTCGAATACGGTCTCGTCTGTCTTCAGTCATACTTATGTTGTTCCCCTGACTCACAATGCATCGTGGAATTACATCGTACTTGCATCAAATGGGCCGATCAATCTCGAGTTACTTCACGAGCTCGAGCTCGAGGAGCCGCTGAACACTTACGCGAACGTGCTGAGCAGTCAGGCAGTCGAGTTTGTTCATGATCCTGAGCAGCTCGTACTCACAGATGATCGCGCCCCGATTGAGCTTATGACGGAGGAAATGATCATTGACTACTATTTTGAACACTAAACAAAATAACCGCCTAGGCGGTTATTTTTGATTCTTATAATCTTCCAAGGTCGAGGTCTCGTTCCACTTTGATCTTCTGCATGAACTCCTCATCATGACTCACTGCAATGATCGTACCTTCAAATGCATCCAATGCTTCTGCGATCACTGGTAAGTGTCGGAAGTTCACGTGGTTTGTAGGCTCGTCCAGGATCAACAGGTTCGGCTTCTGTAGTGTAAACCGTGCAAAACTGAGTAGGGCTTTTTGTCCCTCAGACAATGTGCCGATCTCGTTTGTGAGAACGTCACCTTTAAGTAGGAATCGGGCCCCTGTTGCGAAAATCGTCTCTCGATCTCCAACTTCCATTACTTCTTCGAGTGACTCGTACGCAGTTTGAGAGAAGTCTAGTCCCGAGAAGTCTTGTCGGTAGTATCCGATCGTGACATCGTTAGGGATAACCGCGCCTTCTTCCTTTCTGTTCGCAAGTCTTTCTAGAAGGGTAGTCTTTCCAATTCCGTTTGGCCCTTTTATTCGTAGACGCTCTCCTCGACGTAGCGAGATATCAACATCGCGGTGAACCGGCTCGTGGTCTTTCATGATCCCGACACTCGAGATCGTGACGAGAGGCTTGTCATACGGTGCAGCTTCAATCGTGAAAGGAGAGATAGTGACATCGTCTCGTTTCACGGAAACCATACTGTCTTCAGCGTCAGCTACCTCATCTTTGAGCTTTGATGCGAGTTTACGCATTTTTCCACCTTTGTGTGCAAAGAAGTTCACTTTATCTTTGCGATCCTGAATTGATTTCTTTAATTGAGCGTTCTTTCTTTGCTCTGCCGCGATTCGCGCCTTGATCTTTTCTACAACAGCAAAGTAGTCGCCCACGTACTGGTCTATAGTTTTTTCAACAACGTCGATGTACACAACGCCGTCTGTAAATGTGTTCAAGAAGTTTGCATCGTGAGAGATCACGATTACTGTTTTCTCGTACATCATCAAGAACATGATCAAGTGACCGATCCCATCTTCGTCCAAGTTGTTTGTAGGCTCGTCCAAAAGTAGGATGTCCGGCTTTTGAATAATCGCGAACGCGAGCAATAATCGCGCCTGCTGACCTCCAGAAAGATCCTTAAGCACTTTGTCGTGCGGAATCTTGTAGTTCACAGCATCGAGCGCTTCGTCGATGAGCACAGGAATGTTTCGTGGCACCTCATCAAATGCAGAAGTAAAGTACTCTGCAACTGTCATTTCAAGATACTTTCGATCCATTACCTGCTTAGCGATTCCGATAGTTGCACCATCTCGCAAATGAAGCGTTCCTTTGTCGGGCTTAAACTCACCGGTGATCAACTTGAATAGCGTAGACTTTCCGGCACCATTCTGTCCCATCAATGTAAGCTTTGTATTCTCGCGTACAGAAAAGCTCGCCTCAACGTAAAGAGGCTTCTTTTCATTGTGTCCAAATGTTACTTCGTCAAAACGAAGGATTACGTCTCCTTGTGTACTCATAGTTCGGTGAGTATAGCCGATTGAGGGGATTTGTCAATGGTTGACGCAGGTCGACTTGTTCACACCCAGAAATCTGTGTTCGCGTGATATAATGTAGTTAATTATGTGTTTTTCAGCTCCAGTTAGCTTTGCTGCGAGCGCCGGATTGGGGGTAATAGGAGGTGCATCGCTGAAAAAAGCAAAAAAGAAGTATCGATACTTAGCGGCAATGCCGCTACTGTTTGGTTTGCAGCAGTTTTTTGAGGGAATGCAGTGGTTAACGGCCGAGCCAAACATGTTCTATGCATACGCATTTCTGTTATTTGCATTCATTATTTGGCCAACGTACATTCCATTGGCAATATACAAGGCGGAAAGGTTAAAGAAGAGGAAGCAAATACTGACGACTATAATCAGTATGGGGGCATTTGCATCTTTGTTTTTGATGATCATATTGTATAATGAAACTCTCGATGTTTCGGTCATTGGGCATAGCATTGCGTACAGTCTCGATGTGCCGCTTTATCAGATCTATGTTGGCGTTGTGTATTATGTTGCGGTTACGGTTGGGTCTTTCTTCGTTGCATCGGACAAGTTGCTGAACGTTTTCGGAGGATTGGTTCTATTCGCTGCATTCGTTGCCTGGACGTTCTTCAGCGCTGCGTTTGTTTCTGTGTGGTGTTTCATGTCTGCGATCCTTAGTTTATTTATTTACTACTTTATTTATAAAAGATAGTCTTATGGCTTTTGAATTAATCTTAGGCAGAGTACTTGCGTTATTCATGGTGATTACCGGACTTGCCATATTGGCGAATCGAAAAGAGTTCGTCATCATGGCGAAGCAGATTAAGAGTAATCACATCGCACTTTGGATTGGTGGTGCAATAGACTTCTTGGTAGGTCTCTTTATTGTTGTAAGCCACAACGTATGGACGAACGACTGGCGCGTATTGATTACGGTATTTGGTTGGCTCGCACTTATGGAGGGAACATTGCTTTGGTTCATGCCAAATAGGTCAATAAAGCTAGTACAGATTTGGAAGCGACCAGCGTATACTTACACGGCAGGGCTGTTGTTGTTGGCCGTTGGTGTTTACATGACGATCGTCACGTTCTTCTAATATGATTGAGAACTATGGGCTAACTATTCAGGTGATTGGTGAGGTATTGATAGCCTTTACGTTGCTTCGTGTTCATCATCGTGTTCTTAGCGACAGAAAGATCGATAAGAAGGTATTTTCAGAGATGAAGCTTGAGCAGAAATTTGGTTACATTGGTGTCGCGTGCATCGTGGCTGGATATTTGATTCAAGTTATATAATTGTTACTTGAGACGAGGTAATCAGTATGGCAAAGCAAAAAATATACAATGATGCGTGGATTGTGTCTGTGAGTATGGGGTATGGTCATGACCGTGCTGCGTACCCTTTGAAGGACTTTGCGCATGAGGGAATCGTGGCCGCAAATGATTATGAGGGAATTCCGATAAGCGACCGTAATCTTTGGTCCAATTCACGCAAGTTGTATGAAAAGATTTCACGAATTAGAGAGATTCCGTTGGTTGGTGTACCAATCTTCGAGATCATGGACCACTGGCAGGAGATCCCAGAGTTTTATCCTGAGCGCGATCTGTCGGAGCCCAGCACACAGTTGAAGACAATATATTCGATGTTTGAGAAGAAGAACTTTTTAAAGCACCTTATAACCAAGAAACTTGCTGAGAAGGACCTTCCGATGGTTACGACTTACTTCATACCTGCGCAGGCAGCTGAGTATTACGGTTACAAGAACGACATTAGCGTGATCTTGACTGATACTGACATTTCTCGAGCCTGGGTTCCAATGGAGCCGAAGAAGTCGAAGATTAAGTTTTATGCTCCATCACGACGTGTTGCGGAGAGGCTGAAACGATACGGTGTGATTCCTGAGAATATTTTCTTGACCGGCTTCCCGTTGCCGAAAGAGAACATTGGCGGTATGAAGTACAGCGTACTAAAGAAGGATATTGCAAAACGTCTTGTACGCCTCGATCCCAATCGCAACTACATTGATAGGATGGAGGACTCTATTGGCGATCATCTAGGCGAGCTGCCTAAGAAAGACGACAAGCCTGTGACCGTTATGTTTGCTGTTGGGGGAGCCGGCGCTCAACGCCGTATGGCCAGGACGATAGTCGGAAGTCTGCAGGGACTGATCCGAGCAGGGAAGGTACGATTGTTGTTGTCTGCAGGGTCTCGCGGTGAGGTCGCAAGATATTTTAAGGCCGCTGTGAAAAAGATCAACTTAGAAGGTGAACTTGGAAAGGGCGTAGATGTGATATTCGATAGGGATAAAATGAAGTATTTTGAGTTGTTCAATAAGGCGTTACGAGAAACTGATGTGCTCTGGACGAAACCGAGTGAGCTCTCGTTCTATACAGGTCTCGGTATGCCTATAATCATGGCGGATCCTATAGGTAGCCAGGAGGACTTTAACAGGGAGTGGCTATTGAATGCCGGGTCCGGTATTGATCAGCGCGATCCTAGATATGCGGATGAGTGGCTTATAGACTGGCTTGAGTCCGGATGGTTAGCTCGTGCGGCAATGAACGGTTTCTTGCATGCTCCGAAGAGGGGAGCGTATAGGATAGAGGCGTGTGTTGCGAATGATGCATGCATTCTTCCGGAGCCGATTGAACCGATATAAATTTAACGATCAATATGAAAAAAGATAAAGCTGCAAAGAGGAAGCGTCTAGGATTAATTTTGATTATCTGGCCGGTGCCAACATTAATACTTACCATGATTGGTTTCGCGATAGCATCTAGCGTCGTAGCTGGTCTGTTGGCGGGCGCCGAAAGTGTGCCATCGAGTGCAGCTGGAGTTGGGCAAGTAATAAATATGTTACTCGGGCTACTGGGCGTTGCTTCGATTTTGGGAATATTTATCAGCATTCCCGTTGGAGTGTATTTCCTTTCAACAAAGCCAAAGAGCTAGATCATGCCGTTCTCAAAGTCTGGTACAATCTTCTTAGAATAGATATAAATCACTAGCGATGAATATGAAAGATCACCTATATAACTTAATGATTCAGATGGTGCAGGAGGCTAAGAGCCTTAAGCGAATTGAGAGTAATTATCTCGCAGAAGCGGATTGTGATGACTGTAAGGCATTTTGGGCGAAGATGAAGGAAGATAAGGAAGAGCACATCAAAGATCTTGAGAAATTGATCAAAGGTCACATGTAGACGGCAAATAAACAGGGCGAGAGTCCTGTTTTGCTATACTTGAGTTATTCAACTTGCGGTTCCATGATCGATAGGCTATGGTGACACATCGCATAATAATATAGATACATGAAAACTAAGATTGAAAAGCTCGTATTCGGAGGGCAGGCACTAGGACGTGACGAGGAGACGGGTAAGGCTTTGTTTCTTTGGAATGCACTTCCAGGTGAAGAGGTTGAGTTTGAGGTAACAAAAAAGAAGAAAGGCATCGTGGAGGGTGTTGCTACAAAGATCTTGAGCGCATCACAGGATCGTATTGAGCCAAAAGAAGATGCATATCTCTCAACAAGCCCATGGCAGATGATGACGATGGAGGCTGAGGATCGATACAAGGTTGAGATTGGGAAGGAGACTTATAGCCGCGGTATATCGAACGAAGGGGCAAAGGACTCGTTCAATGAGCTCGATATCGTATCTGATACCGAGATGGCGTTTGGGTACCGAAACAAGATGGAGTTCAGTTTTTACACAAAAGATATCAACTCGCCAACGCAGCTTTGCTTCTTTGCACGAGGTAAACATACGAAAGTTCCTGTTGACGGGTCCTTGTTAGCCGAGCCTGTGATCAACGAGGTGGCGAATGAGATTTTAGAGTGGTTGAATCGCGAGGAGGTGAATAGAGTAGACCTTAAGTCGCTCATTGTCCGCTCGAATGGAAAAGGGGAGGCGATAGCAGCGTTGTTTGTGAAAAAAGGAGTTGATGTTAGTGAGTGGCAGCCTTTGAGTGACGCGCTCGTTGGTTTTCATGTTTACTTCTCGAACCCAAAGAGCCCTGCGTCCGTTCCTACCGAGCTACTTTACAGTATTGGAGAGTCGAGTCTCGTGATGGATGTGAAGACTACGAGTTTGCGGTTTGGTTTGTTGAGCTTCTTCCAGGTACACGTGCCGGTATTCTCTAAAGCGGTTGAAGATATCGCGACATACCTAGACCCTAAGATCGACATCGTAGACTTCTATTCTGGAGTCGGATCGATCTCGCTTCCACTATCAAAGCATTACAACCAGGCTGTGTTGGTGGAGAGCAATGATGAGGCAACTGATTTCGCACGTCAGAACATCGAGGATAATCATGTTGATAACGCGGTTGCCGTACTGTCGACTGCAGAGGAGGCGACTGAATATATTTCAACGGACAAGATATTGATTGTAGATCCACCACGCGCCGGGTTGCATAAGAAGGTGATTGAGCGGATCTTGTTTAAGAAGCCGAAGCGAGTGATCTATCTGTCATGTAACTTGTCGACGCAGTCTCGTGACGTTGACCTGCTGTTGGACAGTTACGACATCGTGTTCTCAAGACTGTACAATTTCTTCCCACGAACTCCGCACATGGAGGGATTGGTGATCTTAGATCGAAAATAAAAGCGCCCGCAGGACTAGGTCCTGCGGGCTTTCGTGTCTAGTTGTTGGGACTCTGGATCCAGAATGTGGGATCCTTGCTGCGGCGTCGCACTCGCTTCACGGCTTTTGGGGGCATTCCCGGCAACTTCCAGGCCAGGGCGTCCATCATCTTCTGACGTCCGTATTCCAGATCGCCGAAGAACCGACTAGCGGCATCGCTGTCTACACCGAACATGAGGGCAGCGATATTCGGGTTGACCACCTTCTTTCCGCGCAAGATCTCATCCGCACGAAGGATTACGGCCATCTCTCCTAGGTACGTGCTCTGTGCACCGCCGCGGATAGCCTCCACCTTGTGCTTCGACCCTGCAAGCAGGTGATCGCCGAAGTCCTTGCCGCCGAGTACCAGCAGACGCATGTACTGCCTGTGCAGAGCGTCAGCTAGACGTTGGGCAAAAGCCTCGTCGATCCCGGAGGGGTCGAACGTACTGAAGTCCCCAAGTCTCTCAGCTTCGAATCTGTAGCTCGCCACGTGGAGCATCTCGCCGATCTCCTGATCGGTCAGTGTTTCACGCAACCCTGTCGCTTCACTGAGCTTCAGGTCTGTCTCGAACGTCGTGGGATCGACGTCGCCGTATTTCAGCGCAGCTAGGATCAGTACGGCGTACCGATCCTTTGAACTCATCACCGGTATTCTGGGCATAGGCCCTCCTTCTCGCGAGAGAATACATCAAATCGACAAAAATATCAACAAATGCTATGCTTCTTGCATAAAAATTGATTGTTTTGTGGGTGAACGCTCACTTTAACAAGGAGAAATATATGGAAGAAAAGAATATCGACGAGATGGAGGGGATGAGTAAAAAGGAGATGAAAGCGGCAAAAAAAGAGGCTCAGCGACAAGCTGCGCGTGCTGAAGCTCGATCCAAGACGATGCGAAGTGCAATGATTTGGGGAGGCACGTTACTCGTGCTTGTTCTTGGAGTCTGGGGTCTTACAAAGGTAAGCGGGCCTGAGACGGAGCAGCCAACTTTGAGCACAACCGAGGTGGCATCTTCTGACCACACTAAGGGTGCTGTAAATGCTCCTATCACTATTATCGAGTACTCAGACTTCCAGTGTCCCGCGTGTAAGCAGTACGCACCCGTTGTTCGTCAGGTGGTAGAGAATTATCCAGACGATGTGAGGTTTGTTTACCGACATTTTCCACTACGACAAATACACGATCAGGCACAAGCAGCAGCCGAGGCTGCTGAGGCGGCGGGAATGCAGGGAATGTTCTTTGAATTCCATGACATACTTTTTGAGAATCAAGGTGAGTGGGTAGGGTCTAATGCTACGGCCAATACAAAGTTTTTGGAGTACGCAGCTCTGCTCGAGCTCGACGTCGATCAGTTTAAGGAAGATATGAACTCCGCTGCAGCGCGTGACAAGGTCAACAATGATTCCTCAAGCGGGACGCAGTCAGGACTATCGGGAACACCTTCGTTCTTTGTGAATGGGCAGCGAATAAACAACCCACGTGGGTTTGAGCCTTTCCGACAGTTGATTGATGCGGAGTTGGAACGAATTAGCGCCTCTGCGATTGAGATAAATACAGAGGACATTGTAGTAGAGGTTGTTGATGAAGAAGTAGTAGTGGATGAGGAAACTGAAGATGGAACAGACACAGAATAACTTTCCAAAATGGTTGGTCCCGGGGATGCTGCTTATTGGCTTCCTCGGGTTTCTGGACTCTTTGTATTTAACAATACAGCATTATTCTGGCGAGGAGATAACGTGCAACATCATCCATGGTTGCGATGTTGTTACTAACAGTGTCTACTCGATGATAGGTCCGGTCCCAGTAGCGCTACTCGGAGTGCTCTACTATCTTGCAATAGTCTTCGCGGTGATCCTGTACTGGGATACGAAGCGCAAAAAGATCATGCAGCTGGCAGCTTGGGCGACGACGGCAGGGTTCATCATGTCAGTTTACTTCCTTATTATCCAAGCGTTTGTTCTTCACGCGTTTTGTCAGTACTGCCTTGGATCGGCGGTGACATCGACGCTACTTTTCATCATGGGGATGAATGCGGTTTGTAGAAAAAAGAAAATGGTATAATAGGAGCATCTAATTGCTCTTATTTTTTTAACTATGCTTGAGTCTTTCTTAGCATACGGTGACGCCGGTATTGTGATACTGCGTTTCGCCGTTGGTTTTATTTTCCTTTACCACGGAATCAAAAAGTGGACGATGCCACCGGTGAAGGGAATGATGAAGAACATGATGTCGATGTTGAAATTCCTAGAGCCAGTAGTAGGACTTCTACTTATTGTAGGGCTCTACAGTCAGTTGATGGCGCTTATCATCATTATATTGATGATTGGAGCGATTGTTTTGAAAATTTCCATGATGAAAATACCTTTTGCTTCAATGAAGGCAACGGGATGGGAGTTCGACCTTATTCTTCTCGCAGCGGCTATTGTGCTGCTCGTAAGCGGAGCAGGTCCGGGATTATTCTAATATGTACTACGCAGTAACAGTACCAATCGTAATACTCTTGTCTGTGGGCATTGGGTTTTTTATGGCAAAAAAATTCGAGTCTATCGGCACTGGTAAGGTATTCGCTGCACTGAGCTTCTTTATGCTCATGGTCGTAACTTTATTAATAAGATTTATAATGAACCAATAATATGGCTAACCAGTTTAGAGTCGGAGGATCAAACTCCTTCAACAGAATGGGTCCATCGTCCGGACCAACACGAATGAAAAAGAAGGCAGGATTCTTCCAGAGTATCGTTGGAGTGCTTGTCGGAATCGTACTTGTACTTGGGTCACCGTTCGCAATGTGGATGGCAGGATCTCAGGACACTGCTAAGGACTTTGCTAAAGCAGAGCAGGTGGACTCATCTAGTCTACAGTCTGGTTACATTGCGGTGCGTGGAGCCCCAACATATGCAACTGCAGACGGAGGAGACCTATGTTACCGAGACGGATGCATCTCTGAGGTTGAGAGTGTTCAGAACTTGGAGACAAACGTAGTGCTCGAATGTAGGCAGCGAGTTCAGGAGTCTGCAACAGTACGCGTGCTTCGTCAGAATGGTGAGGAGTGTGACGGAGATACAGGAGAGTGTGTTCCATGTTGGGATGTTGAGAAGGATACATGGGAAGAGCTTTCAAGCAGTACGCTTGAATATGACGTAAAGATAGGGGCATACGTAGTAGGAGTAACAGATAACGCGATCTTGATCGACACTGTCGAGGACATCGTAGAAGATGATTACGACTACAACGGAAAGACAATCGCTCGAACCGTTTACACATCTTTCTTGAAGCCAGCTCAGTTGCTTGCTGCAGGTCAGTCAGACGGAACAACGATTTCAACATCAGCTAAGCGAGTATTCGTTCTTTCAAACCTAGACTTTGACGGAACGCTACTAGAGCTTCAGGCACAGGATCGTGCAAACAAGTTTGCACTATGGGGAGTAACATTCTTTATGCTCTTCATCGGTTTCGCAATGATGTTTGGTCCACTTGAGTGGATGGGACGCATGGCCGGAAAGATTCCTGGAATTGGATCGTTCTTGCGAGAAGGTTCAAAGGGAATGATTGCAGGAGCATCGTTCGTGCTTGCATTGGTTCTCTGGATCATCGAGTTCGTATTCATCGGCATCTTGCAGAACATTTGGTTAGCGGGAGGAGCTGTGATTATCATCGGTGCACTCATTGCTTGGCGAATGAAGTCAGGATCCAAGAAATAGAAAACACACAAACAAAAAACCAGCTCGTTAGAGCTGGTTTTTTAATTCTTTGAGTTCATCCTTCGTAAGATGTCTCCAGTGACCGGCTTTTAAGTGGCCTAGTTTGATGTTCATGATTCGTGTTCGCTTCAAGTTCTTCACATGGAACCCGAGCTTGTCCACCATTCGGCGAATCTGTCGGTTGCGTCCCTCGGTCAAAATGATCTTGAACGATGTCTTGTTCTGACGAGTTGTCTTTGTGGGTGACGTTTGTCGCCCCATGATCTTCGCGCCATTGGCGAGCTGTCTCAGGAACTCGTTCGAGATCGGTCGATCGGCGTGGACAAGATATTCTTTCTCGTGCCCAGACGCAGGTCGCAGGATCGCGTTTACGATGTCTCCATCGTTTGTTAGAAGTAACAGTCCAGACGAGTCTTTGTCGAGCCGTCCGACAGGGAATACATGTCCCTTGAGGCCGATAGCCTCTGCAATGTTATGTTTAACATCGCGGTTCATTGTAACCTCAACTCCTCGAGGTTTGTGGTAGGCGATGTATATTTGATCCGTATCAGGATTCACAGCTTTACCATCAACAATAACGACATCATCATCACTTTCGATGGTGTCACCAAGCTTTGCTCGCTTACCGTTGATTGTGACCTTACCTTCTTCGATAAGTCTGTCAGCGGCGCGACGGGAAGCGACCCCGTGTGAAGAAATGTATTTGTTGATGCGCATAATTGTTCTCGTGATATACTAACACATAATATGAGCTATCTTCTCGGCATCGACATTGGAGGAACTAAGTTCCACTTACGCGCGCGACCGCAAAAGGGTCGTGACGTGAATCTTGTCGTGCCCGCGATAGGTCACATACATGAGATAGGTAGTGGGGCACTTATACGCGAATTAGCTAAGCATGTCAAGGTAATTCAGCAGAAAATGGGCAAAAAGGAGCGTATAGATGCGGTTTGTATTGGAATGGCCGGGATCGACACTGCAAAGGATCATCGTGATGTATTGCGCGAGCTTAACAAGCAGTCCTGGTGGAAGCAGGCGGATCCTAATCGTCGGGTGCTTGTTAACGATCTTGTGATTGGATTGCGCGCCGGTACAGAGAACGAGAACTCTATGGCATTGATATCGGGAACAGGCTCGAATGCATGTGTGTTCGAAGACGGGGAACAGTTCTGCGTTTCGGGACGAGGTCACCTGCTCGCAGACGAGGGGAGTGGTTACGCGATCGGTTTAGCAGGATTGAAGGCTGCGACAAAGGCAGAAGATGGTCGTGGACCCAAGACCAAGATCTTACCGATCATGTTGAGTAGGTTCAGAGCATCGGAGATGGGTGACATTCCGCCGAAGCTCGACAATGTTCGATCTAAGAGTCAGATTGGCGCGCTCAACGACGTTGTTGAAAAAGCTGCTGAGGCAGGAGACCGCGTCGCCCGAAAGATCATAAAGGAAGCTGCTGATGAGCTCATGTTGATGCTCACAACACTAAAGAAGTGCATGTCTTCGCGGCCGACGTCGATCGATGTTGTGCTGATTGGAGGGACGATCAATAAGAACAAACCTTTGCGTAACGAGGTCATCAGGAGAGCTCGTAAGCACAGATGGATGAACATGATTCCACTGACTGACGATCCGGTTGAGGGGGCTATCAAACTTGCAGAGGAAACACGGTGATTGCGCCGTGTTTTTGTTTTGTGCTAAGATCGGAGAAATAATATCCAAATTCTATGCAGATAAAGGTTGTAAGGGGCGATGTGGAGGACGTTGCAGGAGATGTGGTGATCGTTGGTCATCTAGAGGGTGTGGATAAGTGTGGAGGTGCTTTTGAAACATTAGACGGAGCTCTTAAGGGGCGCCTGGTTAAGTTTTATGAGGAAGAGAAGATGAGGACGGCTCAAGGGTCGATAACGGTATTCAAGACGCATGGCAGGATCGAGTGTGCTCGTGTCATTGTCGTGGGTCTAGGAAAGAAGGAGGATTTGACCGTGGATGGCGTGAGACAGGCGGTCGCTCGTGCAATGAGAACAGCTCAGCGCAAGAAGGCAAAGACTGTGAATGTTATTGCGATGGGAGCCGGACATGGAGGTCTCGCTTCTAAGCAGGTCGCAGCTGCGATTGCTGAGGGCGCTCATCTTGGTTTGTATACATTTGATAAGTGGAAGAAAAAAGACGAGGAGAACGCATTGGAAGATATTAAGTTGGTGCAGATCGTTGAAAAGGACGCGCGGAAGATCTCATCAATCACGCAGGGGATAGAGGTGGGAGTCATTGGTGCTAAGGGGACAATGCATGCTCGTGATCTTGTGAACGAGCCACCGGGGACAATGAAACCTCGCGACCTGAAGAACGATGCGCTCAGGATCGCAGACGAGTCTCCTCGAGTTTCAGTGGAGATCTTTGGTCGTGCTGAACTGCAGCGCATGAATATGGATGCGTTTTTGGCTGTAGCTGCAGGATCGGACGAGGAGCCTTACTTTATACATTTGACATACAAGCCGAAGATCAAAGCCAAGAAGTCGATCGCATTGGTTGGGAAGGGTGTCACGTTTGACTCTGGCGGTCTCTCGTTAAAGCCTGCATCGTCCATGGAGTCTATGAAGATGGACATGGGTGGAGCTGCGACAGTACTAGGAGTGTTTCATTCGATCGTCGATCTTGCGCCTTCTGTTGAGGTGCATGGGATCATCCCCGCAACCGAGAACATGCCTGGTGGTAATGCATATCGTCCCGGTGATGTTATTCGAGCAAAGAATGGTGTCACGATTGAGGTGCTGAATACGGATGCAGAGGGAAGGGTGATATTGGCCGACGCTCTGCCGTATGCATGCGAGCTTAAGCCGGATGCTGTGATCGATCTTGCGACGTTAACAGGTGCCGTTGTGGTTGCGATTGGTGAGGAGATGACGGGGTTGATGACGGATAACGATAAGCTGTCCGAGCAACTCTTGGCGTCTGCAGAAGAAACGGGCGAGCCGACATGGAGACTTCCACTGTTTGATCCATACAACAAGTTGATCGAAAGTAAGATCGCCGATGTGAAAAACATAGGCGGTAAATGGGGAGGTGCGTTGACCGCAGGATTGTTCCTCAAGAAGTTCGTGGATCCGGAGATACCTTGGGTACACCTAGACATCGCTGGCCCAGCATTCGCCGAGCGACCGTATCTTGAGTACGTACCGTACGGCGGAACGGGTGTGATGGTGAGGACATTGTTGAACTGGTTAAAGAAGCAGAAATAAAAACACGGCGACCCAGAGCGGGTCGCCGTTTCGTTGTCCGGTTCTCTATCGCTGCTTTCCCTCTGCGATGCATCGGAATTGGATACTCAGACCCTTGTTCCAAGCATCGGCCACCAGATCCCCGGGATCGAGCACGGCTTGCTTCATCTTGCGCTCGAGATTCCTCAGGAATCCCGTGGCGAGCACCCCCTGAGATTTGGGCGCTAGGTCTGCGATGCACTCCAGGGTCTCGGCGCGCTCCAGGGCCTCGACGATGGCGGTCTGATCATCGGTCGTCTTGAGCTCCAGAAGAGCATTCACGATCGCGTAGTAGCGACGAAGGTCGTCTGCGTCAACAATGTGATGTTGCTTCAGCAGATCCATGAGCCAGTCGACCATGTTGACGATCATCGCGTTACGCAGGTCCTGAAGCCTGGCTGTTTCGGTCTTGTAGAGCCCGAGTTCCTTGATCTCGGTCTGCAGCCTACTGGACCGAGCTATGAGCCCTTCGTGCTCTATACGAAGGACTCGCAGGTTTGCTTTGTGCTCGTCACGGGCATCGAGGATGCTCACGAGCTGCTGCCAGTTCATGAATTCGTCGTCACGCATGATGCGCGTTGCACCAATGATGTCGACGTCCTCGAGAGGCAGCCCCTGGTCATCCTCCGAGCCGTACGTGAGGTCGAACCTCTTTCCCCAGCTTCTTGTTACACGCCAGGCAGCATCAACCCACCTGCCGCCTCGAACGTGGCGCCAGACCTCTCCCTTGGACCCGAAGAGCCCATTCAGACGTCGCTTCACAACATAGTCCTTCGCACCGTCGCGAAGAAGCAGATCCTTGATCCGACTTCCGTCGTAGCGATGCATGTGACCCTTGCCGTCCTCGGTGACGAACTCGTACACGTATCTCCCGAGGAGGAGCCACTTCAGACCAAAGACAGCGAAGGCCGTGGAGAGTACCGCGAAAACACCCGCGGGGACAGCTTCACGATTCCAGCCAAAGGCCGAAGCGAACCACGCCCAGAAGGCAATGGCGATTCCGGTAATTGCGACTATGCCCATGACCTTGGCGATCTCGCCAGAAAGCGTTCCTTCGCTCAGGTCTGCTTCGTCGACACACAGCTTGCATCTCTCTTCTACTGTAACCTGCATTTCTATCACCCCTCCAAGCCATCAGGACGTATGCCCTGTATAGCAGAGGTCACTCATCAAGATGTCGCCCCTTACGGGCTAAACCTCTCCGAGCCATTTACGTACTGGGCTGACAATCCCACAAAAATTGCAAATTGTCAATAAAAAACAGCGGCCAAAACCGCCGTTTCCCGTATAGGTCCCATAGGTCCTATCTGACCTATATTCAACTAGCCCTTTGCCAGAAGACCTATTCTTACTAGGCCTTCCCAAGTGTCTCTCCACCCTCGCTCCACTCAACCGGGCAAAGCTCACCGGTTTGCAACGCTTTCAACACGCGCAATGTCTCGTCGATGCTTCGACCAACCGCATTGTCGTTAATCGATGCATACTTCAGGATTCCCTCAGGATCGATCATGAAAGTTCCTCGCAACGCGATACCTTCGTCCTCGAGCAATACTCCGTATGCTCGTGAAAGCTCGTGTTTCATGTCGCTCAAAAGGGGAGTCTTAAGCTCACCAAGATCCTTTAGCCATGCTTTGTGACTGTGGACTGAGTCTGTAGAACACCCATAGACTACGGAGTTGAGCGCCTCGAACTCAGAGAACCGCTGTGAGAACCCTTTTATCTCGGTAGGACAGATGAAAGTGAAGTCTAGAGGGTAGAAGAACAGCACCGTCCACTTTCCCGCATCTTCTCCAACCGTCACTTTTGTAAACTCACCGTTACCTAATACAGCATCAAGCGTCATCTTAGGCGCTGGTTTACCAACCTTAGCTCCGCAGCAGAAGGATTGGTTTGATTTGCAACATGTATCCATATAGTTCATTTTTCTTTGACTTAATCAGTAAAATCGATTATACCTAGTTTACATAAAAAGTGCTATAATTTTGGAAATTCTCATATTATGGATAAACGAATAACGATTTTTGGAGTATTGGCAGTAGTGGCGCTTATTGGCGCTGGATGTGCAACGGGAGATGCGAAGCTTTTTGGTATCGCAGACTCGGATCCATCAAACGAGATCGGAGGCGTTGGGATCTTCGACGAGGTCGTGAAGCATAAGGGAGACAAGATGATTGTTCGACCTTCCGACATCGTAGAGAGCGGACAAGGGAAAGACGGAATGCCCGTTATCACAGACCCAAAGTTCGTGAGTGTAGACGAGGCGAGTGCCGAGGGTTACCTCTTTAACGAGAACTACGGAATCAGTGTTCTTGACGACGGTGAGTACAAGTTCTACTCGCAACAGATCTTGAGCTGGCATGAGATCTTGCTCGACGAGATCAACGGAACGAATGCTGCTGTAACATACAGTGAGCTTTCTGGAGTATCGAACATCTTTTCTGCAGAGGATGAAGATGGGTCGAGTTTGACGTTTGGAGTTTCAGGATTGCTTTGGAGCAACAACTCTCTACTATACGACCAGGAATCAGATAGTTTGTGGAGTCAGGTTCTTGCAAAGGGTGTTTACGGAGACCATGCAGGAGAGGAGATGACTACGTTGCCATTTGATCTTGTACCGTGGGGAGTTTGGAAAGAAGCTCATCCCAACGGTGTCGTGTTGTCGAAAGACACAGGATCAGTTCGAGCATATGATCGATCACCATATGGACCATACATCGTGGCAAAGGTGATTTACTTCCCTTTTGTAAACGATCCAGACAAAGCGTTGCGACCAAAAGACGTTGTTCTTGGAGTTGTGACAGAGACTGGGACCAAGGCGTATCAAGAGGGGCCTATCGTTGAATTCGCCGGTGGAGTAAAGAATGACGTTGTTGGCGAGACGAACGTAGTCGTTTGGTTCGATGATGCCGAACGTGTATTACGAGCGCATGAGCGCGGTGATGTGGAGTTCGATAGTACTGAAGACGGTACATTGATAGATAGCGACGGAAATGTCTGGGAGCTTAGCGACATAGAGCGCGACCTCGTGCTTGAGGGTACGACCCTAGCTCAGTTGCAGGTGCAGACAATGTTCTGGTTCGAGTGGTCATCGTTGTACCAGGAGTCACAGCTGTACGCGGTTGTGTTTGGAAAAGGATTGGTTGATGGAGAATATAAACTAGAAGAAGGTGAGGGTAGAGAGGAAGATAAAGGGCAGGTCATTGAGGTGATCGATCCACAGTTTGATACCCCTTCAGCGGAAGTTGAAGCAGAGTAATGCCTGGCACACTGTACATAGTTGCTACACCGATCGGGAACATGAATGATGTTTCCGCTCGTATGACATCGACACTTCAGAGTGTCGATGTTGTGTTTGCGGAAGATACGCGTGTTGCGAAGTCGCTGTTGCATAAGCTCGATATCAAAGTGACTGTGAAGCGCTACGACCATCATAGTCATGAGAAGCAGATTCGACATGTGTTGGAAGAGCTCGAGGAAGGGCATGACGTTGCGTACGTGTCGGATGCAGGAACACCTGGGATCGAAGATCCTGGTGGGCGACTCGTTGAGTCGGTAGCTCGAGACTTGCCTGAGGCTCCGATCGTGCCGATCTCAGGCCCATCTGCGATCATAACTGCTCTGTCAGTTTGCGGTTTTCCTGCAGACAAGTTCAACGTGATGGGGTTTGCGCCAAAGAAAAAGGGGAGACAGACATATTTTGACAACGTCGCAGCATCGACCATCACGACGGTGCTCTATGAGTCCACGCATCGCATTCATAAGACAGTTGATGAGATCGCGAGTAGGCAACCGGATCGTAAAATGGTGATTGCGCGTGAGCTCACGAAGAAGTTTGAAACAATCATGAGAGGGACAGCAAGCGAGCTTGTTGAGCGATTAGCCACAGCGAGCACTAAAGGAGAGTTCGTTATTGTGTTAGAATAACAGTGTATTTAGAATTATACTGACAGTTCAGATGAAACCGTTTTATATTACGACCGCGATTGTATACGCGAATGCGGATCCGCACATCGGATTCGCTCTAGAGTTGATTTACGCAGATGTGTTGGCGCGATATTACAGAATGTCTGGTAGGGACGTGCGATACCTGACAGGAACAGATGAACACGGATCTAAGATCTCACGTAAGGCCGAGGAGGCTGGAAAGGAGCCTAAGGTTTTTGTTGATGAAATTGCGGCACGGGTAAGGCAGCTCGCAGACGAGCTCAATATTGGTAACGACGACTTTATCCAGACTTCGGAAGAACGTCACCACAAGTCGGTGGAAGCGTTTTGGAAAAGGGTGGATAAGGCGGGTTACATATATAAGAAGGCCTACAAAGGTCTTTATTGTGTTGGATGCGAGTCCTTTAAGACCGAGAAGGATCTTGTTGATGATGTATGTCCGGATCACAAGACACCATGCGAGGAGGTGGAGGAAGAGAATTACTTTTTCAAATTGTCAGCGTTTCAGGAAAAGTTGGAGAAACTTTATGAGGAGCGCCCTGACTTCGTTGTTCCTGAGGCCAAGTTTAACGAGATGAAACAGTTGTTGAAGTCTGGGCTTGAGGATATTTCGATCTCGCGCTCAACCAAAGTGTTGAAGTGGGGTATTCCTGTCCCGGGTGACGATGGTCAAGTTATTTACGTTTGGTTCGATGCGCTAGTGAACTATATATCAGCTATTGGCTACGGTGAGGATGACGAGATGATGCGAAAGTACTGGCCGGCTGACATACATATTATAGGAAAGGAGATAAACCGGTTCCACTCAGTTTTGTGGCCGGCTATGCTTATGGCCGCAGGTGTTAAGGTGCCTCAGCAGATTGGAGTACATGGCTGGATCACTGCAAATGGTGAAAAGATGAGCAAGACTCGTGGAAACGTGTTGGACCCGTTTGAGCTACTTAGCCAATATGGCACAGAGCCTTTGCGGTACTTCATGATGCGGGAGATCCCATTTCATAGTGACGGTGACTTTTCGATCAAGAGATTTGAAGAGAGGTTCAACAACGACCTGGCTAACGAGCTTGGTAACTTGTTGAACCGTGCGGTAGCAATGACAGATCGTTATCTTGGAGGAGTCGTTCCCGCAGTAGTTGACTACAACGTGAAGTCGCATTGGACTGATTACAGAAAGTCGATGGAAGATTTGCGATTCCACGATGGACTCGCAGCTGCATGGCAGATTGTCCGCGACATGAATAAATTCATCGATGACAAGAAACCATGGGAGCTCGGCAAGCTCGATGACAAGACAGAGGTAAGCGAGGTTCTGTACACGTTGCTCGAGGCTTTGCGTCATGTTGCGTGGATGATAATGCCAGTTACCCCAGAGACGAGTTACAAGATTTTTGAAGCTATCGGTACATCGGTTGTCGAACAGGCGCAGATGCCAATGAAGGAAGCTGCTATTTGGGGTGGATTGCAGCCGGGTGCAAAGGTGGCGCTGGGTGAACAGCTTTTCCCTAGAATCGAAACAAAGAAAGAATGATGATACTCGACCTAGTTATTCTCGGCATCATCGCAGGGTTCGCCATTTACGGCTTCGCTGCGGGGTTTGTGCACACATTGTCGAGCTTGGTAGGTACGATCTTCTCTATCATCGTGGCCGTGCATACTCACGTGACGGTTGCGTTCTGGATCTTGCCCGACGCGATGGCGGGACAGTTCTGGGCGCAGATTACAGTTTTCTTTTTCATACTTGCACTTGGTAGCAAGTTAGTACAAATATTAGTCGAAGTAATCGGAAAGGCGTTTAACGTCGTTTCGATTATTCCATTTACAAAAACATTAAACAGAATTCTAGGCGTCGTACTAGGGTTACTCGAAGGAGTACTGATAGCAGGAGCTGCATTGTTCGTAGCAACGAGCCTACCGAACCTGCCTGAAGTGTTCCAGACAGCGCTAGACGGCTCGATCATGGCGAGCACGGTAGTTTTCGTCTCGATGTTACTTGGCGCCCTGTTTCCCGAGGCATCAGAGCGTGCCAGCGAGTTGATTCAGGCTAGTCTTCCACAGGATTCTTGACATAAACATAGAGAGTGAGTAGTATCTTTTTTGCAGGCCATTCCTCGGAGGGGAGGGCTGTAGTGCTTGACAAGCTATTAGTGTAGAATTCTCGTTTTTGCGACGAGCCCTGCAACAAGCTACAGTGCCGGACGTATTCCGGATGGCCCGCCCAATCTACTCCCTCGCTCCACCTGGAGCCAGATGGGGCCTTCGTCACTCGACGTTGGTCCTTTTCCTTTATATACTGTTTTCACTATGACAGATTCACATTGCCACATTCATTTTCAATCTTACAAGGAAGACATGGAGGAGGTGATTGCTCGTACTCAGACAAGAGGGGTGCGAATGATTACTATTGGTACGCAGACGAGTACATCGAAATACGGGATAGAGGTTGCAGAGGCTCACGAGAATATGTGGTGCTCTGTTGGGCTACATCCAAGCCATGTTCATCGCCAGACGATACACGAGGATGATCAGGAAGCGTTTAACACGCGTGCAGAGAGCTTCGATAAGGATTATTATCGTGAATTGATCAAGAGCTCCTCAAAGGTTGTTGCCATTGGCGAGGTTGGACTCGACTTCTTTAGATTACCGGATATTGGGAAAGAAGATGTGATGGAGACGCAGCTGATTAACGTTCATCACGCGCTCGAGCTTGCAAACGAGACTGATATGCCCGTTATTCTTCATGTTAGAGACGCTCATGCGGAGATGGTCGAGGTTTTGAAGCAATATACTGAGTCCGGGAGGCTCGAGCGAAGGGGAGTTGTTCATTGTTTTACGGGAACGATCGAGGAAGCGCGTGCATATCACGATATTGGCTTCTACACGTCGTTTACGGGCATTATGACCTTCAGGGACAAGAAAGACCCTGAAAAGCTCACACCGTTGATGGAAGTGGCTAGAGACGTACCTTTAGAGTGGATGTTGGTTGAGACTGATGCTCCTTACCTGACTCCTGAGCCAAACCGTGGAAAGCGGAACGAACCATGGATGGTTATCCATGTTGCGGAGAAAATCGCAAAGCTCAAAGGAGTGACTGTGGAGGAAGTTGAGCGAATTACTGACGAAAATGCCAATAAACTCTTCAAATTAGCGTAAATTTTATCTTGTGGTTGACCAAAAGCGTCTTGAGTTGTACAATTCGGGCGCTTTTTAACATATGAATATTGGCGGTATGGAGAGACCGGTGGAAGGTGGGGATAAGAAACGCCCTTCGGGGAAGGTTTCTAACCATTACTACGTTACACTAGCCCTCCGTATCGCTGCAGACTTTGGAATCTCGATTGCGGTGCCCGCTGTTGCTGCCACGTTCCTAGGAACCTGGTTGGACACGCGTTTTGGTACAGATCCATTGTTTCTGATTATATGTTTAGTCGCAGCTTTCACTCTGACGGCGTTGTGGCTCTATAAAAAGGCGAAGAAATACGCTGTCATGTACAACAAAGAGGTATGATTCCGCCGCTATCGGCTGAAACTATTTTCTACATTGCGGGATTCCCCGTAACCAACGCGATAATCAATTCATGGATTGCTGTCGTGTTCTTTGTGGTATTTGCGTTGATAGTCACAAGAAAGCGTGAAATGGTTCCACGTGGATTGCAGAATGTATTTGAGTGGATTATGGAGGTGCTCATGTCTTTTGCTGAACAGGTTACCGGAGACAAAGATACGGCAATGAAATACTTCCCAATTGCAGCTACGATATTTGTTTTCGTGCTTTTTAGTAACTGGATCGGCTTAATGCCAGGAACGGGTTCTATCGGTGTGTACCAGTTGCATCACGGTCACGTTGAACTGATTCCACTTTTGCGACCCGCAGGTTCTGATTTGAACCTAACGTTAGCGATAGCAGGATTTTCGATATTCATGACGCACATATTTGGAATCATTGCTTTGGGAACTTGGAAGCATTTCAATAAGTTCATCAACATAATGGGCATTGTCCATTCCTTCAAGAAGGGTCCAATGGCCATAGTTGTTGCATTCATCGAGTTCGGAGTTGGAGTTATCGAGCTTGTTGGTGAAGTAGCTAAGACTGTAAGTTTGAGTTTACGATTGTTCGGAAATATTTTTGCAGGAGAAGTGCTGCTTACTGTGCTTGCTGGAATAATGGCATATGGATTGCCGATACCATTTATGTTCCTTGAGTTGTTGGTTGGTATTATCCAGGCATCTGTATTTGCGATCCTGTTCCTTGCGTTTGCAACGGTCGCTACAATGGATTTGCACGCGGAGGAGGAAGCGCATTAGGGGCTGACATGAGGTGGCGTGCATCTGTTACGCCTTCTCGTCTTAATTCCTAAGCTGATTTTTATGGAGTTTGATATTTCAACTCTTGCAAAAGCTCTTTCAATCGGGATCGGATCAATCGCTCCTGCGTTTGGAATTGGTCTCATCGGATCAAAGGCGATGGAGGCTATTGGGCGAAACCCAGAAGCCGCTGGAAAGATCTTTGTTCCAATGCTTCTTGGAATGGCCTTCGCTGAGGCGATCGCTATTTACGCATTGGTCGTAGCATTTACGATCTAAGTGTCGCATAGCCATGAGAATTCATGGCATCTGCGCAGAGGATACGAGCTATCGTATCTTGTGCGAAGAATGAATATATGTCACAAACTGAAAAGACTACAATTGAAGACGAGGCAGTGATCGGAGATGATCACAACACAGAGGCTACATCTGATAGCTTCATTGAGGTGTCAACTGAAATTCACGTTGCCGAAGAGGGAGACCTCTTGGGTCAGTTTGGACTAAGTGGTTCACTTTTTGCAGCCCAGTTGATCAACTTCATGATCGTTTTGCTGGTGTTGTGGAAGTTCGCGTACAAGCCATTGCTCAAACTCATGCAGGATCGAACAGAAAAGATCGAGAAAGGACTCAAGCATGCGGATGAGATGGAGCAACGGATCAACGAGCTAGAGAATGACAAAGAGAAGGTTATGGCTAAGGCTCGATCAGAAGCTAAGGCGATGGTTGCAGAAGCTGGTGAGCTTGCAGAAAAGAAGCGAACAGAAACGGTAGCGAACGCTAAGTCTGAGGTTGAGAAAGTTGTTGCGTCTGGAAAGACTCAGATCGCAGCTCAAAAGGAACAGATGATGGCAGAGGTGAAAGATGAGATCTCAGCACTTGTTGTCGAGGCTGCAAAACGTGTTGCTGGATCGGCTATAGACGTGAAGAAGGCTGAGGCTAATGCGAGCTCGGCTATCGAGTCAGCTGCAAAGGATCTATGAAGACAAACATAGCAACATATGCAGAGTTACTTGTCGGAACGAGTCTGGATGCAGCAGGATCGACTCTAGACACGAGAGTGAAGGAAGTGCTTGACCTGATGGTCGCGCGCGGAGACGCTCACTTGATTGCAAGGCTCGAGTCTGAAATATCTGGAGCGTACAACAAGCTCGTTGCAGGATCTGACATACAGGTGATCACAGCGGGTGATCCGGGAGAGCTTACGAGCAAGGTCGCATCGTTACTGAAGCGGCACGAAGAAGACATAACGGCAACGCAAGATCAGGAGTTGATCGGAGGAGCGATTGTCAAAGTGGATAATACGATTATCGATGCGTCCGTAAAAGGAAGTTTGCGTCGGCTAGCATCACATTTGAAATAATATGGCTACATCAAAAACACTCATCCTTGACTCGCTGAAGAAACAGTTGGAAAGTTTTTCTTCCGATGTTGAGACGGCATCAGTTGGGAGCGTGATTGAAGTTGGAGACGGAATCGCGCGAATCTCTGGTTTGGATGAAGTTCAGTCTTCGGAGATTATTGATTTTGGAAACGAGACATTTGGAGTTGTGTTGAACCTCGAGGAAGACTCAGTTGGAGCTATCATCCTTGGAGAGTTTACACACATCAAAAAGGGAGACACTGTAAAGCGAACAAACCGAATTCTTTCAATCCCTGTATCGGACGAGATTATCGGACGGGTTGTTGACCCACTTGGTCGACCGTTGGACGGAAAGGGAAAGCTGCCAGAGGATCACTTTGAGCCAATCGAGAAGGTCGCAACAGGTGTGATGGCGCGAGAATCAGTTCACGAGCCTTTGCAGACAGGAATCAAAGCTATCGACTCAATGATCCCAATTGGACGTGGACAGCGAGAGCTCATCATTGGTGATCGACAGACAGGAAAGACAGCTATTGCAATCGACACAATCATCAACCAGAAAGGGCAGGGAGTTGTGTGTGTTTACGTAGCTATTGGTCAGAAGGAGTCAAAGATCGCCAAGATTGTGAAAAAGCTTGAGGATGCGGGTGCGATGGAATACACAACCGTTGTGTTGGCCGGAGCATCTGATCCATCTGCGCTTTGGTACATCGCGCCTTACGCTGGTGCGTCTATCGGAGAGTACTTCATGAACAAGGGACAGGATGTGCTTGTAGTATATGATGACCTTTCAAAGCAGGCCGTTGCATACCGAGAGATCTCATTGCTGCTTCGACGTCCACCAGGACGTGAGGCTTACCCTGGAGATGTTTTCTACTTGCACTCACGACTTCTTGAGCGTGCTGCTAAGTTGAATGACAAGTTTGGTGGAGGATCAATGACAGCTCTTCCAATTATCGAGACGCAGGGTGGAGACGTGTCAGCATACGTTCCAACTAACGTTATCTCGATTACAGACGGACAGATCTACTTGGAGTCGGACCTCTTTAACAAGGGATTGCGACCAGCCTTGAACGTGGGACTTTCAGTTTCGCGTGTTGGATCGTCTGCGCAGACAAAGGCTATGAAGTCTGTTGCAAAACAGCTTCGTCTTGACCTTGCGCAGTTCCGAGAGTTGGAGGCTTTCTCACAGTTCGCATCTGATCTTGATGAGGGAACGCGTTCAAAGATTGAGCGAGGTAAACGAACAGTGGAGATGTTGAAGCAGGCTCAGTACGCTCCAATGAGTGTTTCAGAGCAGGTTATGTCTATCTTCGCAGTTACAAATGGTTACCTAGACACAGTTCCAGTTGAGCGAATTGGTGAATGGGAGTCTGAGTTTATTACTCACATGAGTTCAATGAACGAGGACATCGTAACCGAGATGCAGACAACACTTAAGCTTGAGGATGATACGAAGGAAAAGCTTATCAAGGCAATTGAAGAATTTACAATAGACTTTCTAAAGGAATAATGCTCGGTGGGTATAGCCCCTATGGCAGTGAATAAGAAAACAATTCAACGGCGCATCAAAAGTGTGAAAAACACACGGAAGATCACCAAGGCAATGGAACTCGTAGCAGCCGCAAAGATGAAGAAGGCTACGATGGCAGTTGCAGGATCACGACCGTATGTGAAGCACTTGCGTGAGCTCGTGGACGAAATCTCGGAACGAACCGATATTTCAATGCACCCATTGCTCAGACAAAAAGAGAATACGGATCGTGTTCTACTTGTGCTGATCATGAGTGACCGCGGACTTGCCGGTGGGTACAACGTCCAGATGCAACGCGCAGCTCGATCCTTTAAGGAGGCTCGCGACGGTGTAACGATCGACGTGATTACAATGGGAAAGCGCGCGGCTCACGCTGCAAAGATGCTGGACATGAATATCATCGGCAGTTATACGGATGTAACGAGTGCTCCTAACGCCGAAATGGTCCGACCAATCGTAAAGACGATTGTGGACGGTTACACGGCGCAGGTCTATGACGAGACCTTCATTGGGTACACGGACTTCAAGTCAGCGCTTTCGCAGATTCCGACGATCATGAGCCTGTTACCATTTGGTGAAAGGAACAAGGATCTTGGAGACGTGAACGATCGTTTGATGGACGAGCAAGAGCTTGCAGAAGCTCAGCGTCCTGGAGAAGCTCCGGAGTTCACCTTTGAACCTGGAGAGCTCGCAATACTCGACCAAGTCTTGCCGCGAATAATCGAGTCCGAGGCGTATCAAGCGTTACTCGAGGCGGCAGCGTCAGAGCACTCGGCCAGAATGATGGCCATGAAGAGCGCATCGGACGCAGCATCAGACATGATCGACGACCTTACACTTACATATAACCAGGCACGACAAGCCGCCATTACTCAGGAGATTGCAGAGATCTCGTCCGGTAAAGCAGCACTAGAATAAGCTTATGAATGGAAAGATTACACAAATTATTGGACCGGTTATCGACGTTACTTTTGACGACGGTGATCTACCAAACATCTTGACTGCTCTTGAGGTTACTCGAGACAAGGACAAGATTGTTCTTGAGGTTGCTCAGCACGTTGGAGGAAACGTGGTGCGAACAATTGCCATGGACTCAACTGACGGTCTTGTGCGAGGGCAGGAAGTCGTGAATACAGGTGCTCCAATTTCTGTTCCAGTTGGACCAGAGACATTGGGACGAATGTTTAACGTTATTGGAGAGCCTATCGATGAGATGGACGCGCCAAAGACTAAAGGCAAGATGCCTATTCATGCAGCCGCTCCAGCGTTTATTGACCAGACAACTGAAGCTGAGGTTTTCGAAACAGGAATTAAAGTTGTCGACCTAATCTGTCCCTTCTTGAGGGGTGGAAAAGCTGGACTGTTCGGTGGTGCTGGTGTTGGAAAAACAGTTTTGATTCAGGAGTTGATTCACAACATTGCGTCTGAGCACGGAGGTTACTCTGTGTTTGCCGGTGTTGGAGAGCGAACTCGTGAAGGAAACGACCTTTACTACGAGATGAAAGAATCAAAAGTTTTGGACAAGACTGCTCTTGTATTCGGGCAGATGAACGAGCCACCAGGAGCCCGTGCTCGTGTTGCGCTTACTGCTTTGACGATGTCAGAGTACTTCCGAGACCAAGAGGGACGAGACGTTCTCTTGTTCGTGGATAACATTTTCCGATTCACACAGGCCGGTTCAGAGGTGAGCTCGTTGCTTGGACGAATTCCATCAGCCGTTGGTTACCAGCCAACGCTAGCGCAGGAGATGGGACAGCTGCAGGAGCGAATTACTTCAACAAAGAAGGGATCGATTACGTCTATTCAGGCCGTTTACGTGCCAGCTGATGACCTTACCGACCCAGCGCCTGCTACAACATTCGCTCACTTGGACTCAACCGTTGTGTTGTCACGTGCGTTGTCAGAGCTTGGTATTTACCCAGCTGTTGACCCATTGGACTCAACATCAACTGTTTTGGATCCACAGATCGTGGGTGAAGAGCACTACCGCGTTGCTCGTGGCGTGCAGAATGTTTTGCAACGATACAAAGATCTTCAGGACATCATCGCCATTCTTGGAATGGATGAGTTGTCAGAAGATGACAAGCTTGCAGTGTCACGTGCTCGTAAAGTTCAGAAATTCCTTAGTCAGCCATTCTTCGTGGCTGAGCAGTTTACTGGAAAAGATGGAAAGTACGTTACGCTCGAGGAGACTATCACAGGTTTCTCGGAGATCTTGGAAGGAAAGCACGATAATCTATCAGAGGACGCTTTCTACTTGAAGGGAAGTATCGCAGATGTGATTGCAGCTTCTAACGAAACTACAAAGTAAAGTATGGCTGATAAGACAATCCAATTTTCGATTGTCACACCGGAGCGCATCATAATGTCGCAAACGGTTGATTCAGTGTCGGTCATGACGTCTACAGGTGAGATTACAGTTTTGCCAAACCATGCTCCGCTCGTATCCGAGTTGAAGCCGGGTGAGCTTAAGCTCATCGTCGATGGCAAAGAGGAGCTACTTGCAGTCTCAACAGGATTCATCGAGGTCCGAGACAAGGGTGAGGTCGTGATACTTGCAGACACTGCTGACCGCGCAGAAGAGCTCGACATTGAGGCTATTAACAAAGCAAAAGAAGAGGCAGAACGGATCATGAGTGAAGCGACATCGGTAAACGATCAAGCCTACGCTCATGCAGCAGCCGCACTGGAACGGGAGATGGCGCGACATCGAGTTGCGATGAAAAGAAAACGATAGTGGATAAACATCGAGCGAAAGCTCGGTGTTTTTGTTTTCGCTAAACAATACGTGATATAATTTGTATATAAGTATTTACATCTGCGTATGAAACCTCGAGTTGATGGAGGTGGATATGGCCACAGGGAGGCGGCATTGGGACGGGCGGAAGCATTGTTTAGTTTGCCTAACAAAGAAGCCGACAGTCTTCCTGACCTTGAAGCCGCGGAGGTCAGTGAGCGAGATTGGATGTTTGATGATAACAATCATCTCTCGTTCAGAGAGATGCCAAATCCCGAGACAGGCGTTGAGTCAGTGAGGGACATTATTGGCACAGATGGTAACTCGGGCTGGAAACAAGATGCGATGTATGACACAACGCTCGATATGAGCGGCAGAATCAATGGAGTAGATGTTTCTGTTAGTTGGAATTTTGATCGGGAAGAGTATGACATTGTCGTTGCTGGTCGTGTAGACGTTTTACTCGGTCAAGAGAGGGGTGATGCCGAAGCCGCGATTGAAGACCTGAAAGCTTTGGCAGGTGTTGACGATGGTTTCCTGGAGAACGTCAGGGCAATTGACATAGCGCTTGGGGGATCCGGGGACACTGATCATGCAGTGATCGATCTGCTTAGTAAGGATGAGCGGCTTCAGGCTCTTGTGAATGAGCGGTATGGTGAGCAGGACGCATCATGGAATGGTGAGGCCGGGAGTTATACCGTAGATACCAAAAGAACACTTGAACGCCCAATAGAAAGCGAAGAGTTAAAGCGGCTGTACAGGACGATGCCCGAGGTATTGCATATGCCGGGGAATGTAGACTTTGATAGCTTTTTAGAGGGTACCCAATATCACTTTGGTCAGATTAATGCGAATCTCGTATTACTGTTTTGGGAATCGTTTGGCTATCGTCTAGTTGTGAATGAGGAAGGTATTGATATTGGCCGGTCTAAGGAAGGTGCATTGATGGTAATGGGTGAACTTCACAGCTTGGATAATACAGATGCGAATACTCCAGAAGCAATACTTGACCATGTTAGTGAGTTCGTTGAAAGGGAGGGTATTGAACAAATGGCGCCAGAGTTCTTACAATATATAGATGGCTCAGATGCACATTCTCCATCAGACGATAGGTCACATGGAGGTGTAGATGGGAGAAGGTCGACAGGGATATTGCAGAACGAAGCAGATACTGCACGTTATCGGGCAGCTGAACGCGCCGTTAAGGCTAGGGATGCAGCGCCGATACCTAAGAAGAGCTGGTTGAAGCGATTGTTTGGGAGAGAGTAAACTCAATTACTCCGGTAACTGTCGTAGTGGATAAACATCGAGTACAAGCTCGATGTTTTTGTTAGAATACATATATGAAAATACACTTCCTAGGATTATCATGTTTTCTTATTGAAAATGACGAGGGTTATCGCATAGTCGTTGACCCTTACAATGATGCACCTGAATGGGCGCTTGGTCCCAAGTTTCCAAAAACTTTTAAAGGAAAAGCTTTTGGGGCTAATTTGGTTTTGATGTCAGAACCGGATGCGGATCATGCATATGCGCCGGGTGGTTGGTTGCAAACCGCACCGCAGACAGGCGTGAACTCTGACCCTTTCCCAAAGCTTGATTTAAAGGGGACGGTGATATACGAGTGGAACGGCGACTTGAATATTGCATGGAACTATACTATCGACGGAGTGAGGCTGGCTCATTTCGGAGACAATGCACACAAGCTAACAAAGAAGCAGTTAAAGGAGATCGGTAAGGTTGATATTATTTTTATGTCAGCGCCCAAAGTAAAGAATGATACTTCACTTGATCACGTAAGGCAGAACATCCAAGCGCTGAGGCCAAAGTTGGTTGTATGGGCTCACCATATCGTTCCGGACAAGATGCCGGGGTTTGATGATGGGAAAAAGTTTAGAGCCTTCTTTGTGCGGTATTTCAAGAGGTACGCAAGCACAGGTCCGGGATATGAAGACAGTACTAGCTTCATGGAACTTGCCACCTTGCTGCAAAATGCAAATGCCCTGAATAAAGAGTATTCCGGAAAGACGCTGAAAAGAACTTCTATCACGATCAACAAGAAGACGTTACCACGTAAGACAACGGGTCTCTTGTTTCTAAGGATGCTTGGAAAAGAATAAAACAGCACCTCGCCTGAACGGTGGGGTGCTTTGTAGTTCAGCTGGGGATCGCGATCAGTTCGAGCACGTTCTCGTGCAGGATCACAGATGCGTTTTCGACCACGCATCGATATCGCGTGCCCCCAATGTGTGTCACAGTGATTTTGAGCCCTTCACCAAGCGTCCTCATGAGAGGCCTGCTTGGATCTGCCCATTTGAAGTTGAGTGTCCCGAACTTGTAGACGACCAGCGATGCAAGCTGGTCTCCAGTTTTCGGATCGCGCATGAATCGAATCGTACCGCCAGCGTGCTGCATGTGGCCTCCTTTCTTGAATATAATGTAGCAAAAATGTGCTAATATGTCACGTATGAGTGCATCGATGAAGAAAATATTGACTGAGCTCGAGCAGCTTGAAATATCGCCGTTTTATGCAGATCGTATTGCGAATGATGCGCAGTGCGTTATTGGCGAGGGCGACGTCAACGCTGATGTTTTGTTTATCGGAGAAGCGCCCGGAAAAAAGGAGGCGGAAACAGGGCTTCCATTTTGTGGAGCTTCAGGAAAGATTCTCGATAAACTATTAGCGGACATCGGACTAGATCGATCAACGGTTTACGTAACAAACGTAGTAAAAGATCGACCGCCAAAGAACCGTGATCCAAAGCCTGAGGAGATTGAGCTGTATGCTCCGTTCCTGGATCGCCAGATCGACATCATCGCACCAAACGTAATCGCGACACTTGGAAGGTTCTCGATGGAGTACATTATGAAGCGCTACGGGCTCGAGGAAAAACTTGGCACAATAACGGAAACGCGAGGTAATACGTTTGTCACGGAGATCAATGGGAAGTCGGTAACTATATTGCCCTTATTTCACCCTGCAGTTGCGGTTTATAATAGAACTAGGTACGGTGAGCTTCTGACGGACTTTGAGAAATTGAAAGAATATGTTGAAACAACGTGATGAATTGAAAATATTACTGATTCAAGCAAGGGATGATGCACCGACATTGTCGGAGGAGCGTGCAGAGTTTGTGAGATTTGGAAAGTTGAATGACGATCAGCTAGACGCAATAAACTTATTTGATGTTCCTAGTTTCGATCCTGACATCATCGATGGGTATGACGCTCTGTTTGTTGGTGGATCTAGCGATGCCGATGTCCTTGATTTGGACAAGTTTCCATTTATAACAGATGCAGAAAGATTACTCGTACACTGCTTTGAGCAAAATATCCCGGTGCTTGGGTCATGTTATGGATTTCAGCTTGCAGTAGAAGCGCTCGGAGGTAAAGTTGAACGGAGTGAAGAATATGCAGAGTTGTACGGATCGGGGGTGATCGAGGTTATTTCAGACGCAGGGAACGATCCATTGTTTCATGACATGCCTAAAACCTTCAGGGCCGTCGCGCTTCATAAGGATAGTGCGACAAAGTTACCTGATAACGTTACATTACTTGCTCGTTCTGAAGGGTGTCCGTATCATGCATTCAAGGTGAACGGGAAGCCGTTCTACGTGACGCAGTTCCATTCCGAGATCGACAAGAAGGATTTCATAACAAGGATTCGCAGGTATCAAGCAAGATATGTTGATACCAGTGAAGTACTAGAAGGGCTCGTTGAGGATGCCGTCGACATGGATGACGTCAACTCAATACCATGGAAATTTATAGATAGAATCGTAATGAAATAATATGAAGAAATTGATGATGATGTTCGGCATGTTGCTCGTAATTGGAGCAGGTTGCGCGGCAAAGACGCCGGAGGGTTTGAGTGAGGTTGTTGATGAGCCTGAGTTTAGTGCTACTGAGTGGTACCTTACCGGTGAGAAGGATGATTGGTATGCATATGAGCCGTATGACGGTATTCGTAGCGACTTTGGAGTAGGGAAGGAGCGCACGACTGCACGACAAGAGGCCAAGACATTCTTCCAGAACGTAGATCAGCCAATTGAGTTGCCAAATCGGCAGAGTAGAGACGATCTGGATTACTACGATGGAGATGATTGGGTTTTGTTTGATGTGCTGGTATACCCAGAACAGGCCCTCATGCCGCCTGATCTAGAGCTTATCGAGATCGATGGACGAAACGTGGGCGTACGAAGAGGGAATGTGTTCGATGCGTGGTACTGGAAGACGGATGACTTGCTTTTTGAAATATTCTTTTATACTGCAGAGGGAAGTGACATCACACCCGAGGAGGTGTTCGCTGAGCTTAAGTTACAGTAAGGACGAGTTTATACGGTATGCAGGAGCTCGAACACCTTGGAGTTACATATCAACTAAATCGCATTCCGGTCTTTGACGACCGGATGCTTTGGTTAGAGAGTGACAAGTTGTGTGTCGTTGATCTGAGAGATGACGACGCACACGTATTGTCGACGTTACTGCGGTGGACCGAGCGAGAGGCAAAGCGACATTTGACCGAGCGCGTCCGAATCCTTACCGAGGTTACCGGATGGGATGTACACAAGGTCTCGTTTCGTCGTCAAACAACGATATGGGGAAGCTGTAGCTCAAAGAAGCACTTGAGCCTGAACCTAGAGCTCGTAAAGCTCGATCCCGCCGTCATCGACTACGTGATCATTCACGAACTCGCTCATACCGTAGAATTAAACCATTCGCGCGCTTTTTGGAACCTGGTTGCGATGCATTGCCCAGATTATCCAGTAAAAAAAGCGGCTTTGCGCGCGTTTGAAAGGAAACGTTTGACAAAGCGGTAAAATAGGACTAGGCTTTTTCCAATCGTCCAAAACCGGGCGTGAAACCAAGACAGGGGTGCGTTGATGAGCAGTAAGACAGGAGCGGGAGCAGAAGTCCCGCAGTCGGTGGTCGTGAGCCCGATGGCTCTGCCGCCGTTGGTGTTGCAGGAGTGGATGGCCGGAATGACGGCAGAGGGGGAGCTGGGAGAGGTGGACACCATCGCGGTGCACAAGCCCTTCATGGCGCTCGACAGGGGCGGCAAGATGGCAGACCTCGTGAGGCGTTGGTACGGTGAGTGCCTGACGCTTCACAGCTGCACAGTGTTGGACCTCGTGCTTCCGTTCCAGGGAGTCGTGTCGCGAGCGATTCAGGACCAGATGCTCGCGGTCTTCCGCTCTGCGATGCCGCAGAGCGCGCAGCTCGAGATCCGACAGCACAACGTGCTGATCCCAGCGGCCGCTGCACCGGTGAAGAAGGTGATCGCGTTGTGCGTGGATCCTCGGCTGCAGGACCTCATGGAGCTCCTGGCCGACATCGAGCACACACGGCTGCTTCGTATGCCGGGACCCGATGGTACGTTCGGTGGCAGCCTGCCTCGGGAGCGTCGTGACCGGGACGTCGTGATCGCCAACATCTGGCAGTTCCTGAGCGACATGGACTGTCCGACCGCGCAGGTGGGAGTTGCGGGACACGAGAACTGCGGCAAGCGCAACTTCGTGCACGGTGGAGAGCTGACCGTCGAGGAGGATCGGCGTCTGATGGTCGAAGAGACCTCGATGGGGAACATGCTCCTGCACCGACGCGGGTTCATGCAGATTCCCAGCGCTCTGAATGAGACCGGGTCGCACTTCGTGGTCAAGGGCGCCAAGGACACCTTCGAGGTCGCTCGCACGCAGCCTCGGTAGAGAAGACGAGCGACCTCCACAGCTGTGGGGGTCGCATTTTTGTTATAAGGGTGAATTCATGATAATCTGCCAATGGATACGAACTTCATTAAATTGAAATTTGCCCATTTGCCCAATTGAAATTAATTTGATTTATGTCACGCACATGTTCAACAATGGTCCTTCACTGCATGGACTTCAGACTCGGTTCTGCTATTCGCGGTGAACTTGAAAAACGAGGGATACTTAATGATTGCGACATTGTTGCTATCGCTGGAGCCGGTAAGACTATCGTTTCAGATGAGCCCGCTTCATGGCACGAGGCAACACTTAGTCACATTGAGCTTTCGAAGAAATTGCACAGCATCAAGAAACTTATAATCATGAACCACACAGACTGTGGCGCATATGGTGGACGTGGTGCATTTGAGAATCGTGACGCTGAGAATACACAGCATCACACAGATTTACGTGCAGCTGCCGGGATCGTAAAGGAAGCTCATGGCGACCTTGAGGTAGAGACTGTACTCGTTCAGATTGACGACGACGGTTCAATTAGTTTTGAGAGCGTAGAATAAATGTCCGACATTCTTCAGAATCTAAATTCTGAACAAAAAGAAGCCGTCACTCACACTGACGGCCCTTTGATGATTATCGCGGGGGCGGGAACAGGGAAGACTACTGTGATGACGCGAAGGATTGCATGGCTGATCGAGAAAGATCTCGCAAAGCCAGATGAAATACTCGCGCTCACATTCACAGAAAAGGCAGCCGCCGAGATGGAGGAGCGTGTGGATCAACTTTTACCGTATGGATACGTCGATCTTTGGATATCGACGTTTCATGCTTTCTGCCAAAGAATATTGCAGCAACACGGACTCGACGTCGGGCTCTCGAATGACGCTCAGTTGATGACTGAGGTTGATGCGTGGTTGCTCGTGCGGCAGAACATCGACAAGTTTAATCTTGATTACTATAAGCCGCTAGGGAACCCAACCAAGTTTCTTCGTGCGCTACTGAATCACTTCTCACGTGCAAAGGATGAGGACATCGACCCGAAGGATTATCTTGAGTTCGTGAAAGCGCAAACCGATATCGATGATGAAGAGCGAGATCGACTTTTGGAAATTGCGGGCGCGTACGAAACATACGAGCAGTTGATGCACGACAATAATGTTTTGGATTTTGGTGCACTGATAATGTACACGCTTAAGTTGTTCAGGAAGCGTCCTGCTATTTTGAAACAGTACCGAGAGCAGTTTAAGTACATAATTGTCGACGAGTTTCAGGACACGAACTACGCTCAATATGAGCTTGTAAAGTTGCTCGCAGACCCAAAAAACAATTTAGCGGTCGTTGGGGACGATGATCAGGCTATTTACTCTTTCCGAGGTGCTTCTGTGGCTAATATTCTGCGTTTTGAGGACGATTATCCCAAAACAGCACGAGTAATCCTTACAAAGAACTATCGTTCACAACAGGGCATTTTAGATGCTTCCTATACTTTTATACAGCAGAACGATCCCAGAAGACTCGAGACTAGATTGAAGGAAACGCACGGGCTCGACAAAGAGCTCAAGAGTCAGATCCTGGGTGATGCACATTTGGAGCACATTCACGCAGACAATCTCGAAAGTGAGGTGAAAGCGGTGATCGATAAGATGACCGGGCTCAAGGCATCGCACGATTGTGAGTGGTCTGACATGGCGGTGCTCGTACGCGCGAATGATAACGCTGAACCATTTTTACGTGGGTTTGACGTACACGGAATTCCGTATCGTTTCATGGCATTGAGCGGTCTCTACAGAAAACCAATCGTACTTGATGCCATCGCACTACTTAGAATCATCGACCGACCCTACGACAGCGCGAGCATATACCGTCTCTTGTCGCACGAACATATCGGAATCCCTGAGCGCGATCTTGTATCACTGACACACGAAGCAAAGAAACAAGGGAAGCCCATAGTTGATGTCATAAGCTCATCGATAGCAGGTCTGTCCACGGATGGATCGAGGATACTTCGCGAGATCTCGGATGTATTGCAAGAGTTGCGAGTTTTGGCTCGACGACGGAACGCACTCGAGGTTATGGCGAAGGCTCTTAAGCTATCTGGACTTTACGGAGCCGTCTTGCAGTTAACAGAAGAGGAGCAGGCGGAGCAGATGGATCACCTTCAACAGTTTTACGAGAGGATCAGAAGGTTCGTGCAGATTTCGGAACATGCGAGTTTGCATGATTTTATTGGTGAGTTCGAG